>JACRKA010000062.1 GCA_016219905.1 Verrucomicrobiota bacterium
CCCCGGCAGCGGTGAGTGCGACCGCAACCGCTGGCAGAACATCCCGCGGCTGCGCCGCGGCGACGAGGTCAAGTTCGTCATCGCCACCCGCGAGGACTACGACTGGGCGCGGCAGCAACTCGAGCGGCTGGCGCTCACCGACAAATGCGTTGTGCTCTTCTCGTGGGCGCAGCCGCTCGCGCCGGAGCAGCGCGACCCGTCGTTGAAGCCCGTGCCGCCGGGCCAGCACCCGATCACGATGCGCGAACTGGTCGAACGCATGCTGGAGGACAAGCTGCCCGTCCGGTTCCAGCTCCAGATGCACAAATACATCTGGGAACCCACCGCCAAAGGAGTCTAGTGCTGCCGCTCCTGAAAACCCGCGTCCCCGGCCCGCGTTCGCGCGCGCTCGCGCGCGAACTGCGCCGGCATGAGTGCCGCAACACCACCTTTGTCTCGCGCGACTGGCCGGTGTTCTGGGAGCGCGCCCGCGGCTGCAACGTGTGGGACGCCGACGGCAACCGCTACCTCGACCTCACCGCCGCGTTCGGCGTCGCCAGCGTCGGCCACAACAACCCGCGCGTCACAGTCGCCGCCCGCCGCCAGCTCGGCCGCCTCGTCCACGCCATGGGCGACGTGCATCCGAACGAACTCAAGGTCCGCCTCGCCGCCGAACTTTCCACGCTCACGTTTGGTCGTTGGATCGGCAAATCAGGAATCAGAGATCGGAAGTCGAAAATCCTTTTCGCCAACTCCGGCTCCGAAGCCGTCGAGGCGGCGTTGAAGACCGCGATGCTCGCCACAAGAAAGCCGGGCGTGATCGCGTTCGTCGGCGGCTACCACGGCCTGACCTACGGCGCGCTCGACGCGACGGCTTGGCGGTTCTTCCGCGCGCCGTTTCATCCGCAACTGCCCGGCTTCACCATCCATGTCGCGCCGACCGAGGCCGCCGTGCGCGAAGCGTTCCGCGACAGCGACCGCGGCATCGGCGCGGTCATCGTCGAGCCGATCCTCGGCCGCGGCGGCGTGGTCGTCCCGCCCGATGATTTCCTGCCGATGTTGCGCCGCGTCTGCGACGAGCACGGCGCGCTGTTGATCGCTGATGAGGTTTACACGGGGTTTTGCCGCACCGGACGCTGGTTCGCCGTCGAGCATTGGGGCGTGGTGCCGGACCTGATCTGCGTCGGCAAGGCGATGAGCAATGGTTTCCCCATCGCCGCGTGCGCCGGCCGCGCCGAGGTGATGGACGCCTGGCCCGAAAGCGCTGGCGAGGCGCTCCACACCAGCACGCATCTCGGCAACCCGCTCGGCTGCGCGATGGCGCTGGCCACGATCGCGGAGATGAAACGGCTGCGGCTCGACGAGCGGGCGCGGCGGCTCCAGGACCGCCTGCCGGGGCGCGGCCTCGGCTTGATGAAGGGGGTCGAGTTGCGCGATGCGGCGGCCTGCCAGCGCGCCGTCCAGCGGTTGTTGCGGCGCGGCGTCCTTGCGCTCGGCGGCGGGGAGCACGGCAACGTGCTGACGCTGACGCCGCCATTGACGATCGGCGGGCGGGAGCTGGAGTTCGCAGCGGAGGAAATCGCCCGGGCCGCGCAATAGCCCTACGGCGCGATTTTCAGCTTGATGCGCTTGCTGGCGTGGGGCGGGGACGAGGCGAGGACGCCTTCGAGTTCGTAATCGCCCGCGGGCAGGCCCTTGCCGTCGGCGGCCAGCGCGAGCGAGTCGCTGAACTTCTTCGTTTCTCCCGCGGCGAGCCGCATCTGCCCCAGTGCCATGGTGAACATCCGCTCCGCCGACCAGCGGGCGACCGCCTGGCCGCCCTTGTCGTAGAGGACGAAGTCGTAACGCTGCCCGGTGGAAAAATCCAGGATGGCCTCCGAGGCAGATTCGTTTTTCACCTTCAGCGCAACGGCGGCAACCGCGGGTTTGCCGGCAGCGGGATGGCGATAGGCCGGCTTGTCGGCGGTGACAACGAGCGTCAGGGCGGGTGTCTCTCCGGCGGCCACCGCGGCGGCGAACAAGATGACAGGAATGGCCACGATGGGTTTCATGCAGCCCCGCCTCAATGCAGCGCGGCGAGCATCGGGATGTTGACGCGCTGCCACCACGAGACCAGTTCGGCCGGGTCCATGTCGTAGCCGGTGATCTCGACGATGAAGCGGCCCTCGACGACGCCGCGCAACGTGCCTTCGCGCCGGCGGCTGTTGTAGCGCTCGTGCACCGAACAGCCCGCGATCTTGTAGCCGCTGTAGTAGCCGTCCGGCAGCTCGTTGTTGAAGTCCCTGGTGCTCTGGAACTCCTCGTAGAAGCTGGGCTTGTAGGCGCCGTCGGTGATCTTGATCCGGATGACCTTCCTCGGCCGGTCCTTCTTCGAATACTGCCGGCTCGCCTCGGTGGTGTAGCTGCCGCCGGTGACGACCTTCGCGCCGACCGGCTTGCTGCTGGTGTAACCGTTCGGTGTCCGCGCCAGGCAGTTGATGAGGTTGAAGTAGTGGACCGGCTCGATGCCACGCTGGGCGTGGGCCGGCAGGAGCAGGCCCGCCAGTGTCGCGGCAAAAATCAACGCGCGTAGTTTCACGGCGGCGAACCGTAACAACCGGCCGCGGGCGGCGCAAGGTTGATGTGGGATGGCCGCGATGGTAGCCTCGCCGCCATCGTTGCCAACCCGACACTCCCATGACGCTGCACACCTTCTTGATCCGGCGACTTCTTATCATCCACTGCGCGCTGGCCGTGGCCGCCGCATCCGGAGCGCCCGCGCCGAAGCCGCCCGACGAGCGCGCCATCCGCGAGGTGGCCGCCGGCAAACGCAAGGAAGCCCGCGCGTCATGGTGGGGCTTTGACCCGGCCGACTCGACCGCCGCGTTGCAGGCCGCCATCAATTCCGGCGCGAAGAGGCTCATCGTCGAGAACATGGGCGCGCCGTGGGTCGTGGACAAGATGCAGCTCGCGAGCGACCAAGAGATCGTGTTTGCGAAAGGCGTCATCGTGCAGGCCAAGCGGGGCGCGTTCAAAGGAGCGGGCGATTCGTTGTTCTCCGCGTCGCTGAAGAAGAACATCACGCTGACCGGCTACGGCGCGACGCTGAAGATGTGGAAGCAGGACTACGACGACAAGACGCAATACAAGCACGCCGAGTGGCGGCATGTGCTCAACTTCCACAGTTGCTCGCGCGTGCGCGTGACCGGCCTGACGCTGGCCGACAGCGGCGGCGACGGCATCTACCTCGGCGTCGCGCAGCGGGGCGTGCCTTGCTCGGACTTCGTCATCAAGGACGTGGCGTGCGTCAACAATTACCGCCAAGGCATCAGCGTCATCAGCGCGCGCAACCTGCTCATCGAGAACTGCGTCCTCAAAGACACGTGGGGCACGGCGCCGATGGCCGGGATTGATTTCGAGCCGAACCATCCGTCGGAGGAACTCGTCAACTGCGTCATGCGCAACTGCGTCTCCGAGAACAACCGCGGCGACGCCTACGTGCTCTACCTGCGGCCGCTCCACGCCGAATCCAAGCCGATCTCCATCCGCATCGAGAACTGCCGCTCGCGTGGTTGTCGCAGTTCGGCGCGGTTCATCACCGGCAACGACACCGACACCGCCGGCGTCAAGGGCACGATGGACTTCATCAACTGCAAGTTCACGGGCAGCGAGCACGCGGGCATCGCGGTCAGCGAGAAGCCGCTGGCGGGCGCACGCGTGAGCTTCGTGAACTGCGAGATCATCCACGCCGCCACCAACCAGCCGGCGATGACACCGATCCTGCTGTCGAGCGGCGCCAACGGCGTGGACACCATCGGCGGCATCCGCTTCGTCAACTGCACGGTGCGGGACAACCAGAACCGGCTGCCGATGTCATATCACGATATGTCCGGCGGCGTGGGTCTGCGCGACATCACCGGCACGCTCATCGTGAAGCGCGGCGACAAGCGCACGACGCACCGGCTTACGCCAAAGCTGATCGCCGAATGGATGCCGTTCCGGTCGTTCAAGCAAATCGGACGGTTCGACGCGAAGGGCTTGCGCTGCGAGCCTGTGTTGCGCGATGTGAAGCTCGACGCGAAACAGCGCAGCCACGCCAAACAGCGAGGACTTTCGGAATGGCTGTTGTGGGCCGAGGCCGGCCAGCAGGCGTCGTTCACGGTGCTGATCCGGCCCGTGGGCAAAGGCGAACCCAGGCCCGTGCCAGTGAGTCTTGTCGCGCCGTCGGGCAAACTCACGAAACTGCGCAACGCGCAAGGCGGCGAGGAAACCGCCTACGAGTTCCAAGCCGCCGAGACCGGCGCTCACAAGATCGTCTGCGAGCCGCAAGGCTGGACAGCCACCGTGAACTCCGCCAGCCACCGTGTCTGCGTTTATTCGGAGAGTTCGTCCATCCACTTCCTCGGCACGACCGGCCAGTATTTCTTCTGGGTGCCCGCGGGGACGAAGGAATTCGCGATCAAGGTGTCGGGCGAAAACGCTGCCGAGTGCGTGAAGGCCGCGCTCTTCGACGCCGGTGGCAACAAGGTCGAGGAGAAGGACAACATCTCCCAAGCGCATCAGTTCGTCGCCACACTCAAGAACACCGCCGCAGGTGAAATCTGGAGCCTCCGCCTCGACAAGCCGACCACAGGCGTGCTGGAGGATTTCCACGTCCAACTGCAGGGCATCCCGCCGCTGCTCTCGCACACCAAAGAATCGCTGCTGAAACCGGCGAAGTAACCTTCTCCAGATGAAAACTCTCATCCGAATCCTCCGTCCCGTCTTGTTGGTCTCGGTGTTGGCCGCAACGGAAACCACCGGCGCATCAGCCGAAACAACCCTGTTCATCGGTGGCGCGGGCGGCGTCTATTTCCTGGCGGAGCCGGGCGAACTGGTCATCGAGGTCGAGAAGCGAGACCGGAACCGGAGCGATGCGCCCGCAGAACTGCGAGCCATCCTTGCCGGGCCGGACCGGCGGGTGTTGCAGGAGGCGAAGATACCAGATGACGGCAAGCCGCGCGGAAGCGGGCTGGGACCGGCGCAGCGGTGCCGGCTGTCGGCCCGCGTGGAGCGCAAGGGCGTTTATGTGCTGAGCATCACCGTGTCGCAGGACCGGTATGGCGAGCACGCCGTCTGGGGGTTCCGATCCAACTGCCCGAAGTATCTCATCGAGACGGCCCGCGGTCACAAGGATGCGCGGCACGAGGAGCCGATCGTGCTGGCGAGTCCCGAACTGCCGGCGGACGTGTGTTTCCTGCCGCGTCGCGGGGCGTTCAGCGTTGAACTGTCTGGCTTGCCGAAAGGCGCAGCCGCGCCGCAGATGTTCGACGCGAACGGTGCCGTCATCGCCACGTTGGACAAGGCATCGCACGAGTTCGCTGCGAAGGTCCACCGCGACGCCGTGCCGTGGCGGCTGCATTTCCCGTCGGCGCAGGCCGTCCTCAACATTGACGGCGTGACGCGGTGGGAGGACAGCGATCTCCTGCCGAACATCGCTTGCTGGACGCCCGATCCGAAGTCGTGGTTTCCGTGGCTGGAGAACCGCTGGCTGTTGACGCCCTACAGCCGGACGGTCTATGGCCAGCCGGGCAAGCAGACGGAGATCGCGCTTCAGGTGCGCAACGACGCGAGGCGTGAGCGAGCGATCCAACTGAAGCTGGAGTTTCCCAGCAGTGCGTGGCCCGCGAAGTTGTCCACCGAGAGCGTGAAGCTTGGCCGGGGGAAAGCCGCGACGGTGACAGTCGCTTGCACCGCGCCGGAGGCGGGCCAATCGCGCGTCTGCCATGTGCGCGCGACACCGCTGGATGATTCCGGGTTCTCGACGTATTCGACGTTGACCATGAAGGCGGACGAAGCGCCGGCGACGAAGCCGCTCGCGATGCCCCTCGTGCTGAAGCCGTGGCAGCATGAGAACGAGCAGTTCGGCCATTTGCCCGACTTCCCGGTCGAGAACCAGGTCTATTTCGACCAGCGGAACCAGCCGTTCATCCTGACCGGCGACGGCATCGCGACGCTGCGCGACGGACGATGGACGACCTTCAAACTGCCCGGTTTGCTCTGCTCGAAGATCGCGTTTGACAAAGACGACACCATCTACGCGCTCACCACAGCAGGCTTGTCCTACTCGACCGACGGCGGGCGAACATTTGCTGCCTGCGCCATCGGCCGATCTGGCTCATTCGACATGGAGGAGTTCACCGGTCACAACATCCCCGACGGGCCGCCGCCGATCCTGCGCTACACGCGGACGGCGAAGGACGAGAAGTTGTTCTGGCGCGCGCTCCACGATTTGGAATTGTTCCTGCCGAAGAAAGTGGATGGCCGCCTGGTGATGGGCGAGCCGATCCTCATCAGCAAGCAGTGCATCGGCCTGGCGTCGCATTCCGGCATCCCTTCGTCCGTCGTGTCCCGTGGCAGCAAGGTCCACATCGTCTGGGGCGAAGCCACCGACCCGAAGGTGAAGGTCGCCGGCGTCCCCGCCTACGTCGCCACGTATGACCGCGAGACGGGGCAGCTCGGCAAGCCCGCGCTGGTCGGCTACGGCGCGCCGGCGAATGACATCCACAATTCGCCGAGCATCACGATGGACAGCAAAGGCTACCTGCATGTGCTGGGGGGCACTCATGGCCGGCCGTTCCCTTATGCGCGCTCGCTGAAGCCGAACGACGCCGGCGCCGGATGGACCGAGGCGGTGCCTGCGGGCGAGAACCTCAACCAGACCTACATCGGCATGGTGTGCGGGCCGGATGATACGTTGCACTCGGTGTTCCGGCTGTGGCGAACGGGCGTGGATCCGTTTCCCGCCAGCCACTACGCGACGCTCGCCTATCAGCGGAAACGCCCCGGCCAGCCGTGGGAACCGCCGCGCATCCTGATCGTGCCGCCGTTCTCGGAATACAGCGTCTTCTACCACCGGCTCACGATGGACCGGAAGGGGCGGCTTTTTATCTCCTACGACTACTGGTCCACGTTCTGGTTCTACCGCAACGACCACCTCGGCCGCCGTCGCACCGTGCTGATGTCGCCCGACGGAGGCGACACGTGGAAGCTGGCGGAGACGAAGAACCTGCGGTAGGCGGCCGGCCTGCTTCGCCAGCCGAGGCGGGGCGGGCAGGATGATTTGCGGTTGCCCCTTTCAATCGCAGGCCGCGACAGCTATACTGCGTGCAGTCGAGCGTGAACCCATGTTGATTCTATGGAGAATGTGACTGCCCCAAAACAAGAACGGCTCGCCAGCCTGCGGCAAATCGCCGCCGAGTTAATATGGTGGCAGCCGCCGGAGGTATCATTGAGCCAGCCCGTGAGATTCTTGGCGCAAGTGATGGCGCTTGGGACATGGCAGGAAGTGCGGACGATCCAAGAGGCTTACGGAAAGGACGCGTTGCGTGAGATCCTCAACGAAGCCCCGCCCGGCGTGTTTGACCGGCGCTCGTGGAGCTACTGGCACGCGGTCTTTGGCCTGAGCGAGCCGCCCATGCCGCAGCGTTCCTTCCGATGAGCTTCGCCGCCAAAGTTCCCGCCTTGCCGGCGCCCCAACGGGCGCTGTGGCCGGAGTTGAAACAAGTGCCGCGGCGATTTGTGCTTTATGGCGGCACGGCGCTGGCCCTGCGGCTCGGACACCGGGAGTCGGTGGATTTCGATTTCTTTGCCAACGCGCCCGTTTACCCGGATGAATTGCTGCGATCGCTGCCGGTCCTCAAGGACGCAACGGTCCGGCAACTGGCGCCCAACACGCTGACGGTGGTGGTCCACAGGCCGGAGCCTGTGAAGCTCTCCTTCTTCGGCCTGACACTGGGCCGCGTGCGAGACCCCGAATGGACCGAGGATGGGGCCGTGCGCGTGGCTTCGTTGCTGGACATCGCCGCGTGCAAGATGGCGGTGATCCAGCAGCGCGCCGAGTCGCGGGATTATCTTGATATCCAGGCGCTGCTTCATAACGGGATTGCGTTGGCAGAGGCGTTGGGGGCGGCCCAAGCGGTTTACGGCGCGCAGTTCAATCCGATGATTTCGCTCAAGGCCCTCACGTCGTTCGTGGACGGTGATTTGAGCGGCTTGTCATCCGCGCTCCAGAACGAACTGCGTCAGGCCGCGGCGGCCGTGCGCGAGATTCCCACGTTCCAACCGTTGCCGGGAGGATTGGTGCCGGACGGCGAATGAGACGCAAGCCGGGGATGTTCTTCCGGCTTTCGGGCCTACCACGTGAGCACGACACACGACAAATTTCCGCCGGGGATGAACAACGCGTATCTGTTTGCGGTGTTCAACGCGCTCTCGTTCCAGGTGATCCTCAACAGCCCGATGGTGCTCTACGCCAAGGGCCTCGGCGCGAGCGCGACGGTGCTGGGCATCATCGCCGGCATGACGCCATTGCTGGTGATCTTCCAGATCCCCGCGTCGGCCCACGTGGACCGGATCGGCTACCGGCGGTTCGTGCTGGCGGGGTGGGGGACGCGCGTGGCGTTCATCTTCGGCATGGCGCTGGTGCCGCTGACGGGGGCGTTTCTCGACGCGACCACGCAACTGGTGCTGATGCTGTCGCTGCTGTTCGGGTTCAACCTCTCGCGCGGCATCTCGAGCTGCGCGTGGCTGCCGTGGCTGACGACGCTGGTGCCGGAGTCGCTGCGGGGGCGCTACCTCGTGCGGGACGCGGCGAGCGTGAACGTATCGAGTTTCGTGAGCTTCCTGCTGTCGGCGGCGTGTCTCGCGCACGACCCGCAGGCGTGGCAGTTCGCGGCGCTGTTCGCGTTCAGCGGGCTGATGGGCGCGGCGAGCCTGGTGTATCTGAACCGGATGCCGGACGCGGAGCCGCCGGCGCAGCCGCCCGGCTCGAAGGGGCGCGTGCCGTGGCTGGAGCTGGCGCGGATGCCGGCGTTCCGGAAGCTGCTGCGGTCGGTGATCGTGTGGTTTGTCGGCTACGGCGGGCTGAGCGCGTTCACGGTGGTCTATCTGAAGACGGAGGCGCTGCTGACGGAGGGGACGATTCTCGCGGTGACCTCCGTCTCGTTCCTCGGCGGGCTGAGCAGCCTGTGGATTCTCGGCTCGCGGCTGGATCATCTCGGCAGCAAACCCGTGCTGCGGTTTTCATTTGCGATGTGGCTGGTGATCGTGGCGGGCTGGCTGGCGCTGGCGGGCGGCGTCGCGCCGGTGCGGCTGTCGTTCATCCTCGCGCTGCAATTCTTCATGGGCCTGTTCGCGTCGCTGGTGAACATGGCCAACACGCGGCTGGCGATGGCGGTGATCCCGGCGATGGCGCGCAGCCATTGCTTCGCGCTCTACTCGGTGTTGACGAGCCTCGCGTGCGGGCTGGCGCCGGTGCTGTGGGGGCTGCTGATTGACGCGGTGGGCGCGCGCGAGGCTGTCTGGCTCGGTGTGGAGTGGAACCGCTACGCGGTATTCTTCGCGGCGGTCTGGCTGGTGCTCGCGGCGGCGTTCGGGACGGCGCGGGCGCTGGAGGAGCCAAAGGCCGCGAGCATGGAGGCGCTGCTGCGCGAGATTCTCATCCAGTCGCCACAACGCATGTGGTTGCGGTTGTGGCCGCGGAGTTGACCGCGCTGTTTCCCGGCGCGGCCAGCTTCCCGCGCGCGAATCCGCTCCGGCATCCGGTTTTCCCCGAAACTTCGAAACTTCGGCTCGACTTCGATTTTGGGCGTTGCTAGCCTGCGCGCGCCCGATGAGACGAGGTCTCGCGCCGGTGGGGCTGTGGCGCACAATGAGACCTCGTTCGGGCCGGTCCCGGCGGGATGTCCGGGGCACGGGCGGTTGCAGGCCAGTGGTTGGGACCTGGATACGGAGAACGGCCTATGAACTCGGTCAGCAGGAGCGAGGTGTGCAATCGGTGGCGCGAGCGCGGCTGTGGGGGC
>JACRKA010000063.1 GCA_016219905.1 Verrucomicrobiota bacterium
CTCTACTTCCTGCTGACCACCTACCCACGCTTGCGAAAGGTGGCTGACAGCGCCGGCAAGTAAGATGCCGCAAATCCACGGCGGCTCCCGGTCGTTGCGGCCGGGAGCCGCTTTGCTTTGTGCAAGAAGCTGGACGAATCGCGTCCCGCCGCGCAGAATCCTGGCCGTGCCGTATGGACATCGTTGAGAAACTCGTTTCAGCAACCGCGGCCCGTGGAGTGAAATTCCTCCTCATTGGCGGCCACGCAGTGGCCGTGCATGGCTATGGCCGCACGACGAAGGACGTGGACATCCTGGTCTGTAAAGATGACCGGACCCAGTGGCTGGAAATCATGGCGGCGTTGGGCTGCGCGCTGCATCACGACGGCGGCACCTTCTTGCAGTTCAAGTCCTCCGCCAGCGACGGCTGGCCGGTTGACCTGATGCTGGTCAACGCGGCCACCTTCGGCAAGATGCTTGCAGAGTCCATCACCGCTCCGCTCGGCAAAGTGACCGTGCCCATCATCTCCTTGGATCACTTGCTGGCGCTGAAATTGTTTGCCCTCAAGCAAAAGCAGTCGCATCGTGCCATGAAAGACATGGACGACCTGCTCAACCTCATCCTGAAAAACGGCGTGGATGTGCGTTCCGTCGCTTTCCGGGAAATGGCGGAGAAATATGGCGATGCCGCAATCTACGACAAAATCTGCCAAGCCATCCGCGCCTGAAGCGCCGCCGACGGCAGCCTTTCAACCGAAGCCGCCCGACTTGGAGCTGCCTGATTGGTCCGGCTGCGACCGTGAAGCGCCCCCGATGACGCTGACGGAAATGCACCGTCTAAGCGCACAGCTTTTGCGCTCCGCCTGCAAGCAACCCGCCGGCGCGGCCGCCGACTTCGACATGCCTTGTCCAGCCGAGTTTACCCTGTGAAGCCCGATTCCAGTTCTATGAAAGCTCCGCTCTGGCTTCTCGTGTTCTGTGCGGCGACTGTCATGGCTGCCGATCGGCTGCCGCGCACAGACTTGATGGTTTATCGCGACGCGAAGGGCAGCGTCCGCCCCGTGAAGTCCGTCGCCGACTGGCAGAAGCGCCGCGTGGAAATCCTGCGTGGAATGCAGGAGATCATGGGGCCGATGCCGGGCAAGGCGAAGCAATGCCCGCTGGACGTGAAGGTCGAGGAGGAGACTGACTGCGGCAGTTACATCCGCCGACTCATCACCTACGCCTCGGAGCCGGGTTGCCGAACGCCGGCCTACCTGCTGATTCCGCATTCCGCACTCCGCACTCCGCCTTCGAAACGTCCCGCCGTGCTCTGCCTGCACCCGACCAACAACGAGATCGGACACAAGGTCGTCGTCGGCCTCGGCGGCAAGCCGAACCGCGACTACGCCCGCGAACTGACCGAGCGCGGCTTCGTGACCATCTCGCCGTCGTATCCGTTGCTTGCCAACTACCAACCGGACGTGCTCGCGCTCGGCTATGCGAGCGGCACCATGAAGGCCATCTGGGACAACCGCCGCGCGCTCGACCTGCTGGACTCGCTGCCGTTCGTGCGGCACGGGCGCTATGGCGCCATCGGCCATTCGCTCGGTGGCCACAACTCGGTCTATACCGCCGTGTTCGACGAGCGGATCAAATCCGTCGTCTCCAGCTCCGGCCTCGATTCATACTCCGCCTACTACGATGGCAACCCGGCGGTCTGGCAGCCGGAAAAGGGTTGGTGTCAGACGCGCTACATGCCGCGGCTGGCGGCGTATTGCGGACGGCAGGGCGAGATCCCGTTCGACTTCCATGAACTGATTGGCGCGCTCGCGCCGCGTCCATGCTTCATCAACGCGCCGCTTCAGGACTCAAACTTCCGCTGGCGCAGCGTGGACGAAGTCGTCGCGTCGGCCTCGAAGATCTATCGCCTCTACGGCGCGGCGGGGAAACTGCGCGTCGAACATCCCGATTGCCCGCACGATTTCCCGACGGAGATGCGGGAGATCGCCTACAAGCTGTTCATTGAAACGCTGCGGTAAGCAGGGCCGCCGCGTGCCTCAACCGAAACGGTAATGTTTGCGGACCGCTTTGTTCACCTTCCACGTGCAGGACATGCCGGCGGGGAACGTCACGAGGTCGCCCTTGCCGAAACGCACCGGCTGGCCGCCCTTCGGCGTCACCACCACGTCGCCCTCCAGCAGGAGGCACGTCTCCTTCTCGTCGTAATGCCACGGAAACTCCGACGGCTCTTTCTCCCAGATCGGCCAGCCCCGGACGCCTTGCTTGGCGAGCTGCTCTTCGCTTGGACTGTGTTCGACTTTGATTTCGCTCATGGTGAATCCTCCATCTGTGGTTGCCGGCAGTGTAGCAATGGCTCTCGCCGCTGCGCAACATTTCGCGCCGTGCGACGTTTCTAGGACGTGCGAGCTTGCAAGCGGGGACTGATGCTTTTACGCTCGCGGCCGTCGTCAACCAGAACCGAGCCAAAGCCATGAAGCGTCATCAATCCTTCCGGCGGATTCTGATTCCCGTCGCGTGCGCTCTCGCAGTCGTCGTTGCAGCGACCAGCGCAACAGCCGCCCCCGCCAAACCGTCTGCCCGCCACAAACCCGAGCCTTTCACCGTTCCCGAAAGGTTTCCCGGCCTGCTGCTCCAGAAGTTCCTCGCCGGGCCGATGACGGGCGTCGAGGAGATCGTCTTCGCGGTGCGCGTGCCGGGCCGTGACCACTGGTATGTCACCTTCGGCAACTACTCCGACTACTCCGAATATGCGCAGCGAGGCGGCTTCAAGAAAGAGGACGGTGTCCACTGGGGTTACGCCGAAGGCGGACGGCTCTGCCGGCTGAACCTCAAGACCGGCGCGCTGAAGGTTGTCTTCGAAGACCCGAAGGGCGGCGTGCGCGATCCGCAGCTCCACTACGACGGGAAGAAGATTCTGTTCAGCTACCGCAAGGGCGGCACGCATCCGTTCCATCTTTGCGAGATCAACATAGACGGCACCGGGCTGCGGCAGCTCACCGACGGGACGGACGACGACATCGAGCCGGCGTATTGCCCGGACGGCAGCATCGTCTTCTGCTCGTCGCGCTGCCGGCGGTTCGTGAACTGCTGGTATACGCGCGTGGCCACGCTCTACCGCTGCGACGGCGACGGCAAAAACGTCCGCTGCCTCTCCAGCAACAACGACCACGACAACACGCCGTGGGTGTTGCCCGACGGCCGCGTGCTCTACATGCGTTGGGAATATGTGGACCGCAGCCAGGTGCATTTCCATCACCTTTGGACGATGAACCCGGACGGCACGGGCCAGACGGTGTATTACGGCAACATGACCGGCGGCATCGCGATGCTCGACGCGAAACCGATTCCCGGCTCCGAGAAAGTCGTCGTCGCATGGTCCCCCGGCCACGGCCGGCCGGAGCATCTCGGCCCCGTCGCGACGGTGGACCCGCAGTTCGGCCCGGACGACCCGAAGGCCGTCCGCATCGTCAGCAAGACCGGCGAGTGGAAAGACCCGTATGCGTTCAGCGAGAATTGCTTCCTCGTCGCGCACGCGCGCGGCCTCTGCGTCATGGACGGCGAGGGCAACGCCGAGCTGGTCTATCGGCTGCCCGACAGCGACAGCCAGTTCCAGTGCCACGAGCCGCGCCCGTTGACGGCCCGGCCGCGCGAGCGCGTCGTCGCGCCGCGCACCAGCCTCGCGCAGGAAACCGGCACGCTCATCCTCCAAGACATCTACCAGGGCCGCAACATGGCCGGCGTGAAGCGCGGCGACATCAAGAAGCTGCTCGTGCTCCAGCAGCTCCCGAAGCCAATCAACTTCTCCGGCGGCATGGAACCGCTCACCATCGGCGGCTCGTTCACGTTGGCGGAGATTGTCGGCGAAGCGCCGGTCGAGCCGGACGGCTCGGCGCACATCGAGGTGCCGGCGCTGCGCTCGCTGTTCTTCGTGGCGTTGGACAAAGACGACCTGGCGGTGAAACGGATGCACAGTTTCGTGACGCTGCAACCGGGCGAGCGGGCCGGCTGCGTCGGCTGCCACGAACATCGAACGCTGGCCGCCCCGCCCCGTCCTCAGTCGCTGATGGCGATGAGCAAGCCGCCCGCGCCGGTCAAGCCGATCAGCGACGTGCCGTCCGTGCTCGATTTCCCGCGCGACATCCAGCCGATCCTCAACCGCCACTGCGTCTCCTGCCACAACCCCGACAAGCGCGAGGGTGGCGTGGACCTCTGCGGCGACAAGACCGCGATGTATAGCATCAGCTACTGGACGATGCAGACGCGCGGCTTGGTCAACGACGCGCGCAACGTGCCCTACGCCAACCGCGCGCCCTACAGCTACGGCAGCGCCGCGAGCCGGCTGTTGAAGCTGATGGACGGCTCGCATTACGGCGCGAAGCCGACCGACCTTGAACGCAAGACCACGCGGCTCTGGATCGAGACCAGCGCGACCTATCCGGGCACCTACGCATCGCTCGGCTGCGGCAGCTATTATCCGAACCTGCCGACCAGCGCGATGCGGCAGCGTTGCGGCAAGTGCCACTGGGACGACGTGAAGGACAAGAAGGGCCACGAGTATGAGACGCTGGTCATCAACAGCGCGCACGGCCGCGCCCTCGAACCACTCGCCAACATCGAGCGGCCGGAGAAAGCCTACATGCTGCTCGCGCCGCTGGCGAAGGAAGCGGGCGGCCTCGGCCTCTGCAAGGAAGCGACGTTCAAGGACAAGAACGACCCGCTCTACCAATACATCCTCGCCGCGCTGCGCAACGCGCACGACCAGTTGATGGCGGGCAAGCGGTTCGACATGGCCGGCTTCCGGCCCAACCAGCATTACATCCGCGAAATGCAGCGGTTCGGCTTCCTGCCGAAGGACCTTGCCCCCGACGCGCCGGTCAACATCTACGCCACCGACCGCGCCTACTGGAACTCCTTCTATTACAAGCCGCCGCCGAAGCTGGCGGAGCGGTAGTCGCGGAGCGACATTGCCCCGTAGGCGCCGACGTAAGGAGGCAAATCGGTGGATGCCATTCAACAACCACGCCTCTGCGTCCCCGAAGGGGACGAACATGAGTAGCCGTAGGCGAAGCCTACGGAACGCTGAAGCGAAACCATCCGACCCCGTAGGGGTCGAATCTCTGCGCCTCCGTGATTCCATCCGGTTCGACCCCTGCGGGGTCGTCGCGTTGGGTTGATTCGTTGACCGCAGGTTTCACCTGCGGCTATTCGTGTTCGGCCCCGTCGGGGCCGTCCACAATGTCCGCCTCCTCCCGCCGCCGCCTCTGATGAATCCCGACGGGATTCGATCATTCAGCCCGGGGTTGCGAGGAACGAGCTACCCTGGGTCAACACGCAACGCAAATCCGCCAACTCTGACGGAGTTGGATCATCTCCCCGCGATGATGCAACCCCGTTCGGGGTAGAATTCATTTGTTGGCGCGATACCCGGCGTAGGCCGGAGGCACCGGCCAACGCCGGGCTGAGTGATTCCCACCTCGTTGAGGTGGGCGATGGTAGCCCCTGGAGCGACCAACTGATGAAGATGGCACCGTAAACCCGAAGCTGGTATAACCCCCTCGCCCCGGCGGGAGTCTGAAGCCCGCCGGGGCCGTGTTCGTGTTTGCCGGTTTCAATATGGCCGAACCTGATGCAAGTGGCGCGGCGCGCGGGTGAACCGCCGCAGTTCATTATCCGCCGTCGCCTTGCAACTCATCAAATCGGTCACCAAATATCTTTTGGACGGCCATGCGTATCAGCCAAGAGTATTTCATTGTGGGCCTCGCGTGGTGCTTGTTGAGTAGTGTTCTGTCTCTCGTCGAGTGGCTCCCGGTGTTTGCTGCACGGAATTCTCCAGTGGTCAGCGGACGCGTGGTCGCTCGCGCGCCAATCCTGCGACTGGGGCTTCTCCCGCGGGTTGACTTCACGATTCGCGTCGAAAAGACAGACACAATAGTTCATGCATGCACAGCAAGGTATTTGATGCAGACCGTGCTGGACACTGTGCGTTTCCGTTATACAGGCGATCCATCAAAAGAGGTGTTTCTTTGCGAAGAGGAGGACAGTCCGCTGACGATTTTCATTTTCTCTTTTTCTGGTTCGGCGTTCTTTGGTTGTGCTCTCTTGGTTTACCGACGATCCAAGCGGTTTCGTATGATGTTGGGTGGGTGACATGGTCGCCGGCAGCGACGGGTTGAGTTGGACCGCCGCCTTGGACTGCGCCAGTCCTCTGGCGCTTTGGAAAGCGGCGGAGGGCCGCCGCACTCCAAGGCGCGCTCCTCGCGCTCCGTGCCATCCGTAATTCCTGCGCTCGGCGGTCAGAGACCGCCGCCACAGTTCGCCAAGCCGCCTTGCGATGCTTGCGCGAAATGCTCTCTTTACCCGTTCAGCTTCCAGCCGTCGCGATACTTGCGGCTGAGGTATTGGTTGGCTTCGGGGCAGTTGGTGACCTTGCCGGTGGCGCCGTCATACTGGAGCTTCTTGCCGACGCGGTAGGCGACCAGGCCGAGCAGCAACTGCTCGATCATGTTGCCGCTGTATTCGAAGTCGCAGGCGGTCTTGAGGCTGGTGTTTTTGCACGCCTCAATCCACTGCTTCTGGAAGTGGCCCAACGGCGGCAGCACCGTGTCTTTCGTCCGCGTCTTGTAGTAGGTCAGGTCGGCGGTGTCGCCGAACGGCAGCAGGATGCGCGAGGTGAAGTCGGCGACCAGGAATCCCTTCGAGCCTTTGAACATCGCGCCGTGGTCTATCTTGTTCAGGTCAATGTAAGGCTTGGGCGACTTGGGCATGGCGCCGCCCTGATACCAACCCACGTTAATGGGGCCGCGCCAGTCGTTGGCGGGATGCTCGAAGTGGGACTCGCATTTGATGGGCGTGATGTCGGGATTGAAGGGGTCGCCCTTGGCCTCGGCGGAGGTCGGCAGGGTGGCGTCCACGCAGTTCCAGAGCAGGTCCATGGTGTGGCTGCCCATGTCGCCGATCTGGCCGGCGCCGAAGTCCCAGAACATGTTCCATGAAAGGCAATTCGCCCCGGCTCCAAGCCCGAAATATCCGGGGTTGTAGGGATGCGCGGGGGACGGGCCGATCCAGAGGTCGTAGTTGAGGCCTTCCGGCGGCTGGCCACCGTCAGGCAGGTAGCCGGCCACGGACCTCACTTCTTTGTCTTTGAAGTAAAGGATGCCTTTCTCCTGATCGTAGTCGCAACCCGCAGGTTTGACCTGGCGGTTGCCCCACGCGTAGGCGGCCTGCAACTCGCCGATGGCGCCGTCGCGGATGAGTTCGCGGGTGCGGTTGAAGTTCGGGCCGGCGTGCCGCTGCATGCCGACCTGCGTGGCGAGCTTGGTCTTCTTCTTCATCCAGTTCGCCCGCACGACGCGCGCTTCCTCGACGCTGATGGCGAGCGGCTTCTCGCAATAGCAGTGCAGGTCGCGGTTCAACGACCAGTTGGCGATGAACGCGTGCGTGTGGTCGGCCGTGCAGACGACGACGGCATCAATGTCTTTTTGGTCGAGGCACTTCCGCCAGTCCACGTAGGTCTTGGCTTTCGGGAACCGCTTGAGGGCGTCGGGGAACCGCTTCTCGTTCACGTCGCAGAGCGCGACGACGTTCTCCTCGCTCAACGAGTCGTAGTGGGCGAGGCCGCGGCCCCAGACGCCGATGAGGGCGATGTTGAGTTTGTTGCCGGGGGCGTTCTTGCCCGCGCGGGCGCCGCTCGGCAACAGGAGCCATCCGGCTCCGACGGCGGCGGTGGTCTTGAGAAAATGGCGACGGTTCATGGGTGGGTTCTCCTCTGGATTAAGGGTCTTCGGTTCTGGCGAACATCGCGGGCATCCTAGCAGCCGCCGCAGCCGCGTAAATGTTTTTCGCAGCCGGCGGACCGGTGCGGCCGGCCGCGGGACCTCAAAACTTCCCGGTCGAGCGGCCGAGCTGGGTGAGGAATTCCTTGTTCGTGCGCGACTTCTTGAGCGCGTTGACGAGGCCGGCCATCGCGGTGGGCGGGGACATGCCGATGAGGCCGCGGCGCATGAAGGCGATCTGTTCCAGGTCAGCCGGCGGGATGAGCAGTTCCTCGCGGCGCGTGCCGCTCTGGGTGATGTCGAGCGCGGGCCAGATGCGTTGGTCGGCGATTTTGCGGTCGAGCACCAGCTCCATGTTGCCCGTGCCCTTGAACTCCTGGAAGATGAACTCGTCCATCTTCGAGCCGGTATCAATGAGCGCGCTGGCGACGATGGTGAGACTGCCGCCATCCTCGGCCTTGCGGGCGGCGCCGAAGACGCGCTTGGGGACTTCGAGCGCGCGGGTGTCGAGGCCGCCGGTCATGGTGCGGCCGCTGTTGCCCTGCTGGGCGTTGAACGCGCGGCCCATGCGGGTGATCGAGTCGAGCACCATGAACACTTCCTGTTTCATCTCGACGCGGCGCTTGGCCATCTCGGCCACGAGCCGGCTGACGCGGACGTGGCTCTCCAGCGGCATGTCGTTGGAGGAGGCGATCACGTCGCCCTTGGCGGAGCGTTTCCAGTCGGTGACCTCCTCGGGGCGCTCGTCGATCAGCAGCACGATGAGGTGCATCTCCGGGTGGTTCAGGCTGACCGCGGCGGACATCTGCTGGAGCAGCGTGGTCTTGCCGGAGCGCGGCGGCGAAACGATGAGCGCGCGCTGGCCCTTGCCGATCGGCGTGAGCAGGTCCACGACGCGCATCGAGATGATGTCCGGCGTGGTCTCGAACTTGATCTTCTCGTGCGGGTTGACCGGCGTGAGCTTCTCGAACGGGATCACGTCCGGCCACGCCTCGGGCGGCTGGTCGTTGATGGCGGTGATCTTCCCCAGCGGCGGGCCGCCCTTGCCGCGCGAACCGTTGTTGCCCAGTTCGCCCTTGATGGCGAGGCCCTCGCGCAGCGCGTGCTGGCGGATCAGGTCGCCGGAGACAAACGGGTCCAGCGGGTTCGGCAAAAACCCGCGCGCCGGATTGCGCAGGAAACCGTAACCCTTTTCGACAAACTCCAAGATGCCCTCGCAGGGCTGTGTATCGGATGCCATGAGAAAACCTCTAACAATCCAAGAAGGATGGCGCGGATTCTTTAAGCGAATTCCCCGCGCGCCGCAACTAAAATTCTTAAGCAAATCTTCCGTCCGCGTCAATATCGTTGAGGGGCGTGTTTGCCGCTTGACCGCGCCGGGCGAGAGGTTGCAATCTCCGGCCGCACTCGAAACCCAACCCATCCCAACGGAGACAAACCCATGCGCTTCCTGATCGCCTGCCTGCTTGCCATCGCGACGCTGTCCGCCAACGCGGCCGACGCGAAAATCAAACTGCTCCTCATCACCGGCGACGACGTCGGCGCGCACAAGTGGCAGGAGACCGCCCCCGCCACGCGCGACATCCTCGCCAACTCCGGCCGGTTCGACGTGAAGGTCGTCGAGGATCTATCCTGTCTGGAGAACGCCAGCGACTTGAAGGCGTTCGACGTGATCTTCTTCCACCGCTACGACCGCAGCGGCGTCATCAGCGACAAGGCCAAGGAAAACCTGCTCGCCTTCGTCAAGGGCGGTAAAGGCTTTGCCGTGGCCCACCTCGCCAGCGCGTCGTTCGGCCCGGCCGTCAAGAAGGACGGCGACAAGATCGAAGTGGTCAAGCCGGGCTGGGACGAGTTCAAGAAACTCTGCGGCCGCATCTGGGTCATGAAGGTTTCCGGCCACGGCCCGCGCGCGCCCTTCAAGGTCAACATCGCCCAGAAGGACAACCCGATCACCAAGGGCATCGAAGGCTTTGAGGCCGACGACGAGCTTTACGCCAAGCTCCAGGGCGACGGGAAAATCAACGTCCTCGCCACCGCCGATTCCGACTGGAGCAAGAAGACCGAGCCGCTGGTCTTCACATTGAGCTACGGCAACGGCCGCGTCTTCCACGATGCCTTCGGGCACGACGTCAAGGCGTTGAACAACCCCAGCATCGCCAAGCTGATCTGCCGCGGCTGCGAGTGGGCCGCGACGGGCAAAGTGAAGTGACGCCGCCGCGCGGGAGCCGCCTTAGTCCCGCCCGAAACAGCACAGCCGGCCGTCGCGCGTGACCGCGTAGAGCCGGCCGCCGGCCACGATGAGGCCGTTGCGGACGGGCGAGGCATCCAATGGCAGCGTCTGTTCGCCGACTTTCAGTTCACTGGCGGTGGCCGTGATCGGCGTGGAGCCGGCCAGCACCATCGCCACGTCGTTGGTGCCGCCCAGCGCGACCTGCTGCGCGCTGAACGCCGCCGCCGGTTTGTCGAGCACGAGCTTGGTCTGGCGGATGCCGTAGCCCCACACACCGCGCGGCACCTCCACGCTCCCGAAGGCATTGAAGTTGGTGCTGCTCAAAGCCAGCGCCATCTCGCCGCTCCCCGGCTCGAACCGCCAGCGCGACATCGCGATGCGGTCCCCGTCGCGCGCCAGCAGGTCCACCGGCTCGAAGTCGAGGCCGACCTTCCGTTTCGAGTTCGGCAACAGGCCGCTATACCAGTTGGTCACGCCCATGTCGGTCACACTTTTCTCCCAGAGCAACCCGCCGTCGCCGACGCGCAACGCGCACACGCGCACGCCGCCATCGGAGGCCGGATGCCGGCCCGCCGCCGCGTAGGCCACACCGTCCTCGATCAACACGCTGCCGGCCACCGGCCACGGCGATTCCATCTGGCCATAGACCGCGATGCGCGCTTCCTGCGGCGCGGCGCGGAACCGCCATGCGAGCCGGCCGTCGGCGAGGTCAACGCAATACACGTAGCCGTCGTGCGCGCCGAACACGCAGCGGTTGCCCGCGAGGGTCGGCGGCGTGTCCACGCGCCCGCCGGCGGTGAAGCTCCATCGCGCCGCGCCGGTCTTCGCATCGAAGGCCGCGACCCGGTGGCGGTCCGGCAGCGCCAGCACCAGCGCGCCGTCGGCGCAGACCGGGGCCGTGACGACGTCGCGCGCGAACGGATTCTCGGCCCAATCGCCCGCCAGCAATCCCTGAGGCGGCTGCGCCACCCGCACGCTCCACAGCAGCTTCAGTTCGCCGTCGCCAACGCTGCCCGGCGTGCTGCCGCTGCGATAGCTGTCGTGCCGGTAAATCGGCCAGTCGTCCGCCTTGTCCGGCGCCGCGCCGGCCATCGCACGGCCAGCGGCCGGCCCCGGCTGCAACCGCGGCGTGCCTGCGTCGCGCGCAGCCGGCGTTTGCGCCAGGCCCATGTAACCGCGCAGCATCGGGAAACACTCGCATTGCAGGGGGAACGTGTTGAGCAAACCGTTGGCGGGGATGTAAGGCAGGCGGCAGGATCCTCGCGTCATGCGCCCCCGCGACTGCTGGCCGGTCTTCAACTCCGTGAACTCCATCTCCGGCGCGATGAAGAAGCGGTCCGTGGCGACCGGCGTGGCGCAGTGCAGCCCTCGTGTGCCGACCTCGCGGCGCTGCGCGCCCGTCTGCGGGTCGAGGCCGAGGAACTTCACCACCCGCGGTTTCTTGCTCGTCTCCTCCTGCACCCAGAGCAGGCCGTCGGTGAAGAACGTGCGCGCCTCTTTGTAATGCGTCATGCCCGGCGTGTAATTCCGCGTCCAAAGAACCTTGCCGGTGTCGCCCGCGAACACGACGATGCCGCTGCCGTCGCCGTCGTCCTGCCAGGAGGAACATTCCAGCGCCAGCACGCCGCAGCCGAACGAACACGTCGTCGCGGCCGCCGCCCGTGGATGTTCCGCACGCCAGCGTTCCTTGCCGTCCGCCAGCGCCAGACAAACCACCTCGCTGCCGGCGTGACAGAAAACTTTTCCGTCGCCCGCCACCATCCGCCGCGCGGCGCCAGCCCACTGCCAGCGCAACTTCCCGTCCATCGCCAGCGCGCGCACACCGTTCTTGTCAGAGACGAGCAACATGCTGTCCACAACGGCGATCTCGCGCGGCGTGTCCAGCTCGCCGAACGACTGCACCGTCCGCCCGCTCGCCGCGTCCAACACAACAAGTTGTTCGTCCACCACTGCGAAAAGGCGTTGGCCCGACGCGACCGGGCGGACCTTCGATGTGCGGTTGCCGGGTTTCAGATTGAGAGCGCCGGAAGCGCCAGTCTCCTTGAACGTGCCGGCCTTCGCCGCGCGCGTCCACAGCAGCCGGCCGGTGAACGCGTCGCGCGCCACGATCTCCTTCTCATAAACGTAGAAGTTGCGCCCCACCGACGAGACCAGCACGTGGTCGTAATACCACTTCTGCCCGCCGGGATCCTGCGCCGGGCCGGCGATCCAGCGCGGGCCGGTCGGCGTCTCCACCGCCGTGTCGCGCGAGACCATGTTGCCGTCCGCGCCGTGCCGCCAATGCGTCCACTCGTCGAACCCGCGCGGCCACGGCTTGCGCTTCGGCTGCCAGCCGAAGAAGCGTTTGACCCAGAGCGTGCCAAGCGGCGCGACCACGCGCATCATCTCGTACTCGGAAACCCCGGCCGCGTTTCCGCAGCGAGCACGTTGACCAGATTGTCGGCGTAAGGCAGCCATCGCGCCGTCCACGGCTCCACCGCCGCCCGGCCGTAAAGGTCGAGCGACTCCAACCGTTTCCGCGCGCGTCCGGCCTTCTCCGCATCCGATTCCAGTGCATGCACCGCCAGGCGATCGCCGGCAGCCAGCTCCACCGTCAGCGCCCCGTCGCCGGCGCCGAGGTGAACGCAGAATCCCACTGGCCCCGTCGGCGCCCGCAGTTCGTTGAGGAAATCCTCCGTGCTCCGCAGCTTGCCGAGGTAAATGCCCGTCGCGATGGCGAGAGCCGCCGCGAGGAGAACCGAGAGAGCAATCAGACGCCGCTTCATCATAAAATCCGAAACTCGAAATCCGAAATCCGAAACAAATTCAAAACCGGCACAAGATCAAAACTCGAAAACGCCTGGCAGAGATTGCGCGCGCCGTTTCGCTCTTTCCCGTTTGCTTCTTGGGAATTGTTTCGGATTTCGACATTCAGATTTCGGATTTCGGGATCGTCTGCCGCAAACGCAGCCGCTCTCCGAAACTCCCCCGATCGCGCTACGCCTTCACTTCCTTCATCTTCACCGGCTCGTAGCGCGGGGCGAGCATGTGGTTCACCACAAACGCCACCAGATAGGCGCACGCGCAGATGCCGAAGAGGATCGAGTAGCCCGCCGTGATGTCGCCTTTCACTTTCTCGAAGTAATCCAGCAGCATGCCGGTCAGGATCGGGAACAGCATCCCGCCCATCGAGCCGGCCATGCCGCCGAGGCCGATCACTGACGCCACCGCCCGCTTCGGGAACATGTCCGAGACCGTCGTGTAGAGGTTGGCCGACCACGCCTGGTGCGCCGAGCCGGCGAGGCCGATGAGCAGCACCGCGCCCCAGTCGCCCGCGGTGGACACCCACAGGATCGGCAGCACGCACAACGCGAAGACGAACATGCCGGTCTTGCGCGCGCGGGTCACCGTCCAGCCCTTCTTCGCGAGGTGGCCGGTCACCCAGCCGCCGATGATGCTGAGCACCGTGACGATGGCGTAGATGGTCACGAGATGGACCCAACTCGTCCTGATGTCCAGATGGCGCGTCTTCTTGAAGTAATCCGGCAGCCAGATCAGGAAGAACCACCAGACCGGGTCGGTAAGGAACTTGGCGAAGATGAACGACCACGCCTGCCGGTATTTCAACAGGCTCAGCCAAGGCACACGACCGGCGCCGTCGGCCGCGTCACTGTGGATGTGCGCCAGCTCGGCAGCGTTGCACTTGGGATGCTTGTCCGGCACGTCATACATCGGCATCCACAGGAACAGCCACAGGAACCCGATCACGCCCGCGATGATGAACGTCCATTCCCAGCCCAGCGCGAAGGCGATGGGCGGCACGATGGCCGGCGCGACGATGGCGCCCGCGTTGGTGCCCGCGTTGAAGATGCTCGTGGCGAACGCCCGCTCGCGCTTCGGGAACCACTGCGCAGTGCCCTTGATCGCCGACGGGAAGTTGCCGCCCTCCGACAGGCCAAGCAACACGCGGCACAGGCTAAACGCCGCCACGGCCAGCGCGGTGTAACCCCACGTCGTGCCCCACAGCATGATGCTCGCGCCGGCCGGGATGAGGACGATGAGCGCGTGCACCATCGCCGCAAGGCTCCAGCCGATCATCGAGACCGCGTAGCCCTTCTTGACGCCGGACTTGTCCACAAACCAGCCGAACCACAGCAGGCCGATGCCGTAAGCGCCCTGGAAGAACATGTTGATCACGCCGAACTGCGTGCCGGTCCACCCCATCTTCTCATCGAGGATCGGCTTCAGCAGCGAGAGGATCTGCCGGTCTATATAATTGATGGTGGTGGCGATGAACAGCAGCGCGCAGATGGTCCAGCGGTAATGGGTCATCGGCGCGGCGGCCGTCGCGGCGGAGGGCTTCACAGCAGTGTCCATGGCCCGCGGAGAATGTCAGAGCACCGCCGCCAAAGCAACGGTGGAGTGGGGCGGAAGAGGGCGCGCGGCATCAGGCGATTCTGTCACCATACAAGAACGTATTTGGGTTCGTTGCCATAAACCAAGCAACTGCCGCTCAAATAAATCTCTCCTCGCTTGTGGCGTTCCGTCCCATGAGGACTGGGCATACCGCAGACGTAACGCACAAAGTGCGGTGGACCGGGCGCGTTGTGGAAGGTGATATCAATCGGCAGAAACGCGGCGACGAGAGCCGCCAGAAAGAACCCGATGGCCCACCGCCCGACCCGCGGACGCCAGAACCGGACATACCCCAAAACCACAGCAACAAACATGAGCAACCAAGACAGTAGGCGCGGCGGAAAGAAAACGAACCAGCAGATGAAAGTTGCGTAGATCACCAGCATGCGAACTCGCCAGATAATCTCCTGCTTGTTCATTTCACAGAGGACGCTCTGAGTTGCCTACCAGCAATTCGACTTCCTGTTTGTCGTGCTGCGAGCCGACACGGCGGACTTTGGAAGTTGGCTCTTGGCGTGTCGAGAACATTTTCTGCGGTGGGCGGGTTTCATGTTGAACCGGCGAAGGCAAAGCAGAGCGAACGGGCTTGGCCCCGTAGGGGCCGTTTGGTTCGTAGTAGCGCGCTTCAGCGCGCGTGCGGTCGCCTGCTGAACATCAGCAGAAC
>JACRKA010000064.1 GCA_016219905.1 Verrucomicrobiota bacterium
GGCGCGCGCCGATGGAGACCGCCGCCGCGGCGGCGCTGGAGGAGTTGCAGGGATTGGTGGCGGCCTCGAAGTGGGAGGACGCCTCGTCGAAGCTGGCGGTGGTGAGCAAGCAGTTTGCCGACACGGCGACCATGCAATGCTCGGCCGAGCGGCTGCAGGACGCGCACGACGCCATCGTGGCCGCCGAGGCCGGCCCCACGGAGGCGCGGGCGCAGTTGGCGCTGAACAAACTGCGGCAGGACATCGAGAACAAGGAGTGGCGGCACGCCGTGAACATGTTGCAGACGCTCGCGAAGAAGTTCGCCGGCACGGACGCGGTGGAGGCGGCCGATGACCTGCACACGTTGCGCGAGATGGTGGCGGCGCACCTGCCCGCGGGCACGGCCCTGGCGGAGCCGGGCGCGCGCGACCGCGTCGCCAGCCGCAAGGATGCGAAGATCCACCAGGTCGAAGCCGGCGGGAAGGGCAAACTGTCGCCCGCGGCGCTGATGGCCGCAGTCGCCGCGGCCAAGGAAGGCGACGGCATCGAGATGGATGGCGGGATTTACGTGTGCAAGGCGTTGCGCAGCCCGGTGAAGAACCTGAGCATCTTCGGCAAGCCGGGCACGCTGCCGGTGGTGCTCGTGCCCTCGGTCGGGCGCGCATCGGACGGCATCGTGGTGGACGCGCCGGGCGCGCGATGGCGGTTTGAGAACGTGATGTTCGTCGCGGGCGCGCGGCCGGGGGAGGCCCCGGCGCAGCCCGTCTCGCCGGTGGTGGTCGGGCGCGGCGCGACGGCGGAGTTCAACCATTGCCTCTTCTCCACGGTCGCGGAGCTGGCGCGGCCCGTGTCGCTGGTGCGCAGCACGGGGGCGGGCGGCGAGCTGGTGCTGAAGAGCTGCTTGTTTCTGAACGGCAGCGCCGTGGAAATCCAGACGCCGCGCCGCGTGCGGCTGGAACACTGCACGTGGACGGGCGGCCCGGCGATCTGGCTTTCGGAAGCGGCGCCCACGGGGCAGGTCACCGAGGTGGCATTGGTCAACAGCCTGCTCGCCGGCGAGCCGTTGCGCGGCGTGGTGGCCGGCGATGGCCAGCCGCCGGAGACGCGACCGTTGGCGCCGGCCGAGGCGGCGCAACGGCTCGACCTCAGCCGCTCGCATCACAACGTGGTCCTGGTGGCGCAGCAGCCGGCGCTGGACGCGTGGAAGCCTTCGTTGGAAAAGCAGCCGGCCGGCCCGAGCTTTCTCTCGCTGGTCAGCGACCCAGCCCCGCTGGTGGTCTGGAGCGATGCGCAGCAACTGGAGTTCCGGCTGCAGCCGGATTGCCCCGCGGCGCACGCCGCCGACGACGGCAAGGCGGTGGGAGTGCGCTGGACGGATGCGATGTGGGACCTGATGAAGGCCAATCTGCGGCTGGCGGTGCCCGGCCGGGCCGGGGGGCGGATCGCGCCGGAGCCTCCGGCGCGCTGATCACTTGCGGGCGGGCGGCGGGCCTTTGGGCATGTCGCGGACGACCTCGCGCAGGATGGTGCTGAAGCCCTTGCCCTTCTCCATTTCCTTTTCCACCTGGCGGATCATCGTGTGGACGCCCGGCTGGCCCTCGACCTCGAATGCCATCTGGAAGTGGCCGATGCGGATGCGGTCCCCCGGCGTCAACTCGGTCTCCTGCTCGATGCGCCGGTCGTTGATGAACGTGCCGTTGCGGCTGCGCAGGTCCTTGATGAGGAACTTGCCGCCATCCATCCAGATGGCGCAGTGGCTGCGGCTCATCTCGTCGTCCTCGACGCGGATGTCGGCCTCCAGCCCGCGGCCGAGCACCAGAGGCTTCGCGCTGACCTGGAGTTTCAACTCCGAGCCGTCTGCTTTGCGATGGATCAAGACTGCCATGACGTTCCCTCGATTTGCTGCGCCGACTCTAATGCAGCGGCAGGCACGCGGTCAAGGCTGGCGCGGCCCCTTGTCGTGGGCGCCGGGCTGCATCCCTCCCGCCTCAGAACGGCCACAGCTCCTTCATCTTCTTCAACCGTCCCTCGCCGACGATCTCGTAGAACATCGTCTCGCCCGTGAGCGTGATCGAGTAACCGTCCAGGGCGCGGCCGACCGACAGCTCGCGGCCGCGTTTGCCGGTCGCGTCGAGCGCGAACACTTTCAGCGGCGTCTTGCGGTGGAACGTGACGCGCGTGCGGACCGGCTCGATCCGCGTGCCCGGCTCGACGCCGACCACGCTGACGTCACCGTCGAGACCTTCCAGCCATTTCTGGTTGGTGTTCTCGCAACGGGCCGCCGCCGTCAGCAACAGATGGTTCGACCGGGCCACCGGCTCGTCGTCGAGCGCCACGAGCGTCACGGCGGCAAACTCCGGCGTCGTGGCCTCGATCGTCACGTCGCCCAGCGCCTGCGTCTGGCCCCCGATGAAACCCACGGCGGCGCGGCAGCGCGGCGCGAGGATGCTGAACCGTCCGCGGTCCTGGTCCCACACCAACTCGCCCGTGTCGCTGGCGAACGCGCGGCCGCCGCCTTCCTCCCAGCCGAGCGGCAGGCCGAGCTTCTTCGCTGCGGCGACCCAGAGCCGCTCGGACTGTGCCGCGCCGGCGTCCGGTTTCTGCGCGAGCTTGAAACGCGGTTTCGGCGGCCATGCTGGCGGCGCGTCGCTGCGCCCGGCCGCGATGGCGATGTCCGGATCCGGCGCGTTGATGCCGGGCAGCCGGTTGCGCCAGCGGCTGATGAACGTCAGCCACGTCGGCGGCGTGCCGTCGGCAATCTTCCACCAACCGCTCCAAGCCCACGGCGACACGGCCGCGACGTCGCTTTGCGACCACACGACCTGCGTGGCGAGCTTCGATGGCGCGAGCAATCCACCGAGGAACAGCCGCGCCGCCGCGGGGAACTGCCCCAGCCGCGCCGGGTCACAGTCGAACGCGAATGGCGACTGGGCATTGAAGTGCTCCGCGAAGTCGCGCGACTCGGCGTAGTTGAACCACAGCACGCCGTCCCAGTCCTGCAACGCCGCGTGCGCAGCCAGCAACAGCGGCCCTTCGGCGCGGTATTCGTTCGGGCCGCAGTTCATCACCTCGGTGATGAGCAGCGGCTTGCCCGCGACCGCCGCCGCCGCAAACTGCCGCAGATAGCCGCCGTCGCTCTTCACCATCGGCCGGTTCCAGACCCATGATTGGCCGTCCGGGACGGCCGGCCCACCTTGGTGCGGATGGTCCCAGTAGGCGTTGATCTCGACCGCGTCGCCGACAGCGGCCTGCGCCCACGAGTCGCCCATGCCCATCGCGCAGTTCGACGCGGTGATGACGCACTTCACACCGATCTTTCGCAGGTGTTGGTAGATTCGCTGGTAGAACTTCCGTTCGATGCCGGCAAGGAATTCCGTCGCGCGCGGCGTCCACTGCGCATCGCCGCTGCCATCGTGTCGTGGCGCGCACTTGGCCAGCGGCGGGGCGTCGGCGCCAGCATCGAGCGCCCAAAGTTCCTCCAACGCCTTCGCATAAGCCTTCGGTATCGCCTCGGGATAGCGAAAGAGCGAGTTCTCGTTGACGATCTGCACGACCGCCACGGCGGGATCATCCACGTAACGCTTGCCGGTGTATTTGTTCTTTCGCAACAGCAGCGCGCTGGCGTGCTTCTCGACCAGTTCCGCCAAGCGCGCCACGGTGAAGAGCGCCGTGCCGCCCGCGTAGAGGCCGCCGTGCTTGTCGGGCGGGTCAATCTCCAGTTCGTCGCCCGCCTTGAACACGCGGTCCCATGTCAGGTCGAGGTGCGTGTAGATGCCGCGCCGCGCGAGCTTGTCGAAGAAGAAATCGAATTCGTCCAGCGCCGCCGCATTGTAGTGCTGCGAGTCGTTTTGCCGGCCGTCCACGATGTTCACGTCGCCCCAGCCCGGCGCGTCCATCTTCGGGCGGACCATGTTGATGCCAAACTTCGCCATCCGCGCGGCGACCGAATCGGCTTCGGCCTTCGCGGGAATGCCGCCGCCCCACGAGCAGCACACGCCCCAGAACCGTTGACGCTCGCCGTTGCTCCACGCGAAGTGGCCATCCTTGACCTGGAGGAATCCGAATCGTCCCGCGGGCGTGTGCAGCAATCCGGACACGTCGGTTGCCGTGCGCTTGTCGGAGTCCGCGGCGGACCGGTCGTTCCACGGCAGGTCGAAGCGCGTCCAATCTTTGGTGTCGTTCTGGAATTCGCGCCCCGCGCCGCCGACCATCAGCTCGGCGCGCGCCGGCAGTTCCAGTTGCATGGCGATGCCAAACTGGTCGCCGGCCTTCAGCTTGCCTGCGCCGAGCGTCACGCGCACCTCGAAGTCGTCGTTGCCCCGCGCGCGACGGTCCTCCACCCACACGACTTGCGGCTCGTCGAAGCGCAGCGTGATTACGCCGGGGGAACCGCAGTCAATCGCCACGACCCGCGGCCGGCCGGTGAAAACGTTCTTGCCCGGCGCCGCGGCCTGCGCCGGCAACGTCACCGGGCGGCCATCGAACCGCAACGTCCGCCCGGCGAACCGCCGCGCCGGCAGGCCGAGTGAAAAGTTCAAGGACTCGATCTCCGTCTCCCGCAGTGTTCGGAACTGGGCGGCGATGCCGAGCGTGTCGGCGGCGTGCAGCACCGTCTGGCTGTAGGAGACCAGCGGCGCACCGCGCGGGCCAAGCCAGCCGATGAAGTTCCAGCCGCCGTCGGGACGTTTCTCCGCGGGCTGCGATTTCGCGCCGGCCTGCGTGAACCACTTCTTCCAGCCGGGCGTCGCGACGGCGGCCCACCCGCGCAGGAGCACTTCGCGGCTGGCTTTCACCGTGAAATGGCCCGCGTCGCCGAACGCCACCGTCGGCGCGGGCGGCACGGGCGGCACGGGCGCGAGCTGTGCCGCGGCGCTGAACGCGGCAACAAGGCTGACGGCGATGGTGATTGGCAAACGCACGACCAAGTTTTGTAGCCGTTGGCGGCGCAAACGCAACGGCAATCTGAGAATCCGCTTGCACGCGGCGCCGGGGTGTGGTCTGTAGCAGCCGCTTTTCGCAGGAGACACGATGCAAGGATCACAGGTTGTCATTCAGGAACGCGGCAAGGTTGTCGTCGAGAAATCCTACGTCCCGCAGCCGGGCGCGGGCGAGATCATCGTCCGCAACCATTTCACGCTCATCAGCCCGAACGTCGAGCGCGAGACGGTGCTGGCGCTGGACAGCCCGCCGCCGAAGTTCCCGCTGCGCATCGGCTACAACGCCGCCGGCGAGGTCGCCGCGGTCGGCAAGGACGTGCCCGGTTTCGCCGTCGGCGACCGCGTGGTGCACCGGACTCCGCACGCGAGCCACGTGTTGTTGAAGATGGCCGCCGCGATCAAGGTGCCCGCCGACGCGCCGCTCGACGAGCTTGTCTTCTGCCCGCTCACCGAGATCGCGTTGCAGGGCGTGCGCCGGGCGCGCATCGAGATCGGCGAAGCCGTGGCTGTGCAGGGGCAGGGACTGCTGGGCCAGCTTGCGCTGCGGCTTGCGCGTTGCTCCGGCGCGATGCCGCTCGTGGCGGTGGACATCTCCGACAAACGGCTCGCCGTCAGCCGCAACGGCGGCGCCGACGCGGGCCTGAACTCGCGCGCGCAGGACTTCCAGACCAAGCTCACCGCAGCCACCGACGGTCGCGGGCCGGCGGTCGTCTTCGAATGCACCGGACTCGCCGACCCGGTGAGCGCCGCGTTTGAACTCTGCGCCGACGGCGGGCGCGTGGTGCTGCTGGCCGGCACGCGGGGCCTGACTAGGACCGATTTCTACCGCGACGTGCACCGCAAGGGCATCACCATCGTCGGCGCGCACAGCGGCGCGAGGCCGCAGTCCGAACGCCGGCCCGGCGCGTGGACGCAGCGCGAGGACACTCAGGTCGCGCTGAAGTTGTTGCTCTCGCGCCGGCTGGATGTGCGCCCGCTCATCACGCACCGCCATCCCGGCGCCGACGCCGCGAAGGCTTACGCGATGCTGATTGACTGGAAGGAAGACCTGATGGGCGTGCTGCTCGACTGGCGATGACGATTTGCGGAGGGCAACGATGACCCACGCCGAGAAAATCCGCCGCGCGCTGAAACGCGACGCCGTGTTGATGCCGGGCGTTTATGATGCGCTCACGGCGCGCATCGCGAACCAGGTCGGCTTCGAGATCATCTTCATCACGGGCTACTCCGTCAGCGCCACCGCGCTGGGCGAGCCGGATTTCGGCCTGCTTTCGCTCGGCGACATCGCCGAGGCGACGCGCCGCGTTTGCCGAAACTCGAAAGCGCCGGTCATCGTGGATGCCGACACCGGTTACGGCAACGCGCTCAACGTCCAGCACACCGTCCGCACGCTGCTCGACGCCGGCGCGGCGGGCATCTTCCTCGAAGACCAGCTCTGGCCGAAACGCTGCGGCCACATGCGCGGCAAGAAGGTCATCCCGGCCGAAGAGCACGCGAACAAGATCCGCGCCGCCCGCGACGCAGCGAAGGAGAGCGGGCGTGATCTCTTCATCGTCGCTCGCACCGACGCGCGCCAGCCGCTCGGCCTCGACGCGGCCATCGAACGCTGCAAGCTCTACAAGAAGGCGGGCGCGGACGCGCTGTTCGTGGAGGCGCCGGTTTCGGTGGAGGAGTTGCGCAGGATCGGCCGCGAGTTGCCGCCGCCGCTGGTGGCGAACATGATCGAGCGCGGCGTCACGCCGCAGCTCACACGCAAGGAACTGAAGAAGTTCGGTTTCCAGATGATCGTCTGCCCGCTCGCCGCGCTCTATGCGTCGGCCAAGGCGGTGACGGATGTCTATCGCATCCTCAAGACGAAGGGGACCACGCGCAACGACCTCAGCCGCGTGCTGACCTTCGACGAGTTCAACCGCATCATCGGCCTTCAGGCGAAATACGATGCCGAGAAGCGGTATGCGGCGGAGTAAGCCGGGGGGATCACCCGAAGATCATCAGCACCAGCGGCATCACCACCGCCAGATAGCAGGCGGTGTTCACCACGAAGATCACGCTCGCCAGCCGGTCATCGAGGTGGAAGAGGTTGGAGATCACCACTGCGTAGATGGCCGACGGCGTGGAGGCCTGCACCAGCGCCACCTTCCAGCCCGGCGCGCTGGCCGGATGCACCAGCGGATGTCCCGCCAGCCACATCAGCCCCACCAACGCCGCCGCCACCGCGGGCATCAGCAGGAACTTCACCAGCGCCACCAGCGCGTAGAGCCGCCGGTGCTCGTGAAACCGGCCCAACTGCAACCGCAATCCTGTCACAAAGAACGCCACCACCGCCCCGACGAGCATGGCCACGTCCACGACGTGCCACCGCGCAATCGCCGCCGGCCGCGCCACGCCGGCGAGGTTCAGCGTCAGCCCGAGCGCCGTCGCGAGCAGCGGCAGCGAGCGCAAGTCCGCGAAGCTGGCCACGATCAGCCGCCACAGCGGCTGGTCGGCGCCGTGGCCGTAATGCCGCGCCACCGGATAGAGCAGCAGCACCATCGCAAAATCCCAGAACGTCGTATACATCGCCGCCACCGCCAGACCCGGCTCGCGGAACAACAGGTAGTTCACAAACCCGCCCATCGTGAAACCGAGGTTGGACGCGCCCGCCGTCAGCACGAACGCCCCCGCCATCGCCCGCGGCAGCCGAAGCCCGCGCGCGATCACCACGCCCGCGCCGACGCCCGCCGTCGTCACGAGCATCCCCATCGCCGGCATCGCCACCAGTTCCGGCGTGAACGGCAACACCCAGATCGCCAGGAACGCCACCGTCGCGTAGGGCACTGTCACCACAAACAGCATCAACCGCCGCGCCGCCTGCTCGCCCACGCCGGCCCGTTGCGCGCCGTAGCCCGTCCCGATCGCGCCGGCAATCAGGCCGATCGGCAGCAACACTCTCGCCGCGGCATCCAGGTCCCAGTTCATCACGGTGTTCGTAAACCCGCCGCGGCTCGCGGCGGGCGGGAGAGATAGCTCACACACTTGCGCGGAATCGTCAACTCCTTGGATGCGGGTGGCTGGGCGGCATGTTTCCTTGAACAATTCTTGACTGAGTTTCGCGCTTCGGGCATTGCTTCGCGCGTCGTTTGGGAACCAAGGGTAGGTGAACCGCAGTTCTGAAAGATGGAGGACGTTGCGGTGAACAGATTCACGATCAGGGAGTCGAGAGTGTGTAACTGCGCCAGCCAGCCAGCCGATTCCAAGCAGCGTGTCATGAACCTCAACGTTGGTTCAATCATCATGGAGTCAACTCTTGTCTTGACGCTCATTTTCAGTAGGCTGCCGGGCGATGGCGAGACCTATTCGAGTTGAATATGAGGGTGCCGTCTATCATGTGATGGCGCGGGGCAACGAGCGACGGGCGATCTTCCACTCCGACGCGGACCGGCAGTTGTTCCTGCAGACGGTCGCCGGGATGGTTTTACAGTTTGGCGTGTTGCTGCATGTCTATTGCTTGATGCCGAACCATTACCACTTGGTGGTGGAAACCCCCCAAGGCAATCTCAGCCGGGCCATCGGCTGGTTGCAGGTGACCTACACGGTGCGATTCAACGCCCGGCATCGGCGCAGCGGGCATCTGTTCCAGGGCCGGTTCAAGGCGCAACTGGTGGAGGCGGATGATTACGGGCAAGAATTGGTGCGGTATGTGCATCTGAACCCGGTGCGGTCGCGGCGTAAAGA
>JACRKA010000065.1 GCA_016219905.1 Verrucomicrobiota bacterium
ACACCGACATCGTCCTGAAACGCAGTCACGACAAGGGCCGCACTTCGAGCGCGGAACAGGTCGTGCTCGACGACGGCGACCGCGTGTGCGCCGACATCACCGTCGGCCTCGACCGCGATACGAAGAAGCTCTGGCTCTTTTTCGTGCGCGACAAGAAACAGTTCGCCTGCATGACCAGCACCGACGGCGGCGCGACGTGGCAGGGACCGATTTCGATTCACGAACAGGTCACCAAGCCCGAATGGGACCGCTTCGTAGCCGCCGACGTAAGGAGGCGGGCTGATGACAAAGCCAAAGACGCGCCAACGAAACCGCCTCCTTACGTCGGCGGCTACGGGGCGCGGGCTTGGGCGCGGGGCTGGCATCAACGCTATGGTGTCGGGCCGGGCAACGCGATGATTCAGTTGCGCTCCGGCCCGAAAGCTGGCCGGATCATCGTGCCGGCGCGCCATCGCGAGGACACTGGCAAAGGACGGCTTCGCAGCTTCTCGCACTGTTTCTACAGCGACAATCATGGCGCGACGTGGAAGCTCGGCGGCACCGTCGGCGTGAACACGAGCGAATGCCAGTTGGTCGAGCTGGCCAACGGTGATGTGATGCTCGTCAGCCGCGACGAAAGCTCCGAAGACTCGCCGGCCAATCTGCGCCATCGCGTGGCCATCAGCCGCGACGGCGGTGAGACGTGGGGACCGCTTCGCCGCGCGGAGGAACTCATCACGCCGCGCTGCCACGGCGCGGTGGAGCGTTTCGACAAGAGCCGGCTTTTGTTCTCCAGTCCGGCGTCGAATCTCCGTCGGGAAGAGCATCCTTATGGCCGCACCAACCTCACCGTCCGTGTGAGCTGCGACGAAGGCGCGACGTGGGGCGCGGGCAGGACTATCTGGTCGTATCCGTCGTCCTACTCGGACATCGCGGTGCTTGATGATGGGAGCATCGGCTTGGTTTACGAACGCGGCGAAAAAGGCAGCACGCATTACTGGGATGAACTCCATTTTGCGCGATTCAACCTCGAATGGTTGATGGCTGGCAAAGAGCCGGTTCAAGTGGGAAAATCCAAAGAGTGACTTCAACCCAAGGAGTCTTATGAAACGAAAGCCGGCGCACAGTGAGCGAGCAGGTCGGCAACGGTTCTGGACACGGCGGGAGTTTCTCCGCAGCGCGGGCGCGCTCGCCGCGCCGCTGATCATCCCGTCGTCGGCGCTGGGGCGCGGTGGGTTTGTGGCGCCGAGCGAGCGGATTGCGATGGGATTCATCGGCATCGGCGGGCAGGGCGGCGGCCATCTCACCGGCGGCGCGTGGACGTATGTCGCGGGCGGCTACGTGGGCCGCGACGATGTCCAAGTGCTGGCGGTGTGCGACGCCCAGCGGGAACGGCGAGAGAGAGCACAGCAGCGGGTCAACGAGGTTTACGCCGCAAAGTTCGGCGAGGGGAAACACGCGGCCTGCGCCGCTTACAACGACTTCCGCGATTTGCTGGCGCGCGACGACATTGACGCGGTGCTCATCGCGTCGCCGATCCACTGGCACGGCGTGATGACGGTCATGGCTGCGCAGGCGGGCAAGGACATCTATTGCGAGAAGCCCACCGCGATCACGATCCGCGAAAGCCAGGCGATGCTCGCCGCGGTGAAACGCTACGGCTGCGTGTTTCAAGCCGGCACACAGCAGCGGTCGGAGTATGGCGGCAAGTTCCGTCGCGCCTGCGAGATCGTCCGCGGCGGCGGAATCGGCAAACTCAAGGAGGTCTATGCGTTCCGCCCGGGCGGGACATTCGCGTGGAAATGGTTTGGCCAGCCCAAGCCTGTGCCCGATGGCCTCGACTGGGACCTCTATCTTGGCCCCGCCCCGTGGCAACCCTACGCCGGCGTTGCCAACGCGCACATGTTCTGCGGCCTCGGCGACATCAACTGGGGGCCGCACCATTACGACTTCATCCAATGGGTGCTGGACGCCGACCGCAGCGGGCCGGTGGAGATTGTCTTTGAGAAGGAAATGCTTCGTTATCGTTACGCCAGCGGCGTGGTGGTGCATGGGTGTCCCGCTCCCGAAGGCGGTCCCGGCGGCAGCGGTGGCGCGCGGTTCATCGGCACCGACGGCTGGGTCGCCGTGGACCGCGACGAAATCGCCGCGTCCAAGCCGGACATCCTCAAGGCGCCGCTCGCGCCGGCGGCCAGGGGCGTCTATCGCAGCGACAGCCATTCGGGAAATTTTCTGGACTCGGTGCGCACCCGCAAACGGGCCATCTGTGACATCGAAACCGCGCACCGTTCCGCCAGCGCCGTGTTGCTCGGCGGCATCGCGCTGACGTTGAAGCGCACGTTGAAATGGAACCCGCAGCGCGAGCTCTTCATCAACGACGCAGAAGCGAGCCGGTTGCTCTCGGCCACGTTTCGTCCGCCGTGGACGGTCTGAGGCGGTCGCACGATGAGACACGTCACGCTGCCGTGTCACTGTTTCGGGATGAACAGCTTCTGGCCGACATGGAGGATGTCGTTCTTGAGGTTGTTGGCCTTCTTGATCTGGTCCACGGTGACGCCGTAGGCCTTGGCAATGGTGCCGAGGTATTGGCCCTTCTCGACGACGTGCTCGTAGCCTTGTTCGCCACCGGCGGCGGTGGCGGGTGTGCCGCCCGCGCCGGCCGCGCCGGGGCTGGCGACGACGCGCTTGCCAGTGGGCACGCGCGCGGCGGGCGTGGGGCCGGGGGACGAGGCTCGTCGCGAGATGCCGCCGGCGGTGCCGCCAAGTTTCTGAATCTCGGCCGTGACCTGGTTGACGATGATCTCGTTGTCGCGTTTGCGGGCGGCGTCAATGGCGGAGATGCGTTGGTCGAGTTGCGAGATGACGGCGGGCGAGACGCCGCCGCTGGCGGCAGCGGCGGAGAGTTGTTGCTGGACGGAAGCGACTTGTTGCTGGAGGCGGTCGTAGTTGACCTGGAGCGCCTGCACGTCGCCTACGACGCGGTTGATGCGGTCTTCGAGCAGACGCATGTCGGCGCGGAGGTTGGTGATGGCGGGGTCTTCGGTGGGGCCGCGGCGCTGGGTGTAGCCGGTGGTTTCACAGGCGGCCAGGAAAGCGGCGAGCGCGGCGAAGACGATGGCGGCGGTGCGGTAGGGTTTCATGATTCGTGATTCGTGATTCGGGGCTATTGCTTCAATAGTTTCTCAAAAACTTCCTCGTCCAGTGTCTTGATACCAAGTTGGCGGGCTTTGTCGAGCTTGGAACCGGCGTCGGCGCCGACGACGACGAAGTCGGTCTTCTTGCTGACGCTGCCGCTGACCTTGCCGCCGTGCTCCTCGATCAGGCGCGCGGCGTCCTCGCGCGAATGGCGGGCCAGCGTGCCGGTCAGGACGAAGGTCTTGCCGGAAAGCGCGCCTGCGGCAGTTTTGCGCTCGGTGGCGGCGGCTTTGAGGTTCACGCCGGCGCGACGGAGTTTCTCAATGACTTCGTGGTTGCGCTTGTTCAGGAAAAAGTCGCGGATGCTGGCGGCCATGACCTCGCCGATGTCTTCGGCTTCCATCAACTGGTCGGGCGTGGCGTGTTCGAGCGCCTCGATGGAGCCGAAGTGGCGGGCGAGGGTCTTGGCGGCCTGCGCGCCGACATGGAGGATGCCGAGGCCCATGAGGACGCGCCAGAGTTCGCGCTGTTTGCTGGCCGCAATGGCGGCGACGACGTTCTGCGCGCTTTTCTCACCCATGCGTTCCAGCGCGGCGAGTTGCTCGACAGTAAGCGAGTAAACGTCGGCGATGTCGCGAACGAGCTTGGCGTCCACGAGTTGGTTGACCAGCACTTCGCCGAGGCCCTCGATGTCCATCGTGCCGCGGTGGCCGAAGTGTTCGAGGGCGCGCTTGAGCTGGGCGGGGCAGGAGATGTTTTCGCAACGCCACGCGACCTGCTCGGGGTCGCGGTGGATGGAGCTGCCGCACTCTGGGCACTTGCCGTGGACGTGGGCGGCGAAGTCGAACGGCTTGGCGTTTTTCGGGCGCTTGGCCGTGACGACGCTGACGACGGCGGGGATGACTTCGCCGGCTTTCTCGATGATGACGGTGTCTCCGATGCGGATGTCTTTGCGTTTGATCTCGTCCTCGTTGTGGAGCGTGGCGCGGCTGATGGTGGAGCCTGCGAGCGGGACGGGTTTGAGGACGGCGACGGGCGTGAGGTTCCCGGTGCGGCCGACCTGGACGATGATGTCTTCGAGGAGCGTCTCGGCCTGCTCGTGAGAGTATTTGTAGGCGATGGCCCAGCGCGGGGCTTTGGCGGTAGCGCCGAGGCGGCGTTGCTGGTCGAGGGAGTTGACCTTGATGACCGCGCCGTCAATCTCGAACGGCAGCGTTGCCTCGTGCGACTGGAGTTCCTCGATGTGGCGCAGGATTTCATCGAGGCTGTGCGCGAGCCACCACAGCGGCGGCGTGGGGAAGCCGAGTTCCTTCAGCTTCTCGATAGCGTCGCGGTGGGTCTTGAAGTTGGCGCCTTCGACTGCGCCGATGCCGTAGAGCACAGCGGCAAGCGGGCGCTGGGCGACAAGCTTGGGATCGAGCAGCTTGAGCGAGCCGGCGGCGGCGTTGCGCGGGTTGGCGAAGAGTTGGTCGCCGGCCTTCTCGCGCTCGCGGTTGAGTTTGTCGAAACCGTCGCGGGTCATATAGACCTCGCCGCGGGCCTCGAAGACGGGCGGCGGTTTGGGGACATGGAGGCGTAGCGGGATGGCGCGGATGGTGCGGAGGTTGGCGGTGATGTCGTCGCCGGTGGAGCCGTCGCCGCGGGTGGCGCCGACGGCGAGTTCGCCGCGCTCGTAGCGGAGCATGACGGCGAGGCCGTCAATCTTCGGCTCGACGCAATACTCGACTTGCTCGCCGGGCAGGAGTCTGGCGACGCGGTCGCAGAACTCGCGCAGTTCGTCGGGCGAGTAGGTGTTGTCGAGCGACATCATCGGGACGGCGTGCTGGACAGAGCGGAATTCCTTGAGCGGCTGGCCGCCTACGCGCTGGGTGGGTGAGTCGGCCGTGACGAGGTCGGGGAACTCGGTTTCGAGCTTCTTCAGGTCGGCGTAGAGTTTGTCGTAGTCACGGTCGCCGATCTCCGGCTGGGCGAGGACGTAGTAGAGGTGGTCGTGGCGCCGGATCTGGTCGCGGAGTTCGGCGACGCGGTGTTGGGCCTGGGCGCGGGTCATGGACGGACGGGGGATACAGGCCCGGGTTTAGGCATGTTCCTGGCAAGGAAACGGTCCACGAGCGAGGGGGCAAATTTGTTGAGAGTGTTGGCGGCGCGCGAGACGAACGGGATGACGACGATCGGCTTGGGGCGGATGGCGGTCTTGAGGACGGCGGCGGCGACGGCGTCTGCGGTGAGGGTCACGCGGATGTGGTAGAGGCCGAGCGAACCGTAGCGTTTGGCGTTGTTGAAGAAGGCGGTGTCTTTGACGCGGTTGGGACAGAGGACGGAAACGCGGATGCCGAAGGGGGCCAGTTCGATGCGGATGGCGTCGGAGAAGGCGATGAGGGCGGCCTTGGAGGCGCTGTAGAGGGAGCTGTTGGGGATGCCGCGGAGGCCGGCGACGGAGGCGATGTTGAGGATGTGGCCGGCGCGGCGCTCTTTCATGTGGGGCAGGACGGCTTGTGAGCAATGGAAGGCGCCGAGAAAGTTGGTGGCCATGAGGGCGGCAGCGTCCGCGGGCGGGGTGGCGTCGAGGGGGGCGATCATGCCGATGCCGGCGTTGTTGACGAGGATGTCCACGCGGCCGAAGTGGCGGATGGTCTCGGCGACGAGGCGGTCCACTTGGGCGCGGTCGGCGACGTTGCAGGGCAGGAGCAGCGGGTCGGGGCCGGGACTGCCGCGGAGTGGTTCGGCGGCTTGGCGGAGACGGCCAGGGTCGCGGGCGGACATGACGACGCGGGCACCAGCGCGGTGGAAAGCGGTGGCGGTGGCGAGGCCGATGCCGCTGCTGGCGCCGGTGATGATGACGACCTGGTTGGCGAGCTTCTGTTGTGCGGCCGAGTTCATGTGCCCGTGTTGGCGGAAAACTCCGTTGGGGATGATTTAATGTTTTGAAGTTGGAAAATCGAGCAATTAAACTGGCCGGGCAATGACGACAACTGCCTGGCTGTTTATTGGGTTCATGGCGTTTGTGGTGGTGGAGCGGATGTGGGAGATGGGGGCGAGCCGGCGGGCGATGCGCGGCCAGACGAAGCAGGGGTGGTCGCTGCGGGCGTTTTTCATTCTGCACAACCTGATCATGGCGGCGGTGGTGGTGGAGTTTTTCTGGGTGCCGCGTGCGGTCAACGGCTGGGTGACGGGGGCGGGGCTGGTGTTGTTTGTGGCGGCGCTGGTGTTGCGGAACGTGGCGATCCGGACGCTGGGGAAGTTCTGGAGTCTGCAGGTGGAGATCCGGCCGGGGCATGAGTTGATCCGGGAGGGGCCGTATCGGTTTGTGCGGCATCCGGCTTACAGCGCGATTGTGATGGAGTTCATCGCGATTCCGCTGGTGGGGAATTGTTATTGGAGTCTCGCGCTGGTGTTCCTGCTTTATTTTCCGTTGCTGGCGGCCCGGATCGCGGGCGAGGAACGGGCGTTGGTGGAGAAGCTGGGCGATGCCTATGTGCGGTATGCGCAGGAAGTGCCCGCCCTGGTGCCGCGAATGGGAACCCGACGCGGCCGGGGCTAGGGCCGGTCGCCACTGCGATGCATACGCACCGGGCCGAAGTTGAAGAGCGCAGAGTCTGGCGGAGCGCAGCATGACCAGAGCTTACTACTGGCTGATCCTGCTCAACGCTGCCACGAGTTTCGCGGCAGCGGGGGCTGTGTTCTGGAGAAACCGGCCGCAGATCGTCGGCCCGCTTTTCGGGGCGACGATGATGATGGTGGGGGTGTGGCTGCTCGGCTATGCGCATTACTTCCTGCCGCTGAGCGAGCCGGCCGCATGGGGATGGGCGAAGGTAACGCTGTCGGCGGCCTTGCTCGGCCAGCCGGTTTGGTTCCACACCTTGTGCGCGATGGCGGAGCGGGAGCGCAAGCTTCGGTGGTGGGTAGCAGCTTGCTACGCGAGCACGTTGCCGTTCCTGTGTGACTTGTGGTTCGGGAACTTGATCACGGGGTTGAAGACGCAGCTCTACATGGATCATTACGTCCGATACGACCGCGCGTGGTATCCGGTGTTGGGGCTGGAACTGGTCGTCTGGCAGTGGGTCGGCATCGGGATTGCGGCCTACTCGGCATGGCACACACTGGGCTACAAGCGGACGCAGCTCGTTTATTTCATCGTGGCGTGGGCGATTGTGTTTGTGACGAACAACTTTTGCGTCCTGCCGCTGGAATACGAGATCAACATGCAGCCGTTCGCGTTCTTCCTGCTGCCGTTGAACCTGGCCTTTCTGGCTTACGTCATGGCGAAGGCGCGGCTGGCGGATTTCAACATCGTCATCGCGCGGGTCCTGCTGGTCACCATCACGCTGATGATCATCGTGGGCGTCGGTTTTTTGGTGATCTCGGCGTCGTCATTGATCGCGCCGGGTTTCATGGGCACGCAGCAGACGTTGTTCACGCTGGCGTTGCTGACGGCCATCGGCCTGGCGCTGGCGACAAGCCTGCCGCGGTTCCTGCCGCGCGCCGAGCGGTTGATGCAGCAACGCTTTTTCGGCGCCGGGTCGGGCTACCAGGCGGCGTTGTCGAGCCTGGCGAAGGAACTGGGGCGGTTGCCGAGCATTGACCAGGTGTTCGCGTCGGTGTCCACGACGTTGCACTACCAGATGCAGGTCTCGCACGTGGCGATCTTCTTCGAGAATCCGCACTCCGGCACGTATCAGTTGCAGGCCCAGAGCGGGCTGGCCAGCCCGGAACTGGCGGCGATGCCCGACCTGCCGGAGGATTCGCCCCTGGTCCGATGGCTGGTGCATCAGAAGGACACGCTGGTGCGCGACGAGATGCCGCGGCTCATGGACGGGCCGACCCAGTTCCTCCTGACGGTCGAGATGGAGCGGCTGAAGGCCTGGGTATGCGTCCCGATGTTTCTGGAGGAGAAGCTGGCGGGATGGGTCGCGCTGGGACAGAAGATCAACCGGGACATGTTCTTCGGCAGCGACGTGAAGCTGCTGGAGAACCTTGCGGCGGAGGTGGGGCTGGCGGTGAAATACCGGCACATGGAGGAGGAGATCAGCCGCAAGAACCGGCTGGTGGACCTGGGGACCATCGCGGCCGGCGTGGCGCACGAGATCCGCAACCCGCTGGCGAGCGTGCGCACGTTTGCCCAACTGTTGCCGGAGCGGATTGACGACAAGGAGTTCCGGGAGGAGTTCAGCAAGCTGGTGCTGAAGGACGTGGACCGCATCTCGAAGGTGGTGGAGAGCATGCTCGCGTTCGCGCGGCCCAGCCAGGTCAGCGTCAGCGACAACGCGGCGACCGATTTGCTGGACGAGGCGGTGCTGCTCGTGCAGAGCCGGCTCAAGAGCAAGTCCGTCCATCTGGTCAAGGAGTATCACCAGCAGCCGACGCTGAAGGTGGACAAGCAACAGATGCTGCAAGTGCTGGTCAACCTGCTGATCAACGCCGTGGACGCCGTGGGCCAGAACGGCGAGATCCGCGTCACCACCGGCGTCCGTCGGATGGACACCGGCGAGGGAAACCACCGACGCCACCTGGCCGTGCTCGAAATCACCGACAACGGCGCTGGCATTCCCGCAGCCGTCCGCAACCGGCTCTTCGACCCATTCTTCACCACCAAGAAGGACGGCACTGGCCTCGGCCTGTCCATCTCGCAAAAGATCGCCCGCGACCACGGCGGCATCATCACCGTCTCCAGCGTCGAGGGCAAAGGCACCACCTTCCGCGTGAACCTGCCGCTTTCCTGAGCCGCCGGAGGCCGTCCTGGCGAAATCTCGCCGGAATCGAAGAAATCCTTTACTGACAGGGGGCTTCTGCATTACCCTGCCGGTCAACAACGGGCCACCCGCGTCGCGTGCGATCTCGTGATTGCACCCGCGGGACCTGCATCGGTTGCCCGTCTTGGTGCCCTTCAATGCGGTCCAGCAAACAACGGCGCGTAGTGGTCACGGGGATTGGCGTCGTCAGTCCCATCGGCATCGGCGCAGAGACTTTCTGGGGAAATCTCCTCGCCGGCGTCTCGGGGATTGATCGCGCCCCGATCCTGATGGATTCCGATTGCCCCTGGAAGATCGCCGCCGAGGTCCGGGACTTCCACCCCGAGAAGTGGATCCCCAAGAAACACGTCGGCCACATGGACCGCTTCGCCCACTTCGGCGTGGTCTCCTCCGTCCTGGCCCAGCACGACGCCCGCATTGACCTGGAGAAAGAAGACCGCCAGCGCATCGGCGTCGCGATGGGCACGGCCTACACCGGCCTGCACTTCGTCACCCAGCAACACGTCACCTACCTCGAAAAAGGACTCCGGGCCGTCAGCCCCTTCACCGCCTCGGCCATCTTCAGCGGCTCCTGCGGCGCGATGGTCTCGATGCACCTGGGCCTGAAGTCCCCGAGCGTCACCGTCGCCACCGGCTGCGAAAGCTCCACCGCCGCCATCGCCCAGGCCTCCGAGATGATCATCAGCGGCGACGTGGATGCGATGTTTGCCGGCGGCGCCGACGCCACCGTCCATCCGCTGGTGGTGATGGCCATGGGCGCCACGCGCGCGCTCTCCGACCGCAACAACGAGCCGCAAAAAGCCTCGCGCCCCTACGACCTCAAACGCGACGGCTTCGTCATGGGCGAGGGCGGCGCCATGTTGATGCTGGAGGAACTCCAGCGCGCCCGCCGCCGCGGCGCGCGCATCTACGCCGAGATCATCGGCTGGGCCAACACCTGCGACGCCCACCACATCTCCCAGCCGTGCCCCGGCGGCGAGGAGAACGTGCGCGCCATCCAGATGGCCCTCGCCGTGGCCGGCGTCCAGCCCGACCAGGTGGACTACGTCAACGGCCACGGCACCTCCACCCAGCTCGGCGACAAGACCGAGACGATGGTCATCAAGAAAGTTTTCGGCGAACACGCCTACCGGATGCCGGTCAGCTCCATCAAGGGCGCCGTCGGCCACATGCAAGGCGCGTGCGGCGCCGCCGAGGTCGCCGCCTGCTGCATGGCGTTCCGGGACAACATGCTGCCGCCGACCCTCAACCTCGAGTTTCCCGACCCTGCCTGCGACCTCGACTTCGTGGCCAACAAACCTCGCCACACCCAGGTCAACCTCATCCTGAAGAACTCCTTCGGCTTTGGCGGCCGCAATACCGCGCTGGTCTTGCGCCGCTACAGCGAGCGCCCGACGGCACATTCCCGGTCCACGCTGACCTCTTTCCATCATGAAAACCGCCCTGTTGCTAACCGATTCCCCTGAGACACAACGCCTGCTGTCCGAGATCGTCGGGGACAACACCCACCTGGTGTTGTTGCCCGTGCCGGTGGACCCGACGCGGGAGAAGTTCGACGCCCTCTTCGCCATGTGGCTGCGGCTGAGCGAATCCGTCATCGTGGATGCCGTCTCGCTCGGCGAAGCCAGCCGCTGGGCCATCGAATCGCTGGCCGCCGCCTCCGCGCGGGAACGCCAGGCCGTTGTCGTGCGGGCCACGGCCCAGCAACAATCGCTCTATCCCATCCAGCCCGACTGGCTGGTGGTTTCCGAGAAGGACGGCTACGACCAGCTCAAGCAATCGCTGACCAACTACTTCAACCTCCGCCAGACCCAGAGCCACCTCAAGCGCGCCAACGACCTCATTGCCCGGCAGCGGAACACCACCGGCGGCAACCAGCCGTGCCCGGCCCGCCCGGCCGGCGCGGCGCCGGTTGGCTCGGCGTTCGACCTCTACCAGTATCGCGACGCGCTCAAGAGCGTCACGCGCGTGCTGGGCCAGCACCTCGACGACCGGACGCTGCTGGTGGAGTTTTTCCAACTCGTGCGCGAACTGCTCGGCGTCGCCAAGCTGGTCATCTTCATGCGGCCGGTGCAGACCGACCTGTTTCAGGGCCACTCCGGGCCGGTGGGCCAGCGGCTCAGCGCCATGGTCAACACCGGCATCAGCCCGGAGGTGGCCGAGCACTTCCGCCTCACCGTGGACGGCGGCATCGGCGGCCTGCTCTCGCGCGAGCCGAAGATCCTGCATCGCGCGAAGATCTCCGACACGCTGGGGCTGGACTACGACCAGCAGGCGGCGCGCGAGTTCGACCTGCTCGGCACCGAGATCGCCGTGCCGATCCTGGACAACGACCAGTTGCTCGGCGTGCTCACCTTCAGCGGCAAGGTCACGGGCGAGCCGCTGCGCAATGAAGACCTGGAACTGGTGTTCCACCTCATGACGCATCTGGCGCAAGCCGTGCGCAACCTCCACCTCCTCAACCAGGTCGCCGGCCAGCGGCGGTTCATGAGCGAAGTGCTCGCCAACGTCCACAGCGGCGTCATCGTGATCGGCCAGGACGGCCACGTCCTCAGCATCAACCCCCGCGCGCGTGACCTGCTCGACCTGGGCGACAAGCCGCTGGTCGGCCGTGCCGCCGGCGGGCTGCCCAGCCGCGTGGCGGACGCCATCTTCGAGTCGCTGCAAACCGGCCGCGAGGTCCGGTTCCGCGAGATCAAGCTGCCGCCGTCCAACCGCGTGTTGAGCATCAGCGCCGCCCGGTTCACCGTCAACCTCAGCGGCGCGGAGGCCGACGCCGGCAGCCTCGTGGCGGTGGGGATGATTGACGACCTCACGCAGGTCAAGATCCAGGAAACCCAGGCGCGCGAGCTGGCCGACAAGGAGTTTTTCATGCGGCTGGCGTTCCGGCTCTCGCACGAACTGGCCAACGCCATGGTCTCGGTCAAGACCTTCGCGCAGTTGCTGCCGGAGCGTGCCGACGAGCCGGAGTTTTGCGAGCAGTTCGGCCGCGAGGTCATCAGCGACGTCAAGCGGATGGACACGGTCATCAACACACTGGCCTTCTTCGCCCAGCCGCTGGAACTGGTCTATGAGGATGCGAACCTGGCGGAAGTGGTCGAGGCGTGCATGCGGAGCATCGGGCCGGAGTTCAGCCGCAAGCAGACGGCCCATGTTGTGGACTTCAGCCAGAAGGCCGCCGCTGCCAGCGGCGGCCCGCCCATGGTGGTCGTGCAGAAGACCTTTAATCACCACGTCCCGCGGGTGCAGGCGGACCGCATCCGGCTCATCCAGGCCTTCGAGCACCTCGTGCGCAACGCCGTCCAGGCCATGCCGCAGGGCGGCAAGCTCAGCATCTCCACCAGCGATGCGCAGCCGTCGGATTTCCCCGACGGCGGGCTGCCGGCCGGCGGCGCGGTGAAGATCGAGTTCCAGGACACCGGCGTCGGCATTGCGCTGGACCGCATCCAGACCGTGACCGAGCCGTTCGTCACCGCCCGCAACGTCGGCATCGGCCTCGGGCTGACCATCGTCAAGAAGATCGTCGAGGAGCACAGCGGCCGGCTCGCGATTGACAGCATCCTGGGCCGCAGCACCACGGTGGCGGTGATCCTGCCCGCCAGCGCCACGCCGCGCTCGCCGCGCGGCGCCGAGACCGAGGACGCGCGCATTGACCGCAGGCTGCCGCGCGCCTCCGGGGCGTCCTCCGCTGCGGATGAGAACGCGCCGCACCACGCCGTCCCCGTCGCAGGCGGCGCGTAAGAAACCGCACGACGACCCGGATCATTGCCCAGTGACATCCAAGCCCAGAGTGTTGGTGGTTGACGACGAGCAAAGCCCGCGCGAGTCGCTGCGGATCATTCTCAAGGACCGCTACGACGTGCGGACCGAGGCGAGTGGCGAGGAGGCGCTGGCCACGTTGCAGAGGGAGGGGCCGTTCGATGCGGTGCTCCTGGACGTGAAGATGCCGGGTCTCAATGGCATTGAGGTTCTGGCGAAGATTCGCGAAAATTGGCCCCACGTGCCCGTGGTCCTGGTCACCGCCCTCACCGATGCCCGCGCGGCGGTGCAGGCCATGAAGATGGGCGCCGCCGACTACCTCAACAAGCCGTTCGACGTGAATGAAATCCGCCTCGTGGTCCAGCGGATGATCGAAGAACGCCAGCGGGACCGGCACGGCGGCGTGGTTCCACCGGCAGCCGGCGCGACGGCCGGGTTCGATGCCATCGTCGGCTCCAGCGCAGCCATGCAGCAGGTTTACGCGCTGATCCGGCGGCTGCTGGACAACGACACCACCGTGCTGGTGCTGGGCGAGACCGGCACGGGCAAGGAACTGGTCGCCCGCGCGCTCCACTTCAACAGCAGGCGCAAGGCCGGCCCGTTCGTGCCGGTCCACTGCGCCGCCATTCCCGGCGAGCTGCTCGAGAGCGAGCTGTTCGGCCATGAGAGGGGAGCGTTCACCGGCGCGACGCAGCGGCGCACGGGCATGTTCGAGGCGGCCAACGGCGGCACGCTTTTCCTCGACGAGGTCGGCGAGATGTCGCCCGGCACGCAGACCAAGCTGTTGCGCGCCATCCAGGAGCGCGAGATCCGGCGCGTCGGCAGCCAGGACACCATCCACGTGGACGTGCGACTGGTCTGTTCCACCAACCGCGATTTGGCAGATGAGGTCAAGAAGGGCCGGTTCCGTGAAGACCTGTTCTACCGGATCAACGTCGTGCCGCTCGTGCTGCCGCCGTTGCGGGACCGGCGCGAGGACGTGCCGGTGCTCGCGCGGCACTTTGCGGAGAAGTATGCCGCCAGCCTGAACCGGCTCCCGCCGCAGGTTTCGCCGCAGGCGATGCGGCTGTTGATGGACTACTCCTGGCCGGGCAACGTGCGCGAACTGGAGCACGTCGTGGAGCGGCTGCTGGTCACTTCCGACGCCAGCCTCATCGAGCCGGGTCATCTGCCGTTCGTCATCGCCAGCAGTGTCGCGGGGCCGAACGGGATGCTGGCCATTCCGGCGCCGGAACCGGCTGCGGCCGTTGCGGAGCAAGGCGGCTCCTCCGGCGGGGAAGGGCAGCTTGATCTGGCCAAGATCACCGGAGACATCGAGCGACGGGCGATTGAGGAGGCCTTGCGGCGGGCCGGGGGCGTCATCAGCGAGGCCGCGCGCGCCCTCAATGTCACGCGGCGGATCCTTCGTTACAAGATGGACAAGCTCGGCATTGCCGCAAAGCATGCCGACGACGACCCGGAGGACAGGGAGGCCGGGGACGAATCTGGCAAGGCCCGGTGAACAATTTTGGCCGGCGCGCCCGCCCGCGCACATTTTTGAACGCGCCGGCAGGCGGATCGGTTATTGCCCGAAGACTCGAAGATGACGCGCCGGGGCTTGTTTTTCTGGTTGCGCGTCCAGCAAACATTGTCGCCATGAACGGCATGGCATTGATGCTGCTCGCCTTGAGGGCCAGCAAGCGGACTGTGCCGACTGGCGAAGCCCAGTGAGGGACACCATAAATGAAACCAATACGCTCAGTCACAGTCGCGGTGGCAGGGTGCAGCTACCTGATTGCCTCTTCGTCGGCGTTTGCCTTGGGCTTCCGCAACCCGGACCAGGGCGCCCGCGCCACGGCGCAGGGCGAGGCGTTCGTCGCGCAGGCCGACGACGCCACCGCGGTTTACTACAACCCCGCCGGCATGACCCAGCTCGAGGGCTACCACTCCGCCGCCGGCGCCTATGCGCTCTTCCCCAGCAGCCACTTCAGCGGCGCCGCGGGCAAGACGGAGATGAACGTCGAGTCCTACTCGCCGCACTTCTACAACGTCGCCGACTTCGGCCTGCGCGACTGGCGGTTTGGCCTCGGCATCAACGCCCCCTACGGCAACGCCGTCAACTACAGCCACTACGGGCCGTTCCGCTACACTGTCACCGAGAGCTACCTCAAGATCCTCAACGTCGCCCCCACCGTGGCCTACCGCATCAACGACCAATGGTCCGTCGGCGCCGGCCTCAACATCTACCGGGGCAGCACCGAACTGAAACGGATGGTCTCCTGGGCGCCGTTTCCGGTCCCGGACAGCCGGTTCAAGTTCAAAGGCGTCGGCTACGCCCTGGGCGGCACCGCCGGCGTGCTCTTCAAGCTCAACGAGCAACACACCTTCGGCATGAACTATCGCAGCCCGTTTCAGATTGATATGGAAGGCGACGCGCGGCTCTACAGCCCGCCGCCCATTCCGAGCGACTATGGCCCCTCCAAGACCAAGGCCCGGATGCAGTTCCCGCAATCCGCCTCCCTCGGCTACGCCTTCCGGCCCATCAAGGACCTCAAGATCGAATTCGACCTCGAATGGACCAACTGGGACATGGTCAACGACGTCCGCCTGCGCTCCTCCAACCCCAATTTCGACGCCCTCGTCGCTCCTGCCGCCAACACGCTCTCCTTCGACTGGATGGACAGCTTCTTCTACGAACTCGGCCTCCAGTATGACATCAGCAACCACTGGGCGTTGCGCGCCGGCTACATCTTTTCCGAGAACAGCGTCCCCAACCGCACCTTCGGGCCGGCCGTCCCCGACGCCGACCGCCACGTCTTCAGCATCGGCGGCGGCTGCAGCTTCCGCCACATCAACGTCGACGTCGTTTACCAATACAGCCTGGTCGAAGACCGCACCGTCAGCACCTCCGCCGTCACGGCGGCCAACGGCAAGTGGGAAAGCAGCGGCCACGCCATCATGCTGACGGGCACCATCAAGTTTTGACTGTCTTCATAACAACACAGACCGCACATGACACAACCCGACGCGCTAATGGATTGCCCGGTCTCAGCGCCTCTTGAGCGCCACGGCATGCAAATCAGCCGCCCCACACTCCTGATCGTGGACGACGAAGCCGGTCCGCGCGAGTCCCTGCGGATCGTCTTCAAGGACCGATACCACTGCCTCGTCGCCTCCGGCGGACGCGAAGGCCTCGAACTCGCCCGCCGCCACACCCCCGATGTCGCCATCCTCGACATCAAGATGCCCGACCTCTCCGGCATCGAGGTCCTCCGCGAACTCAAGCAGATGGACCGCGACATCGAGTGCATCATGCTCACCGGCTACGAGACCATGGAGACCGCCCGCGGCGCGATCCACTACGGCGCCTCCGAATACCTCAACAAGCCCTTCGACGTGTTCTCCATCCGTGAGCGCGTGGACGCCTGCATGGACCGCCGCCTCCAGAAACGCACCGTGCGCGAGAACATGGCCTCGCTCCAGCAGACCAACGAAGAACTCGGCAAAGCCCTTGCCCATCGCGACCGCGCCGCCACCGCCAGCGTCCTCTCCGCCGGCGTCATCCACGAGATGAACGACCCCCTCACCATCATCGGATGGTATACCTCCATGCTCGACCGCGACCTGGCCGCCCTCAAGAGCGCCGACCCCAAGGCCGCCGAAGCCATCCAGCAACGCCAGGCCAACATCCTCAGCGAGATCGAGCGCTGCAAGAGCATTGCCCGCCGGTTCCTCAGCTTCACCCGCCAGACGGCCCGCACCGAAGAAGCCGCCGACGCGGAAAAACTCCTCGACGACGCCACCGCCCTCCTCAAGGCCCATCCCGGCAACCGCGCCCTGACCATCGCCAGCGCCGTCACCGACCACGGCCTGAAGATCAAGGCCCACCCCGTGGAGTTGTTGCAGGTGATCATCAACCTCGGCGTCAACGCCATCCAGGCCATGGAAGGCGCCGGCACCCTCCGCATCGCGGCCGAACGCGCCAGCGTGCCCCCGGCCGACCCGGCTTTTCGCAGCGACACCTTCGACGCGCGCCTGCCGCTGGTCCGGCTCTCCGTCAGCGACAGCGGGCCGGGCATCGCGCCGGAAAACCTCAAGAAACTTTTCACGCCCTACTTCACCACCAAGTCCGGCGGCACCGGCCTCGGCCTTGCCATCATCAGCAAGCTCGTCGGCTACTACAACGGCGCCATCGAGGTCAAGAGTGAGGCCGGCAAAGGCACCACCTTCAGCATCTACCTGCCGCTCGGAGCCTGACCCGCAATCCTCGCCTTGCCGGCAACCGCTTGATTTGCGAACATCGGCGGCCATGTCTGCGAGACAACCCAACCTGACGCTCGCTATCGAAGGTGGCGGCACGCGCACCGTCGCGCTCTTCGCCGACGCGGCGGGCCGCATCCTCCAGCGCGTCGAAGCCGGCCCGCTCAACCTCAAACGCGCCGACGATGCCGACGTGCTCGCCCTCTTCCGCCAACTGCGCCGCCTCCAACCGCCCCGTAGTGGAACGCGTGAGCGTTCCGCCACCGATGTCGCCGCCATCTCCCTCTGCCTCGCCGGCGCCCGCACCGATGCCGACCGCGCCCGCGCCCGCGCGCTCGCCGCCCGCGTCTGGCCGCGCGCCGCCTGCACCGTGCGCGGCGACAGGGAATCCGGTCTCGCCGCCGCGTTCGGCGTCCACGGCGCCGGCATCCTCGTCATCGCCGGCACCGGCTCCAGCATCATCGGTCGCGATGCGACCGGGCGCATCATCCGCGCCGGCGGCTACGGCCCGCTCCTGAGCGACGCCGGCAGCGGTTACGACATCGCCCGCGCCGCGCTGCGGGCCGTCCTGCATGAATGGGACCTGACCGGCCGCTGGCCGGCGCTCGGCTCGCGGTTCCTGCGCGCGCTGGTTCTCAACGACATCGAGCAACTCGTGGACTGGTCCGTTGCCGCGCCCAAAGGCGACGTGGCCGCGCTTGCGCCGGAGGTTTTCGCGGCGTGGCATCGTCGCGACCCGCTCGCCACGCGCATCATTGTGGCCGCAGCGGACGACTTGGCCGCCAATGCAATCCTCGTCGCCCGCAAGCTGGGCTGGGGCCGAAATAAAGTCGTCAACTTCTGTCTCAAGGGCGGTCTCGTGGAAAAGCAGCCGCGATTCTTTGCCGCTGTCGCCACCCGCATCCGCCGCGCCTTCCCCCGCGCCGTCATCGCGTTGCCAAAGCATGAAGGTGCCTTTGGCGCGCTGCTGTTGGCTGGGATAGCCGCCAGCGCGCAAGACGCTCCACGCTCCACGCTCCACGCTCCACGGGAGATAGCCGCCGCGCTGACCGAGCAGCGCAACCCGCGCACGCTCGACCTCGACCGCCGCAGCGTTTCACAACTCGTGGACACGATGCTCGCGGAGGATTCGCGCATCCTTCCGGCCATTCGCCGCCAACGACGAGCCATCGTCCGGGCCATTGAGTTGATCACGCGCTCGCTCCGGCGCGGCGGGCGGCTGTTCTACATCGGCGCGGGCACCAGCGGCCGGCTCGGTGTGCTTGATGCCAGTGAATGTCCGCCGACGTTCTCGGTGGAACCGAAAATGGTGCAAGGCATCATCGCCGGTGGCGAACGCGCGCTTTACAGCTCGGTGGAAGCGGCGGAAGACGACCCCTCCGCCGGCGCGGAAGCTTTGCGTTGCCGTGGCGCGCAGCGCGGCGACGTGGTGGTCGGCATCGCCGCCAGCGGCCGCACGCCGTTCGTGCTCGGCGCGCTGGCGTGGGCGAAGCAGCTCGGCATCGAGACGATCTTCCTGAATTTCAACCCGATGTTCCGTTGGCCGCACGGCGCTGCGACTGCGCCGACGGTGACCGTCAGCGTGGCTACGGGGCCGGAGGTCGTCACCGGCTCGACGCGGCTGAAGGCTGGCACAGCGACGAAACTGATTCTGAACATGTTCACGACCATCGCGATGGTGCGGCTCGGCAAGGTGGTGGGCAACCTGATGGTGGACGTGGACCCGACCTGTGTGAAACTCCGCGACCGCGCCACGCGCATCGTCAGCGCATTGACCGGGGCGGACTACGCGGAAGCCGGCGTGTTGCTGGAAAAATCCGGCTGGGTGGTGAACGACGCGATCAAATCCCGCGGCAGGCAATCTCGACCCAAACGATGATCGAGCCGACGAGGATGAGCACAGCCGCCGAGACGATCATGTAGGGAACAACCTTGTCGGCGGGCGTGCCCATGAGTTTTGGCAGCCCGAGATAGAAGATATAGATGGCATAAAGCGCCACCAGCACCACCAGCGGGCTGAACATCGGCAGGATGTGGACGACGCCAGCGGCCCAGACGGGCAGCGAAGTGAACCCGACGAGCTTCAGCGCGTGGGTCATGTTGGAGGTGGACTTGAAGGCCGGCGCGAGCTTGTCCACGACCAGCGCGGCCAGATAGACGCCGGCCAGCGAGCAGGCATAGCCGACCGCGGCGGCCGACAGGGCGCGGAAGACGTTGGGCCGGACGGTGCCGATGAAGGAAGCCGGGATGCCGACGACGGTGCTGCCGATGAAGCCCGCCACGGCCGGCACGGCGGCGATGACGACGAGATAGGTGGTGAAAAGTTCGGTGGCGGTCAGGTTTTCGTCGCGGACGGCGTCCCACTCCTGCGCGGGCTGGAGCAGGATGTTCTTGATGCGGTTGAAGAGTCGCTTGAGGTCGGCTTGGCTCATGGTTGGGCTGGCGGTGACTGTGCCGCAGGGTGGGCGGGCTGCAAAGCGGAAAAAGGGCTTGCGGTGGGGCGGGATAGTCTGTTAGATACGTTCAGTCCAGACTGAACGATGCCTGATTTGCCATGAAAGACCTCGCATCACCGGAACTGACCGCCGCGTGCCGGCGCTTCATCGAGTCGGGGGGACACACCACCCAGTCCTTCGGGCTGGGGCAGGTGATCGGGCAGGTGTTCGCGCTACTCTACCTCAGCCCGCGGCCGATGTGCCTGGACGAGATCATGGAGGAACTGGCGGTGAGCAAGGCCAGCGTCTCCATGACGGTGCGGCAGCTCGAGCAGTGGTCGGCGGTGAAACACGTGTGGGTCAAGGGCGACCGGCGGGATTTCTACGAGGCGGAGACGGATTTCAAGGCGTTGGTGCGGCACGCGGTGGTCAGCACGCTGCGCAAGAAGATCGAGACGGCGGCGGTGCGCATTGAGTCGGTCGAAAGTTCGTTGCAGGATGCGCTGGCGAAGGTGGACAACGGCAAACGCAAGGAGGCGAAGGTGGTGGCGGACCGTTTGAAGCACGCCCGGCAGTTTCATCAGAAAGTCAACGCGCTGTTGAACAACCCGCTGCTGGATCATCTGCTTTAACTGTTCATGGAAAACCGTCTTCCAACGATTCGCAGGCCGGACACTCCTGTCTGGCCGTCGGGTTCTGGGGCCAGACAAGAGTGTCTGGCCTGCGACGTTTCGGCCTCATGACCACCGCCACCGTCACCGTCATCTCCGCCGACCAGTACGAACGGCTACGGCAATTTCTGCGCG
>JACRKA010000066.1 GCA_016219905.1 Verrucomicrobiota bacterium
CGCGGCGGCTTTAGCCACGACTTCGCGCACGCGCGCTGTGTCGGCGTTGTCGAGGGCGATGAGGTCGAGCAGCACGAACGCGATGCGTGTGCCGCCTGATTCCAGGACGACGCAACGCGCCTGCAACCGGTCCAGCACGGAAGCGGCTTCGCGTCGCGTGAGCGAGCCGGCCAGCGTGACGCCGATGGGTGGCGTGATGTCCACCGCTGCCGCGCCGGCGCGAAGTTGGGAAGGTGTGGCCATGAGAAATTCTCCGGTGAATGGTTCGGGCGCATTATACTTTGGGCTGCCGCTGTGACCAGCGATAAGTCCAGCCGGGGGCGAGATACGAGCGGCGGTTTGAGAACCGCCTGGCAGGTGGCGTTGCGCATCGGCCGAACGCTGGCGCGTCCGGCTGCAAACTCGCGTTCAGCAAGGCTACTTCAGGTCGTCGGACTTCGGCTTCTTGCCCTTGGACTTTTCGGTCGCAGGCGTCGTCGCGGTCGTGGTGGTGGCGGCGGGCGCCGGCGCCGTGACACGGGGCGTCGTCGGAACAACCCGCGAACGCTCCTCATGCTTTGGCGGCGGCGTGTAGGTCCGCGCAGGCGGCGATGGCGGCGGCGTGCTGACCTTCGAGCCTGTGTCTTCGTAGCGGCGTGTCCGGGGCGTGACGTCGCTGGGCTTGTAGGTCGGAGGAGCCGTGGTTGTGGTCGCTGGCGCAACCGTCCGGGGCGTCTCCTTCGGCGTGTAGATCCGCGCCGGCGGTGGCGGCGTTTGCACTGTGGGGCTGCTGTCCTCATGGCGGCGGCTGCGCGCCTTGGTGTCCGTGGTGCGCGTGGTCGAAGGCGTCGTCGTCGCGGGCGCTGTCGTCGTGGCAGGAGGCGGCGTGACGGTCTTGACGCGCGCGGGCGGCTGCGGCTGGACGGTGGTTGTTGAAGGCGGGTCGCCGTGACGATGCGCGTCGCGAGTCGTGGTGACTCCTTTCGGCGATTCCACCGTGCGGGTCGTCGTGGTCGTCGTCGCGCCGATCTTCGCCGGCTTGCCTTTGGGGGCTTCGATCTCGGTCGCCGTGCGTGTGGTGACGCGATGCGTCGTTGTGTCGGATCGAGGTGCGCCGGTGCGCTCTGTGTGCGTTGTCGTGGTGGTCGTCGTCCTGGGAGACCGGGCTGGCACGTCGGTGATCGGAGTGCTGACGACGGTGACTTTCTCCGCGCGCTTGATGCGGGTCGTGTCCGCCGGCTTGGCCATGATCGCGCGCGTGGGCTGGTGCACGACGATGGCGTCGGAGTGGACGCGCGTGGTGACGCGGGCGTCGGCGGCGGTGACCTCGGCGGAGCGGACTCTCAAGGTCGGCAAGGTCCGGCCGGCGACGCGCTCGATGTGGTGGCGGCCAGGGCCGGCGTTGACAACGATGTTGTTGACCTGGGTGACGTTGACAACGGTGGTCGCGCGCGGCAGGAACTCGTGATGACGATGGATTGGGAACGCCACGTGCCGGCAGTGCGGCGAGAGGAAGTCGCGTTCGAAGACCATCGTCCAGCAGCCGATGCTGATGCTAAAGGCGCCGCTATAGAATCCGACGCCCAGCGGCGCACCCGGCGGCAACGGCGCCCAGCACACGAAGTCCGGTCCGCGCCGCCAGCAGACCCACGCCGGCGCCCAACGCCGGCCCGGCACCCACATCCATCCAAATTCCGACGTGAGCATCCAGCGGCCGTAGTGGTAGGTCGCCCAGCCCCACGGTTCGTCGCTGGCCCAAAGCCAGCCGCATTCGCTCCACGCCCAGTTGCCATCCCAGTAGGGCCGCCAGCCGTAGGGGATGCCGACGGGCCGCCAGCAGTTGCCGTAGCCGGGGATGAAGATCCATTCACCGTAAGGCATCAGCGGCTGGTAAAAATATTGGTAGGCGTCAATCGGCTGCACGGGCAGCGGCGGCGGCGCGTAGGTCGGCTGCGGCATGTCGGCCACCGACGGTTCCTCGGGTGGCGCTCCCTCCGGCGGCAAACCTCCGACGTAGGTGCGGCCGGAAGGTTGTTCCAAGCCCGGCTCAGGCGTGACACCGACGGGCGGGGTTTCGGGGGCGGTTGGCGGCGTGGTTTCCACAGGCTGCTGTGGCGTGGTTTCGGCGGGCTGCTGCGGTTGCGGGACATCGGCCGGCGTGTCGCCGACGAACGGGTCGCCTGGAGCCTGCCCGGCGGGTTGCTGCACGATGGACGGCGGTTGCTGCGGCTGGAGGTAAGTCGGCGGGTCTTGCGCGTTCAGGATCGCGGCGCAACCGGCGGCGAGGCCGGCGATGAGGAAGCTTGGTTTCATGTTCATTTTCGCGTCTCCGGTGACCAGGCCGGCAATCGTTTGCTGCCCGGCGGTTGCGGTTCAATCACGCTGTTTCGCGGCCCCTGAGACGAGGCCGTGGTTTGTTTCTTCACGCTGTTGCTGAAAGGCGACCACGCCGGCGCGCGCCGGCTGCCGGGCACAATCGGGGCGATCACGCTGCTCGATGGCGTGGTTTGCGGCGGGGCGGTGTTCGCCCGCGACGAAGGCGGGCCGCGGCGCGAGCCGGGCCGGACCGTGACGAAGCCGCCGGGATAGACCTCCACCGCCGGCACGAACACATAGGCCGGCGCGCCCTCGGGCATCCAGAGCCAGCCCATCTGGTCGTCGTAGGCCCAGTGGCCGGAGCCGGGCGGCAGCGGCGACGACAGTGCGGCCGGCTCCGAGGGAACCGTTGCTACAACTTCGGCGAGCGTGTCCGCATCTGGCGGTAGCGCGGCGGATGCAGGTTCGGTTTGCTGCGGCGCGGCGGGCTGCGCCAGGGTCGCTGCCGGCTGCGAGGCGAGCGCCATGGCGAGTGTTCGAAGGGCGTCAACGAGCGCGCTCTCCACCGACTCGGACGAATCCGCCGGCACCGAAGTCGTTTCCTTGCGCGCGGGCCTCGCGGGTGGCTGGCTGGGTTTGCGCGGCGCGGCGTGGGTGTCGCGCGGGGCTGTCGCGGCATGGCGCGGCAGTTCCGTCGGCAGTGTGCGGAAGAAAGAGCCGACCATGCCGAGGAACAGGCCCGTGCAAAACAGGAACACGCCGAGAATGACCGCCACCGCGCGATTCATCGCGACCACCTCGTTTCCACGAAAACCGCTGTGCACGCAATCAACATAGGTTTCCTCGTCGCTCCAAGCCGCCGCAACGTAGCCTTACGGACCGCGCGCGGCAACCTCGCCCAAGCTTCCGCCGACGGCTGGTTGCGGGCAACTCCGAAGATTCGCGTGACCTCGCTGGCGGCGTCTGGTAATTAGGCTGCCGTATTTTCCCGGACGAAAGGACCCATGGCAGACATGCGCATTGCTTTCATCGGCGCGGGCGCCATCGCCCAGCGCCACCTCAAGACCGTCGCCGCGTTGTGCGGCGAGAAACCGCTCGTGGCGGCCTGCGACATTGATCGCGCGCGAGCCGCCACCGCGTGCCAGGCCTATGGCGGCAACCCCTACGAGGACGCCGCGCTGATGTTCAAGGCCGAGTCGCCCGACGTGGTGTTCATCTGCACGCCGCCGTTCGCGCGCGAGGACGCCGTCAAACTCTGCTGCCGCAAGAAGGTGCCGTTTTTCTGCGAGAAGCCGCCCGCGGCCGACCTCAAGACCGCCGCGAAGATCGCCGAGGCGGTCGAGAAGGCTGGCGTGGTCCACACGGTGGGCTTCATGTATCGGCACGCCGAGACGGTGGACGAATGCCGCCGGTGGCTCGAGGGCGCGGCCATCACCAGCGTCGTCTCGCAGGTGGCCTGCGGTGTGTTGTTCGACCCGAACCTCCACGCATGGTCCAAGCTCATGGACAAGAGCGGCGGCCCGCTGATGGAGCAGGCGATCAACCTCGTGGACCTCATCCGCAGCCTCGCGGGCGAGATCACCGAGGTTTACGCGTTCGGTTCGAACCAACTCGTGCCACGCAGCGAGACGATGACCGTGCCGGAGACGGTGACGCTGGCTTATCGGCTCGCCAGCGGCGCGGTCGGCTGCCACTACCATTCGTGGGCGCACAAGGTCTGGACCTGCCAGATGGAACTACGCAGCGATGAGAGCCGCGTCCTGCTGGACTTCGCCACCGGCAAAGCCACCGGCAACATCAAGGGCGAGCCGAAAGAGGCCGCTACGCAAAAAGATTACTACGTCACTGAAATCGAGCGGTTCCTTCAAGCGGTGAAGGAGAACAACCCGTCGCTGGTCCGCTCGACGTATGCGGACGCCACCAAGAGCCTCGCGGTCGTGCTTGCGGCCAATCGCTCGCTCGAAACCGGCAAGCCGGAGAAGGTGAAGGAGGTTTAGCGGATGAGCGGAGGAACGAATGACTGGGAGAGTGGGGGAGTGGGAGCGAAGCCGTCTTCTCCCATTCCCCCATACTTCCATACTCCCACTCTTCTCTTCACCGCTGCGGCAGCGCTGGCGCTCGCCGGCTGCGCGGCGTTCCAGGACACGCGCATCGAGCGGCTGCCCGATGCGCAGGTTGAGCAGATGAGCGCGGCGCGCGCGCCGTCGGAGACCGCCGGGTTCACCACGCTCAAGATGGGCGACGAGGTTGTCAGTTTCCTGGCGAAATCCTGGCTCGACGGCGACGCGGTGACGACGCTGCGGATGATCAACGCGTTCGACCGCGGCGACACCCACGCGATCGTCGAGGCGGTGCTTGCCGAAAACGTCCGCGTGCCGATGACGGTGGACACCGGCGCGGAGGCCGACGTGCTCTCACCCTCGCTGGTGGACAAGCTGAAACTGCCGCTCTTCGACACCGGCAAGCAGCCGCTCATCGTGCGCGGCGTCGCCGGCGAACAGCAGGCGTTTGCGGGCGGCCTCTCGTCCCTGCGCCTCGGCGGCGCCGTCATCCACAACGACGTGGTGCAGGTGCTGACCGAACAGCACCGCCAATACACCCTCGGCCTTTTCGGCGGCAAGGCGGCCGACAGCGGCATCCTCGGCCTCAACACGCTCCAGCGGTTCCGCTGGGTCACGTTCGATTGGCGGCGGCGCACCGTCACCTTCGGCCGCGTCGGCGAACACGCGCCCGACCCGAAGAAGTTCGTGGACGCGATCCCGTTCCGTCGCGCCGGCGGAAAGCTCGTGGCCACCGGCGCCATTTGCCGCGTCAAAGCGGTTGAGCCGGTGGACTTCCTCCTCGATACCGGCTCCGACGACGCCGTCATGCTGGCCGCGCCGCTGGCGCAGAAACTCGGCCTGCTCGATCCGTTTGCGCAAAAAGCAAACCGGACGTGGATCACCGGGCTGGGCGGCACGTATCGCGGCGTGCCGTTCCTGACCACCTACGTCCAGCTCGGCCGCGTGCGGTTCATCAAGGCGGGCGGCCATACCATCCCCAGCACGTTGGGCGCGCTCTTCGGCAACAAGCTGATGCGCAGCTACAAGACGACCTTCGACTTTGCGAACAAGAAAATGGTGTTTGAGAATTACTAGCTGTCAGCGAAGCTGATGGCTGAGAGCTGAGAGCTACTATGGAAATCGTCATCAAACCCGACTACGACGCGATGAGCCGCTGCGCGGCCGACTTCGTCGAGACCAGCCTGCGTCGCAAACCCGATCTCGTGATCGGCCTCGCCACCGGCTCCACACCGCTGGGCCTCTACCGCGAACTGGCCCGCCGCCACCGCGAAGAGGGTCTCTCCTTTGCACACGCCACCACGTTCAACCTCGACGAATACATCGGCCTGCCTGCCGACCACCCGCAGTCCTACCACAGCTTCATGCGCGAGAGTTTCTTCCGGCACGTGGATCTCGACGCGAGCCGGACGCACCTGCCCGACGGCAACGCCGCCGACATCGCCGCCGAGTGCGCCGCCTACGAGGCCGCCATCCGCGCCGCGGGTGGCATTGACCTGCAAGTGCTCGGCATCGGCAATGATGGCCACATCGGCTTCAACGAACCGTCCAGTTCCCTGCGCTCCCGCACGCGCATCAAGACGCTCACCGAACAGACCGTCCGCGCCAACGCCCGCTTCTTCGGCGGCGCCGACAAGGTCCCGCACCACGCCATCACCGTCGGCGTCGGCACCATCTTCGAAGCGCGCCAGTGCCTCCTGCTGGCCAGCGGCCCCGACAAAGCCGCCGCCGTTGCTGCCGCCGTTGAGGGACCGCTCACCGCGATGTGTCCGGCGAGCGCGCTCCAGTTCCACGATGCCTGCACCCTGATTCTGGACGAAACCGCCGCCGTCGGCCTCAAACGCGGCCGCTACTACCGCTACGTCTATGACACCAAACCGGCGTGGCAGCAGTGGGAGAAGCCGGCGCGTTGAAGTCGGGCGCAGCTATTTCTTCGCGCGCGCGATGATGTCGGCGATCTTCACGGGCTTGCCGCCGAGCTTCTTGCTCTCGTCGGAGGCTTCCATGAAGGCGAGGATCTCGATCGTTTCCTGCTCCGGCACCGGCGAGACGCCGGTCTTGAAGAATTTCATGATCTCTACCAGCAGCGGTGCGTAGCCGTCGGAAGTGCCGACAGGCGCTTCGCCCTTCTCGCCCTTCGCCGTGCCGCCGTAAGGTTTGCCGCCCTTGCCCTTGGTTCCCTCGCGGAAAATTCCCGTGCGCCCACCGGCCCACGTGCCGGTCACTTCGATGCGGCCGTCCGCGGTCGTGCCGCGCTTGACCGTTTCGCAACCTGCGCCCATCACCGTGAACAACGACTCAACGCCGTGGATGCCATACCAGAACAGTTCAGGATGATGAGGTTCCAGGTTCACCGGGCTGGACGAGTCGGCGCTGAGCACCTTGCCAACGGAGCCGTTGCGGACCTCTTGCGTGGCCTTGCCGTAGCGCAGCGACGACGCGCTGAACACGGGCACCTTGGCTTTCCTGGCCAGCGCGAAAATCTCCAGCGCGTCGCGCAACGACGCCGCCATCGGTTTGTCAATGAACAGCGGCTTGCCGGCCTTGATCACGGGCCGCGCTTGTTTCAGGTGCGGCCGTCCGTCCACGCTCTCCAGCAACACCGCGTCCACGTTCTTGCACATCTCTTCGATGGAGTCGTAAATCTTGACGCCGAACTTCTCGCTCAAATCTTTCGTGAATCCCTCCACGCGGCTCGCGCTCGACTCGATGTCGGGGCTGCCTCCTTTGAAGGCCGCGACGACCTTCGCGCCGGCGACGTGGTCTTTCGTCTTCGGATCGTTCAGCACTTTTGTGAACGCGATGACGTGCGAGGTGTCCAGCCCGATGATGCCGAGGCGCAGGTCGTCGGCGAAGCAGGCGGCGGTGGCGGTGAGGACGGTGGTGGTGAGGAGCGAAGTTAGTCTTTTCATAGGTGGATGAGGTTCGGTAGAATCATAGCGTTATGAACTCCACAATCAACCGCAGAGATTTCTTGAAACAATCCACCCTCCTCACCGCCGGCCTCGCGGGCTGGCGCGTCGCCTCGGCCGCCGACGCGAACTCGAAACTCGTCGTTGGCGTCATGGGCTGCAACGGCCGCGGCATGGTCCACATCGCCGGCCTGCTCGCCGCGCCGAACGTCGAGGTCGCCTACATCTGCGACGTGGACGACCGCGCCATC
>JACRKA010000068.1 GCA_016219905.1 Verrucomicrobiota bacterium
GGCAAGAAACGCGCCGAGTTCTACACCGACCCGCAGGTCAAGGAGGACTACAAGGCCACCGTCCGCCACGTGCTCATGCGAACGAACACGATCACCGGCGTTGCTTACCGCGACGACAAGGCGGTGCTGGCCTGGCAGTTCGGCAACGAGATGCACAGCGCACCCGACGCGTGGCTCTCCGAGATGGCGGCGTTCATCAAGAGTCTCGACAAGAACCATCTGGTCGCCGAGACGCGCCATCAGCCCGGCCAGCCGTTGCTGGTGGACCCGAACATTGACCTTGTCACGCGGCACCTCTACAGCAACTACCGCGGCGTCGAAGGCGGCTGGCCCGGAACGATGCGCAAAGAGATGGCGAAGCTCAACGGCGCGCGGCCAATGTTCGTCGGCGAGTTCGGCCCCTACATTGACGGCAAGGTGCTCACGCATGACAACGTCGTGACCAAGCTCCGCGAGTTCCTCGACTTCGTGGTCGCAGAGGAAGGCATGTCTGGCGCGCTGCTCTGGAGCATGTATTTTCACCACAACGACGGCGGCTACTACTGGCACCAGATCATGACCTATCCCGCCGTCTGGTCGTATCACTGGCCCGGCTTCCCCAGCGCCGACGCCCAGCGCGAGATCGACATCATGACAACGATGCGCGAGGCGGCGTTCAAGATTCAAGGTCTGTCCGTGCCGCCCGTGCCCGCTCCAGATGCGCCGGAGTTGCTGCCGATTGGCAACGTGCCGTTTCTCTCGTGGCGCGGCTCGGCGGGCGCGACCGGCTACGACATCGAGCGCGCGCCGAAAGCCGGTGGCCCGTGGAAAACCATCGCCGCCAACGTCTGCGACGCCGACGTGGCCTACCGTCCGCTCTTCAGCGACACCACCGCCCGCGCTGGCCAGACATGGTTCTACCGCGTCAACGCCCGCAACGCCTCCGGCACGTCCAAGCCCTCGAACGTCGTCGGGCCGGTGAAGGTGAAGCACGTCTGCTTCGTGGACGAGTTGCAGGATTTCTCCCGCGTCAGCGGCAAGTCCGACGGGCTGACGTTGAACAACGACTACAACGCGCTCTACGCCGAGTTTCTCTTCCGCGCCAAAGGCAGCACCAACGATTGGCTCAGCTACAAAGTCTCCGCGCCGATAGAGTCGGTGAAAGTGACGGCGTTCTTCGCGAAGGAAATCGCCGACCTGACGCTGCAAGTCTCCGCCGACGGCAAGAAGTTTACCGCGCTCCAACCAAAGCGAACCGAGCGGCGTCTTCCCGCCCCGCCCCGCGGCGCCACCGTCGGCCAGCGCCGCACGATGGTCGAATACGAGTGCCCCGTGCCCGCCGGGAACCGTCAACTGAAAGTGCTCTGGAATGGCCCGGCGGAGTTGGACCGCGTGGAGGTGTATCATCCATGAACCGACGAACCTTCATCCACACCTCACTCACCGCCGCGCTCGCGCCGTTGCTGCGTGCCGCGGACAAACGCCCGCCGCGCATCGTGCTGCGCTCGTCGTGGCAGACCGTCAACATCGGCGACATCGGCCACACACCCGGTGTGCTGGCGTTGCTGGAGAAATATCTGCCCGAAGCCGAGGTGCGGCTCTGGCCGAGCAAGGTGGATAACGGCGTGGACGAGATGCTGCGCCGTCGGTTTCCGAAGGTGCCCATCATCGAAGGGGCCGACGCGATCAAGGCCGCGTTTGCCGGGTGCGACTTCCTGCTGCACGGTTCCGGCCCGAATTTCGTGGCGGCGAAGGATGTCGCGAAGTGGCGCAAGGAGACCGGCAAACCCTACGGCATCTACGGCATCACGATGGGCTATGCCAGCCCGGGCGCGGTCGAGTTGATGAACGCGGCGAAGTTTGTGTTCTTCCGCGATTCCGTCTCGCTCGCGTTCGCGAAGGCAAATGGCGTTCACTCCCCGGTGATGGAGTTCGGCCCCGACGGCGCGTTCGGCGTGGACCTGCGCAACGACGCCCCGGCGACGGCGTTCCTAAAAGCCAACGGGCTGGAGGAGGGAAAGTTCCTCTGCTGCCTCTCGCGTTTCCGCTTCACGCCCTACTGGAAGGTCAAAAAGCACATCGCCTTCGACGAGAAGAAGCACGCGCGCAACGAGGCGATGAAGGAGCACGACCACGCGCCGTTGCGCGAGGCGATCATCGCCGTCGTGCGCGAGACGCCGTTGAAGGTGCTGCTCTGTCCGGAGGACGCGACGCAGATGGAGGTCGGCAAGGAGATGCTTTACGACAAGCTGCCCGCCGACGTGAAGGCGCGGGTTGTCTGGCACGAGAAATACTGGCTCACCGACGAGGCCCTCAGCACTTACGTCCGTTCTGCGGGCATCTTCGGTTCCGAGATGCACAGCCCGATCATGGCGCTCGGCAACGGCATCCCCGCCATCGTCTGCCGGTTTGCCGAGCAGACGAGCAAAGGCATCATGTGGCGCGACATCGGCCTCGGCGACTGGCTCTTCGACTTCGACAACGAAGACGACATCAAGCGCGTCGTCCCGACCGTGCTGGCGTTTGCCAAGGATCCCGCCGCCGCGAAAGCGAAAGCCGCCAAGGCGCGTGCGTTCGTCCAGCAACGCCAACGTGAAACGATGGAAGTGCTGCGGAAGAATCTCGGCGTTTAACAACTAGACTGAAGGATTTATGAAACACGAAAACCTGCTGCAAAAAGAAGCCAAGATGATGAAACTGGAGAAGCTCATCGCCCAGCGCGAGGGCGTCTCCACGAAACCGTTCCCCGTGCCC
>JACRKA010000075.1 GCA_016219905.1 Verrucomicrobiota bacterium
GCGCGCCAGAGACTCAGCAAGCGCACCGGGAACCCATGACGGCAGCCGGCACGTCGCCGCGTCAGGCTGTGTCCGGCGATAGAGCGCACGCGCCAGGTAGCCCGGCCCCGGCACGAGCAGGGAGATCGCGATGACCACGGCAAACGAAAGCTGGAACCCCACGTCGAACAACTGCATCGGATCAAGCAGCAGCACGACCAGCGCGGCCGCGGCGATGCTGTTGAGCATGTCCGTCGGCCGCGGCAGGCTCCAGCCGATGATGACGATCCCCGCCATCAGGAACGACCGCACCGCCGACGCCGGCGCCCCGGTTGCGATGGTGTAGATCAGCAGCAGCGGCAGCGCGATGGCCGCGGTGACGAGCCGCGGAGTGCGGCAGAACCGCAGCAGGCCCACCAAAATGCCCGCGATCACGGCGACGTGCAGGCCGCTGACCGCGAAGACGTGCAGCGTGCCCGTCTGCATGAACGGCTCGGCCAGTTCGTTTGTCAGGCCCGGCCGGAAGCCCACGAGCATGGCACGAAGCAGGCCCACAATCGTTTCTTCATCGCCGGCACGTATCGTTTCGAGTCCGCGCGCCGTGCTGGCGAGGAACCTGCGTTGCAACCACATGCCCCAATCCATCAGGCGGCTCGCGGAGTGACTAAGCAAGGTCACCGCGCCGGCATCGTGGATACGCGCCTCGTAGAACACGCCGCGCCGCGCCAGATACGCGCGGTAGTCGAACAGGCCGGGGTTCGTTTGCGCCGCGGGATGGCGCAGCAGCGCGCTGAACTCGATGCGGTCGCCGTAGCGCAGTTGTTCGTCGTCCGGGTTATCCAGCCAGACGACCATATTGCCGCTCGCGGCGCGCCAGCCTTCGGTGGCATTCAGTGCCTCGACGCGGGCGAAGAAGTGTTCGCGCTCCTTTTCCGAACGTGCCGCGCGGAAGACGCGCCGCACCGGCTCCTCGGTGATGACGGCGCGCACGGAGACGTTTTGCGGAGTGTCGCCGACGAACCGCAGGAGGTGATTTGGCTGCGGGAAGTTCGTCGTCAACCCGTGCGCCAGAAAACCGCTAGTGAGAATCAATGCGTAGAAGCCGGCGTTCGCGCCACGGTGGCGGTGAAACGAGATGGCCGCCGCGAGCGCGACGGCAAACACACTCCACAGCAGTGTCACCGGCAATCGCGCCCAATCGTTCAGCGCGATGCCGCAGCAAAAGACGGCCGCAATCCCCACGAGCGGGCGTTTCATCGCGGCGGGAGAGTAGGCGCGGGCGAGCGCATCGGCAAGCGCGGAGACAGGCGCTTGACGTTTCGGCCGGTTGCTCTAACCTCACGCCAACGCACCCGGAGGGGTGGCTGAGCGGTTGAAAGCACCGGTCTTGAAAACCGGCAGGGCGCAAGTCCTCGTGAGTTCGAATCTCACCCCCTCCGCCAGTTCATCCCGCACGACGGCGGAGTCCGATCCCCTGCCCTACATGATCTCCTTCAACAGCCCTGCCGACTTCACGCCTTCCTCGGCGCTCGGCAACACGCGGGCCTCCACACCCAGCGGATGCGGCAGCTTGGCGGCGACGTCTATGCCGGCCAGCGTGTAGATGCTGCCCAGCAGGTCCACCGGATACACCGGCCGATCCTTGACCTCTTCCGCTTTTTCGTTGGTGGCCCCAACCACGTGGCCACCCTTGAACCCGCCACCCGCGACCAGCACCGTGAAGACCCGGCCAAAATGGTTGCGCCCGCCATTCCACGGCGGCTGCCAGTCCACTCGCGGCGTTCGGCCAAACTCGCCGCAGCACCACACGATGGTGCTCTCCAGCAGGCCGTGGTCGTGCAGGTCCTGAAGCAACATCGCCAATCCTTGATCCAGTTGCGGCACTTGGCGGCGCATCGTCTGGAAGTGGTCCTTGTGCGTGTCCCATCCTCCGGGGTAGTTGATACAGACATAGGGCACGCCCGTCTCCACCAACCGCCGCGCCATCACGCAGTCCTGCCCGAACGTGTGGCGGCCGTATTTGTCCCGCAGTTCCGCCTTCTCCTTCGAGAGATCGAACACTTCCTTGCCTTTGCCGAGGATCAGTTGATACGCCTGCTTCTCAGCGTCCTTCGACGCCAGCAACTGCGGGTTGTCGGGCGCCGTGACGGCCATGGTGTCCATCTTCTGGAGGAACTCCGACCGCGCCTTCTGCCGCTCGTCGCTGATGCCGCGCGCGACGACGCCCTCCACCTCGAACCGCTGCGCGTTCGGGTCTCCGCCGGTGGCGAACGGTTTGAACTTTGAGCCGAGGAAGCCCGATTCCGAAAAGCGGCCCTGCGGTTGCGTCAGCACCACGTAGGGCGGAATCAATCCCTTGTAGCCCGCGTTGTAGCCCTTGAACATCGCGAACACCGCCCCGACGCACGGATACGCCAGCCGCTCGCCGGGCGTGTGGCCGGTCTGCATCAGATACGCCGCCGTCTCGTGGCCGTTGTTGCCGTGGGTCATGCTGCGGATGAGGGAAAACTTGTCGGCCTGCTTGGCGAGGTTCGGGAACAGTTCGCCCAGCCGGACGCCGTCCACGTTGGTGGGGATTGCCTCTTTCAACGGGCCAGTGAAGTCGTAACCCGCGTCAGGTTTCGGATCCCATGTGTCGGAGTGCGACATGCCACCCCAGAGGAAAATCTGGATGACCGCCTTGGCTTTGGCCTTGGGCAACGCCGTCACCTTCGGCGTCTGTGTGATGGCCAGCGTATCCGCGCTCAACCTGTCGGCCAGCGCCAAACCAACTGCGCCGCACAAACCGCGCCGCATCGCCTCACGTCGGCTGATGCGCGCCCCGTTCTCGCAACCACGTTTCGCGCTCATCGTCTTCCCTCATCTTTCTTTGCCACCCCACCGTAACTTGCCACCGATGCCGGCTTCCGGCAACGGGCCGCCGCCCACGCGTCATCACGAGTGGTTTGGTTCGTAGTAGCGCGCTACAGCGCGCGTTGTGACGATGCTTCGGCGAGCATGCGCACGCGCGCTGAAGCGACTGTGTGAGATGCCGTGGCTGTCTGTTAGCTCCGTTAGGAGCGTCATGTTTATAGCCTCGGCGATGTCGAAGAATGCCAAGCTCCGTAGGAGCGGCATGTGGCTGCCGCGAAAGCGATTGACCGCGCACATGTCGCTCCTACGGAGCTTCCGCATCTGCGGACGCGGCGACTATAAACAGGACGCTCCTATCGGAGCTATCGGCTGGGGAACCGTTTTCCACACAGTCTCTGAAGCGCGCTACTACGAACACTCGCGACTGGCTCGCCTGCGCGCGGCTTGCTTCGGCCAAAGTCAACGATTATGCTGCGCCACCGAGGAAGGCGAAGGTGAGTGAACTGCTTCGATCAGCATTCCGCATCGCGGTGGCGCTGGCCGTGGTTCTCGGCTTGGTGGCCGGCGGCTTGTTCTACATGTCCCGCTGCGGGAACGGAGGCAAAGGCGCAGCGATGAACGCCAGCCCCGACGAGATCAACCAGACGCGTGAGCGGCTCGCCGCGCACGTGCGCGTGCTGGCTGCTGACATCGGCGAGCGGAACGTATTCCACCCGAAACCCTACCAGCGCGCCGCCGACTACATCGCCGCGCAGTTTGCCACGATGGGCTACGCCGTGGACTGGCAGCGGTTCGAGGTCGAGAAGGTGAGCTGCGCCAACCTGACGGCCACACGGCCGGGCCAGCGTTCGCCGGAGCAGATTGTCGTCATCGGCGCTCACTACGATTCGGTGTTCGGCTGTCCCGGCGCGAATGACAATGCCACGGGCGTGGCGGCCCTGCTGGAGCTGGCCCGTCGCTTCGCCCCGAAGCGGTGGGGCGAGGCTCCGCCGAGCCTCCGTTCGCCGGAGACACAACGCGGACAAGTTCAGAAGAACGGCAATGGCTCGGCAGAGCCTCGCCCCACCTTCTTGGGCTCCGGCTCCGCCACCCTGCGCTTCGTCGCCTTCGCCAACGAAGAGCCGCCGTTCTTCCTCACCGACGACATGGGCAGCCGTGTCTATGCCAAGGCCTGCCGCAAGCGCGGCGACGACATCCGCGCCATGGTCGCGCTGGAGACGCTGGGCTGCTACAGCGAGGAGAAGGGCAGCCAGCGGTATCCGCCCCTGTTCAACCTCTTCTATCCTGACCGCGGCAACTTCATCGGCTTTGTCGGCAACCTTAGTTCGCGCTCGCTCATCCGGCAGGCCGCGACGGTGTTCCGTGGCGCGAGCGACGTGCCCGTGGAGACCTGCGCCACGGTCGGCTTCGTGCCGGGCGTGAACTGGTCCGACCACGACTCCTTCTGGCGCGAAGGCTGGCGCGCCTTCATGGTCACCGACACCGCCCCCTATCGCTACCCCCACTACCACGAGCGAACCGACACGCCCGACAAAATCAGCTACGACATCCTCGCCCGCGTCACGGTCGGCTTGGAGTCGGTGGTGCGGGAACTGGCGACGGGCGAAAGTTTCTGACGGCCAAGCGCGCCTCGAAGGTTGGCCTTGCGAATCCATGATGACGTTATATGATGACGCGCGATGAGAACTATCGTGGATTTGCCGGAGAACCAGTTAGAAGCGCTCAGCACCGTCTGCCATAAGGAAAAGATTTCCCGGGCGGAGGCGATCCGACGTGCCATCGCAAAATACCTGCACGCGGCGAAGCCGGATGACCGGGCGGGTGCGTTCGGGCTGTGGAAGGGGAGGAAGTTGAACGCGCTCAAACACGAAGACAAGCTCCGCGCCGAGTGGGAGCGGCCATGAAAGCCGTCTTCGACACGAACATCCTCATTGATTACCTGCAAGGCGCTCCCGAAGCGAAGAAGGAGCTGGCATTATACGCGGAGTGCTGGATCAGCCTGATCTCGTGGATGGAGGTCTTGGTGGGAGCGCAGGCGGCCGCGGATGAACAGGCGGTGCGGCAGTTCCTGCAAACTTTCCAGGTCCATCCAGTGGACCGTGCCGTTGCAGAACGGGCCGTGAGTATTCGTCGGGCGAACAAACTGCGGTTGCCTGACGCGATCATCTGGGCCACCGCACAGCACTTGGGCCACATCCTGGTCACGAGGAACACACGCGATTTTCCCTCCCACCATCCGGCTATCCGGGTTCCCTATAAGGTGTGAATTCACACGGGCGCGAAGGCTGGCGCGCCTTCATGGTCACGGACACCGCCCCGTATCGCTACGCCCACTACCACGAACGGACCGACACGCCCAACAAGGTCAACTACGACATCCTCGCCTGCGTCACGGTCGGCTTGGAGGCGGTGGTGAAGAAACTGGCGGGCGAGGTGGAGTGACGCGTTGGGAGACGACGGTCAAGACCCGACCTCTGGCGACTTCCTGGCAACGTTGGCGGTTCCCAGCCTTCTGGGGTCCATGTGCTTACTGGATGGATCAATTGAATATCAACGAGCCACAGCGGAAGAAAGACCCATAACAACAATGTGTTCCAGCCGCCGGTTTTCTCTTTTGGGTGTCGCTGGGCATAAAACGACCCAGGCCAAGCATGATCGGGGTCATAGAATCCAAGAGGCGCCCATTGAAATGATAGGGGGTTGCCCATGGCGCCAACGGCGTCGGGTTGATAGCGACCGTAGAAACTGAGGACCGAATAGACCACCACATACGCCAATACGAAAAGCCCACTGATATGGAGAAAACGCTTCATACCTTAAGTTGCCTGCCTTTCCGGACTGACCGTCGTCTTCCTCGCACAGACTGGGGAGCCATGACAAGGCTGAAAGGCGGGCCGCGCTGCACCCAGCTCGGGCGTTGCTATTCCTGAGGGAGAGCGGCGCTCACGCCCATACTGAGCGGCGCTGACCCTGAGGGTGAGCGTTTCTGCCCCTGTGCGCTACGCGGCCAGCAGCCGCCGGGATTTTGGCAGGCGGCCGAACTGTTGGCCGATGAGGCGGGCGAGGGTGGAGTTGAGGGCGTGAAGCTGCGGCTTGGTCAGGCGCAGCCGGTCGGGGTTGAGCCGCTTGCCTTTTACGGAAAATGCACAAAAGTTAGGGCAGAAGTGCGGGGGTTCTACGCGACCGTTCGGCAAGAGACAAATGGGGAAAGGAATGTCACGTGCATGTGAAA
>JACRKA010000076.1 GCA_016219905.1 Verrucomicrobiota bacterium
ACATCGGCGGCGGTGCGCGGCAGCGTGCTGGGCGCGCCGGCGGAGTTGCGTTACACGCTCCAGCGCGACCTGCCGTGGGTGGATGTCGAAGTGCGGATTGATTGGGACCTGCGGCGGTTCGGGCGGATCGAACTGGCGTATCAAGTGCCGCTGAAAAACGCCCGTGCCGCCTACGGCCTGCCGTTCGGCGCCGGGGCGTTCGGCGCGGAGCACTTGATGCCCGGCAGCGGCCCCGTCGAAGGTGACGAAGGCTCGCGCGCCTCGTGGGAGCGCACGCGCGAAATCTCCCGCTGGCTGGATGTCGCCGACGACGCGCGCGGCGTGGCGATGGCGACGTCGCACCGCTGGACCCGCGTGGACGACACCGACACCGGCGCCGCCGTGCGATGCTGTCTGGTGCGCGGCGGCCGGATGCGACCGCTTGATCCCGCGATGGATGGCCCCGATCCGCGCGCCGGCTTGGTGTTCAATTTCAGGTTCTATCCACACGGCAACTCGTGGCAAACGGCGCGCATCCCCCGCGTTGGTTGGGAAGCGACGCAGCCGCTGCTGGCCTACACCGTCAACGACACATGGAGTCCGAAGTCCCTCCCGCGCCGCCAATCGCTCGCGACCGTCGCGACACGCGGCGGCAAAGGCGATGCGTTGCTGACGTGTTTGAAGCAAGCCGAAGACGGCAAAGGCGTCGTGGCGCGTTGGTATGAGGGCACCGGCAGTCCGTGCCAAGTGCAGTTCGCGACCGCTCGGTTGTCCGGCAAACCCGAGCGCGTAGATTTGCAAGAGCAGCCGGCGTCAGCAGAGAAGACCGCCATCGCAGCCGACGGCTCTGTGGCCACGCGAGCATGGGAGATCGTCACCGTGCGTATGCAGTCCACAAGCCAGCGATGAAATGACGGGAAGAAAGGCAAAAAGCAAATCATGAACATCAACGAGCGATTCAATCTCTCAGGCCGCGCTGCATTGGTGACCGGCTCCTCCCGTGGCATCGGCCGCGCCATTGCGCTGGGCTTGGCCGAATGCGGCGCGGCGGTGGCTGTGCATGGCACCAAGCCAGCCAAGGCACTTGATGAAACGCTCGCCGAAGTGCGCAGGCTCTCGCCGCGCAGCGTCGCCGTGATCGGCGATCTGAGCAATCCCGATGTTCCTGCGCGAATTGTTGCTGACGCGGCGGCGGCGTTTGGCGCGCTCGACATCCTCGTGGTCAACGCCTCCATCCAAATTCGCAAACCGTGGGGGGAGGTGACGCAGGAGGAAGCGGAACAGCAAATGCAGGTGAACTTCCACGCGACGTGGCGGATGATTCAGGCTGCCGTGCCGGCGATGCGCGCGAAGAAATGGGGCCGCATCCTGACCATCGGCAGCGTCCAGCAACAGCGCCCGCATCCCGACATGGTCGTCTATGCGGCGAGCAAGTCGGCTCAGGAAAACCTGGTCCGTAACCTCGCCAAGCAACTCGGCCCCGACGGCATCACCGTCAACAACCTCGCGCCCGGCGTCATCCTTACCGACCGCAACACCGCCGCGCTCTCCGACGAAACCTACGCCGCCCGCGTGCGCGGGATGATTCCGTCGCGCGCGTTTGGCGAAGCCGAGGATTGCGTTGGCGCCGCGTTGCTGATGTGCTCTGACGCGGGTCGTTACATCACGGGCGTGGACCTGCTCGTGGATGGAGGAATGCATCTGTGAGACGCGACCATGCTATGGCCTGCGACAAATATGAAACGTCTGTGCGTGTTGTTCGTGTCAAACGAATGCGGTCGGCCGAATGTTCTCAGGCCGCCATTCGTTTGACCCCATTCGGCTGACATTCAAATACAATTCACCATGAATACCAAAAACCTCATCGCACTCTTCAGCCTCATCGGCCTCTTGCCGCTCGCTTCTGCGGCTGACAGCCGCTTCCAGCATTTCATCACCCGCCGCGGCGACAAGCTTTACGACGGCGAGAAGGAGTTCCGGTTCATCGGCGCGAACATGCCGGGCTTGGTGCTGCCCTACGACTGGACGCTCTCGCTGCCGGAGCGGATGCATTTGCCCACACCGTGGGAACAAGAGGACGCTCTCAAGACGCTCGACCAGATGAACGGGCGCGTGGTGCGGACCTGGAACCTGCCGATGCGCGGGCTGAAGGAGGAACCGAAGCCGTGGCACTACGTGCTTGGGCCGGGCAAGTTCAACGAGGAGGCGTTCAAGGTCGTGGACAACCTCTTCGCGCTGGCCAACAAATACGGCATGCGCGTGATCCTCGATCTCACGGCGGAGTCGGGCGATTACCTCGGCGGCATCGGCACCTACGCAGACTATCGCGGCAAGAAACGCGCCGAGTTCTACACCGACCCGCAGGTCAAGGAGGACTACAAGGCCACCGTCCGCCACGTGCTCATGCGAACGAACACGATCACCGGCGTTGCTTACCGCGACGACAAGGCGGTGCTGGCCTGGCAGTTC
>JACRKA010000070.1 GCA_016219905.1 Verrucomicrobiota bacterium
CACGAGCACACGGCCAGGATCGTGCCGGAAACCGACGCGACGCCGTAGGCCGTGACCTTGTTGGCCTGCGGGCCGAGATAGCGCAGCACCGCCGCCTGCGAGAGGAACGTCGTGATGGCGCCTGCGATGAACATCGCCGGCACCACGCATGCCAGCGTGTGGTTGCGGACATACCATTGGAGCAGCTTGAACGCTTCGAGAATCGCGCCGGAGACGGCTGCGTTCGACAACGGCAGGAAGTAAGCGACCAGGAAAACGCCGACTATCCACGCCGCGAACTTGAGTTCCTTGTTCATGACGACAAAGGCTTGGGGGCCACACGGGCCAATCGCACGCCGTAGTGCCACGGCGGCAACTCAAGCACCGGCCCGGCTTCGAGTTGGCCGGTGCGCACGGCCCAAGACAGGATTTGTTCCGGCCGGGGGCGAATCTCCAGATCGGGGCCTCGCGGCGTGGGCAGATCGCACCGCCAATGAATCGCCAGCACCGCGCCGCCGGGACGCACGACGCGTGCGGCCTCCGCCAGCAACCGGATCGGCTCTTCGCCGTGAAGGATGTTGAAGAGCAAACACGCATCCTGACTGGCGGCTTCGACGCCAAAACTTTCGGTCATCACGTCGCGCACGCTGCAAACAATGTTCCGCACCCCTGCCTTGTCAGCTCGTTGCCGCGTCCGTTCCGCCATATCCGGCTCGATGTCGAACGTTCGCAGCGTTCCGGAGATGCGGCGCGCGACCGGCAGCGTGAACGTGCCGTAACCACAACCCAGTTCCGCCACGTCACGCAGCGACGCATTCACGCCCAGCCGGTCGAGAATCAGTGGCACGTCAAAGAGCGTCTCCCAATACGCCTCGCCGGGCATCCCACTATCGCGCAGTTTCATAAACGTCGGCTCGGAAAGTCAATGTCGTGCTGCGGGGCGCCAACATTGCGCCACGGCCTCGATCAAGCGCAGCGACTGGAGGCTGCCGTCAGCCTCGCCTTTCTCGAAGTCGCCCTCGACCATGCCCATGCGGTTGGTGATGTGCGCGAAACAGACGACGGGTTTGTGTTTGGCTTCCGCGAAGGCGTAGAGCGAGGCGGCCTCCATCTCGACGGCCAGGACGCCTTCGGCGCGCGCTGCCGCGATGGCTGCGGCGGTTTCCCGATAGGGCGCATCGGTGGTCCATGCGGCGCCGCGTTCAACCGCAGGAGAGAAACTCTTCAGCCCGGCCTGCAACCGGCGACTCAGCGTGTTCCCCAGATGCGCGTATCGGGCCGGTGGCAGGTAGTGGTAGCTGGTGCCCTCGTCGCGCAGCGCCCGCTCGATGAGCACGAAATACGGCGGCGGCCGCACGGGCAGAATCTGGCCCGCCGAAGTCACGCTGACCAGCAACCGGCAGCCCGACACAAACAGTTGCTCGGCCAACAACACCGCGAAAGGACCGCCCACCGCGCAGCCGATGATGCCGAAGGACCGGCCGCCCCGCTGAAATTCATACAACTCGGTATGGTAGCAAGCCCAGGCCGGATGGCGTTCGGCCAGCCGGTTCCGTAGCAGGTAACGGACAATGTCGCCGTCCGGATCGAGCACACAAACGGGCGGGACGTCGCCGGTCCGCAGCGACTTCTGGCGGCGTGTCTCGCGCAACAAGTTCTGCGGCCGGAAGACGGCTTGCTTGCGGTAGTGCTTGTTCTGAAACAGCGGCGGTTTCGATTTCATGGCGATGCGACAGCTTGCTCATACCAACTCCGCGAACGGTTACAGACGTTGCAGACCGAGAGCATGACCGGCACTTCGACCAGCACGCCGACAACGGTGGCCAGCGCCGCGGGCGAGTCCGCGCCGAAGAGCGTGATGGCCACCGCCACGGCCAATTCGAAGAAGTTGCTCGCGCCGATGAGCGCGCCGGGCGAGGCGACGTTGTGCTCGACGCGCAGCCGGCGCATCAGCAGGTAGCTCAAGCCGGAGTTGAAATAGACCTGGATGATGATCGGCACCGCGATGAGCAGCACGGCGAACGGGCGGCTGGTCAGGTTCTTGGCCTGGAACGCGAAGATCAGCACCAGCGTCAGCAGCAGCGCGCCGATCATGATGGGGTGGAACTTCGGCAGGAACTTCTGCTCGAACCACGCGAGGCCGTGCGATTTCAGCAGCGTCGTGCGCGTGAGCCAGCCTGCCGCGAGCGGGATGACGATGAAGACGACAACGGAGGTGATGAGCACTTTCGCGGGCACGACGACGTTGGCGACGCCGCAGAGGAACATCACGATGGGCGCGAACGCCACGAGCATGATGAGGTCGTTCACCGCCACCTGCACCAGCGTGTAGGCCGGGTCGCCGTCGGTGAGATAACTCCACACGAACACCATCGCCGTGCAAGGCGCCGCCGCGAGGATGATGAGGCCGGCGGTATAACTGCGCGCCGTCTCCGGGTCAATCCACGCCGCGAAGACATGCTGCATGAACACCCACGCCAGCAGCGCCATGCCGAACGGCTTCACGAGCCAGTTCACAAACAGCGTCACCATCAGGCCCCTCGGCTTGCGCGCGATGCCACCGATGGCGCCGAAGTCCACCTTCAACATCATCGGGTAGATCATCAGCCAGAGCAGGATGCCGATGGGCACATTGACCTGTGAGCCTTCGCCGAATTCGAGCTTGCTCAACCCGGCAGTCACGTCCGGCAGCAGTTTGCCGACCGCGACCCCGACGACCATGCAAAGGAACACCCACAGCGTCAGATAACGCTCGAAGAAGGCGAGGCGTTTGGCTGGTGCGCTCATTTCAACAACGCCTCAGGCAGCGTTTCCACGAATTGCCGGATCTGATCCCGCACCCGACGATAGACGGCCAGTTTGGGTTCGCCGTCGTCCATGTTCTTGGTGAGCTTTGGCGGGTCCTCAAAGCCGACGTGGACAACCTTCGTCTTGCCGGGGAAAACGGGACAGTGTTCGTTGGCGTGGCCGCAGACCGTGACGACGTAGTCGAACGTCACGCCGGCCAATTCATCGAGCATCTTGGAATGCTGCTTCAAGATGTCCACGCCCGCTTCGGCCATGACCTTGATTGCGTGGGGATTCATGCCGTGTTTCTCGATGCCGGCGGAATACGGATCGATCACGCCGCCCTTGAGGCGGCGCGCCCAGCCTTCCGCCATCTGGCTGCGGCAGGAGTTGCCGGTGCAAAGGAAAAGGACTCTTATTTCTTGAGTTGTCGTTGGCATATCACCTTGGGGTCAATCTTGAGGACTGCTTTGAGTTTCTTCCGGTCTTCGGCGGCCTGCGGCGTGCCGCCAAGCGACTTCAGCACCCAGTCCATCGCTTCGCGCACGACCACCGGCGCGTCCTTGCCCGGCAGCCGGTAGAACACCCATCGTTCTTCCTTGCGGGACTCGATCAACCCCGCCTGGTAGAGGATGGAGAGGTGCTTGGAGATGGTGGACGGCGCGACGCCGCAGAGTTCACTGATCTGGCAGACGCACAGCTCGCGGCCGTCGAGGGCGAGCAGCACGCGCACGCGGTTGGGGTCCGCCAGCGCCTTGGTCACCGCCATAAAGTCTTTCATGGCCGTGACTATATTTCGTCATATGACGAAACGTCAAGGTATAATTTTGCCGCCGCGCAGACACGCGACGCACTATCTGGCCGGCGTGACCGACGGCGATCCCACGGCGCGGCCGAGCGCATACTGCGCCTTGTTGAACTCCGCCACCGCGCCGAAGTAATCGTTCCGCGTCCGTGTCAGCTCCTGCTCGGCCAGGATGTTCTCCAGCACGTTGGCGACTCCGAACTGCTTCCGCTGCCGCGCCAGGCGCAGGTTCTCCTCGGCCGTCGCCAGCGCCTTCTTCGCCGTCGTGACCTGGTCGCCCTGCGATTGCACGCGCGTGTGGGCCTCGACCACCTGCCGGGTGATCTCGTCGCGGAGTTTTTCGCCGACCAACTGCGACTGCTTCAGCCGCGAGTCAGCGGCGTGGATGCGCCCAAAATCGCCCAGCCCGCCCGGCCCGATCCGCCAGCTCAGGCCTGCGAAGTAATCTTCCGAATCGCCGAAACGACCCGTGCTGCCGCCGGTGCCGCCGCCCAGCCCACCCGCGAACGCCTGCGCGCCAATGCTTGGGATCATCGGGCCATAGACCGCACCGTCCTTCGTCTCGCGCGCCGCTTGGGTCAACGCATGGCTCTGCCGCAACTCCGGCCGCGACGCGTAGGCCTGGCCGACGAGCGCGTCGAGCGTTGCATCCGGCTTCGTCATCGCCATCGGCGCGAGGTCCGCGTCGCGCGCGACCAGTTCCACCTTCGGGTCGAGTCGCAACGTCTGCGCCAGCCGCGCCGCCGCGATCCGCTGTTGCTCCTGTGCCTGACGCACTGTGAGCTGGTTGCGCTCGGTCTGCACGCGCACGCGCAGTTCGTCGCCTCTGAGCGCGATGCCAGCCTCGACTGCCCGGCCGAGCTGGTTCTCATAATCCTGCGAGATGCGCACGGCCTCCTGCGCGACGCCGACGGCGGCCTGCGCTTTCGCGAGGTCGAAGTAGCCCTGCGCCGCCGCGAGGATCGTGTCCTGCCGCTGCGCGTCGAGAGCGTGGTCGGCGGCGTGGATCAGTTGCTTTGCCGCGAGCGTCTTGTAGAGCGCGCCGCCGATGTCCACCTGCGCGGTCAACGTCGCGCCAACATTGTAGGACTGCTTGCTGGCGTCAAAGACGTTGCCGGAGACATCCTGGATGCGGCCTTCGTGTTTGCGATAGCCCGCGCCCGGCGAGAGCCACGGAAAGAATTGCAGCCGCGCGCTCTCGTGGTTCGCTTTCGCCTCCGCCAGTTTTTCGCGCGCGATCTTCACGTCGAGGTTCTGCGCGCCGGCAAGCTGCAGCGAGGTGGGGAGGTCAATGGGATGAGGGTCCGCGGCCAAGCCGGCGCCTGCGAGCAGCGGGAGGAGGAGAAATCCGAAATCCGAAATCCGAAATCCGAAACAAATCCGAAACCTCAAATCCCAAAATCGCTGCACCAGTGGTTTGCCCGTTTCCGGGTTTCGGATTTCTGCCTTCGGGATTCCTTCGGATTTCGGATTTCGGATTTCGGATTTCATCTTCCCTCCGTCACATTAACGGGTTGTCCGTCGGCCAGCGCCGTCTTGCCGACGAGAATCACCGGCGCATCCGCCGCCAGCCCGTCGAGCACCTCGACCTTTGCGCCGTCGTTGAAGCCGATCTTGATCGGTGTCTTTTTCGCCTTGCCGTCGGCGGCGACGAAGGCGAACGCGTTGACCTTTTCCATCACCAGCGCCTCGACCGGGATGAGCAACGCGTCGGCGTGCTTCTCCACGCCGACTTTGACCATCGCATACATGCCGGGGCGCAGTTCGCGATTCGGGTTCGGCAGGTCGGCCTCGACCAGCATCGTCTTGGTCGCGTCGTCGAGCGCGTAAGCGAAGCGCGAGACCTTGCCCTCGAACGCCTTTCCCGGCAGGCCATCAACAGTGAGCTTCAGCGGCTGGCCCGCGCGCACCAGCGACGCCTCGGCTTCCGGCACGGCCACCTGCACACGCACGATGTTGAAATCCATGATCGTCACGACCGAAGCGGTTTGCGCCGCGCTGCCGGAGGTGGCTGCGGGGATGAACGCGCCGGGGTCCACGTAGCGCGCCGTGACGATGCCGTCGAACGGCGCGGTGATTTTGCTGAAGCCCAGCAGCGTCTGGTCGTGTTCGAGACTGGCCCGCGCGACCTTCAGCTTGCCGAGCGCGTCGTCCACGGTCTGGGGCATGACGAGGTCGGGCGCTTTTTTCTGCGCTTCGCTTACGCGCTTGTATTCGATCTCGGCGACCTCGACCTCGGCCTTGGACTTGGCGATGTCGGCGAGCAGTTCGGGCACCTCGATTTCGGCGAGCGCCTGGCCGGCTTTCACCGCGTCGCCTTTGTCCACGGCGAGTGATTTCAGGTAGCCCGGCACCTTCGCGTAGAGCGTGGCCTGTTGGTTGGCCCTGATCGAGCCGGGCAGCGTGACGTAGCGGATGATCTCACCGCGTTGCGGGCGGGCGGCTTTGACCTCCAGCGGCGGCGGTGGCGGCGGCTTGGCGGGTGTCGCGTCCGAATGGCTGCAGCCGCACACCGCGCCCAGCACGGCGATGCCAGTGACGGCGATGGTGATGTGAATGATGGATTTTTTCATAGACCTCGTTTTCAAGTCTGCGCGCGGCTTCGGTCCCGCTTGAACAACACGTAGAGAATAGGCACAACAAACAGAACAAGCAACGTCGCCGCTGCCACCCCGCCCACCACCGCGCGCGCCAGCGGGATGTTCACCCCGCCGGCAATCGCCATCGGCGTCAGGCCAAGAATCGCGGCCAGCGAGGTCATCAGGATCGGGCGGAGCCGGATGCCTGCGGCTTCGATGAGCGTGTCGCGCAGGGATTTGTCCGCGCCGGCGGCCACGGCCTCTTCGTGCCGGCGGTTGGCGAACTCGACCAAGAGCACGCTGAAGCTCACCACGATGCCGACCATCATGATGATGCCCATGAGCGATTGGATGTTCAGGCTCGTGCCAGTCAGGAAAAGAATGAGCGCCACGCCGATCAAGCCCAGCGGCACGGCGAACATCACGATGAACGGATCGAGAAACGAGCGGAACTGGAACACCATGACCAGATAAACCAGGATCACCGCCAGCGCAAACCCGAAGCCAAGCGACACGAACGATTCGCGCATGGACTTCACCTCGCCGCGCATCTGGATGAAGTAGCCCTCCGGCACCTGCGCGCGGTCGTGGCGGATTTGGTCGAGATATTCCTCGATGTCGGCGGCGACGGAGCCGACGTCGCGGCCTTGCACGTTCACGAACACGTCAATGACGCGCGTGATGTTGTGGTGGTTGATCTCGGTCGGCGCGGTGGCGTGAATCACCTTGGCGACGTTTCGCAGCATGACCGGCACGGGCTGTTCCTTGCCGGTGACGGGCACGTCGAGCAGCGTTTCGATGGACTTCATGTCGGCCTCGCGGTATTGCGCGCCGATGAAGTAGTGGTTGCCGTTGCGCTCATCAATCCAGAAGGAGGGCGCGAAGTTGATCGAGCTGTTGAACGCGGTGACGATGTTCTTGACGATGCCTTCCTGGGTCAGGCCGAGTTGCGCGGCCTTGATGCGGTCCACCTCCACCTTGAGCTGCGGCGAGTCCAGGCGCTGCTGGATGCGCACGTCCACGGTGCCGCGGACGGTCTTCGCGTGCGCGACGATCTTCCCGGCGATGCCGCGAGCCTGTTCGAGGTTGTTGCCTTCGACCTGGACGTTGATGGGCGACGGCAGGCCGAAGTTGAGCGCCGCGGTGAGCATCCCGCCCGTGTCGAAGCTGAACTCGACGCCCGGCAGCTCGCGTGGCAACCGCTCGCGCAGTTCGTTGACGTAATCAAAGCTGGACCGCTTGTGGTTCTCGATGAGTTGCACCAGCACGAACGCGTCCTGCGAGCCGGAGTTGGGCGTGTAGGCGGCGGGCCAGTCAAAAAGCACGCCCATGTTCGCGATGACGATCTTGCGGTCGGCGTCCGGGATGGTCTCGCGGACGATTGCCTCAACCCGCTTGGTGAGTTCCTCGGTCTTCTCGATGCGCAACCCGGTCGGCGCGCGCAGCAGGATCGTGAACTGGCCGGCGTCGGTCTGCGGGAAAAGTTCGGTGCCGACGGATTTGAATAGGAGCAACGAACCGCCGAACAACGCGGCCACGCCGATGAGCACGAGCCAGCGAAGGCGCAGGGCGATGGCGAGGAGACGCTGGTAGGCGCGGCGGATGGAGGAGAACCAGCCATCGTGGTCGTCGTGGGTGGCGGCCGGGCCGTCCGCGCTCCGCTGGCGCAGAAACTTCGCCGCGCACACGGGCACCAGCGTCGTGGCCAGCAGGCGGCTGGTGCAGATGGCGAAGATCACCGCCAGAGCCAGCGGGGTGAACAGGAACTTGCCGAGGCCGGCCAGAAACACAATCGGAAAAAACACGACGCTGACCGTGATCGTGACGATGGTCAGCGGGCGGGTTACCTCGCCCGCGCCGTCGCGCGCCGCCTCGAAGGCGGACTTGCCCAGCGCGAGGTGCCGCGACGTGTTCTCGAGCACCACGATGGATTCGTCAATCAACAGCCCAATCACCAGCGCCAGGCCGGCGAGGGTCATGATGTTGATGGTCTGGTGCGTGAAGTAGAGGCCGATGAACGAACCCAACACCGCCAGCGGCAGCGCAAGCAGCACGATGAACGTCGGCCGGATGCTGCCCAGAAACACGAGCACCATCAACGCCGCGAGGGCAAAGCCGCCGAGCGCCTCCTTGGTGAGGTTGCGGATCGCCTGCCGCACATAGACCGACTGGTCCATCACCACGTCGAGGCTGATGCCCTTGATGCGTTCGAGGATCGGCTGGAGCGAGGCGCGGATGCCTTCGACCACCGCGATGGTGTTCGCGCCGGGCTGCCGGTAGATCGGGATATACACCTGCCGCTTGCCGTCCACATGCACGATGTTCTGCTGAATCTGGCTGGAGTCCTCGACCTGCGCCACGTCGCCGACGTAGATGGGCGGCCGGTTGCCCAGCCGGATCGGAATGCGGTTCATGTCCGGCACCTTTTCGACAATGCCGTTGGCGTTGATCTGGTAATCGGTGTCGCCGAACTTCGCGTTGCCGGTCGGGATCATCACGTTGAAGTCGCGGATGGCGTTGATGACGTCCACGGGCGACAGCCCGCGCGACTGCGCCTTGCCGGGGTCCACGTAGGCGAGGATGCGGCGCAGTTTGCCGCCATAGACGGCGGGCGCGATGACGCCGGTGATGCCTTGCAGCCGGTTGCGCAGGTCAAAGTAAGCGACATCGTAAAGTTTCGTCTCGTCGAACGTCGGGCTGGAGACGCTGATGAGGCAGAGCGGGATCGAGGCGGTCGGGTCGAACGGCATCACCATCGGCGGGATCGTGCCGGGCGGCAGGTAGTAGAGATCGCTCATCGCGAGCGACGTGACCTGCGCCATCGCGGTGTTCGGGTCAATGTCCTCGCGGAAATAATCGCGCACCACGCTCACGCCAACCATGGACTTCGATTCCTGCCGGGCGATGCCGTTGGCCTGGCCGGTCCAGCGTTCGATGCGCGAGGTGAGGTCCCTCTCCATGACCTCCGCCGGCATGCCGGGGTAGAGCGTCAGGATTTGCACGGCGGGCGTCTTGAACGTCGGCAGCAGGTCGGTCGGCAGCCGCACGATGGCCGTGACGCCGATGACAAGGATCGCCAGCGCCATCACGGCGACCGCGTGAGGATTTTTGAGGGCGGCTTTGACCATGGGTCCCGATCACGTCGGTTTGCTGACCGACCCAACCAACTCCTCCAGCGCGGTCTTCGCGGCGTCGCCCATCACGCAGACCACGCAGTCGTTGACCAGCCGCGCGGCGAACCGATAGCGCCCAGCCTGCCCGCAAACCACCGGCTCGCCCGATTCCAGCTTCTGCTTCGTTTGCGGGAAGCGCGACAACAGGCTCTTCTTGAAAACCACGAGCGAGACGGGCACGCCCTGGTATTCGCCGAGGATGTAAGCCACCGGCACCGTGGACAGATAGCAGAACCGCGCGCCGGGCGAGAGGAAGCCGGCTTTCGCAGGGCGATACTGGAACGCCGCCACGTCGAGTTCATTGCCCATCTTCGCCACGATCTCCGGCGGCGGCGCGCCGCTGAATTCTGGCGCGGTGATTCGGGCCGCATATTTGTGATGGCATTTCTCAAGGGCCGCCGCCATCTCCAGCGGTTGCTCGCGCGGCCAGAGCGTCACGGCCAGCCCCACAACCACGGCCGCCGTCGCGACGGCCCCGGCAGCCCACAGCGGACGCTGCCACAGCCATCCCCACGGTGAGGCCGGCGCGATCTGGCTTTCCAGTTCGCGCCAGAGCGACGCGGTGCGCGCGCCCTCGCGAAGCGTCGCGACGATGCGAACCTCGAGTTTCGTTTCGGCGTCGAACACCCGCGCGCAGTCGGGGCACAATTGCAGATGCTGCTCGATATCGTGGGTGGTCTTGGTGTCCAACTCCGAGTCGAGATAAGGGCCTAACAAGTTGCGTGATTCGTGGCATCTCATGGCGTCACTCTCCGGCGCGCGGGCACGAGAGCCGCGCGCATTTTTTGTCGCGCCCGGAACAGGTATCCCATGACACTGCCCAGCGGGATGCCGAGCGACTCGCCGATCTCGCGGTAGCGGAACTCGCCGATGGCTCGCAACAGCAACACCGCCCGCTCCGGGTCGGTCAGGCCGTTGAGCGCGGCGAGCACATGCTCATCGAGAGCGTCGGCCAGCGCCTGCGGCGACAACAGCCAGTCGGTGTAGTCGGCCGCCTGCTCCAGCGCGCCGAGCACGTCGAGTTCCTGCGGATCGGTCGCGACCTCGAACTTCTCGATCCGGCCGCGCTTGCGGTTCATCGCGAACACTTCGTTGGTGAGGATCTTGAACATCCACGCGCGGAAACTGGCGTCCTCGCGATAGCGGTCGAACGCCCGGAACGCCCGCATCACCGCGTTTTGGATCGCGTCCGGCGCGTCATCCGGCCTCCAGACCAGCCGCCGGCAATACACCTCCAGCTCGCGCTCGATCGGCCGCAACAGCTCCAGGAACGTTTCCGCGTTGTCGTTATCACGGCTGCTCATGGCAGTCTCCACCAGTAATAAAAGTCGGCTGATGCCGGTTTTATTACAATTTTCTTGAACGCTTAGCGATTGGCCGCGGGAGTGAGCCGCGCCAGCGCCTCCAAAATCGCCCCCGCCCCGACGCGCTCGTGGATGTGGCCGAGCCAGCGCGCGCGGATGACGCCGTCTGCGTCAATCAACCAAGTGCTCGTCGGACTGTATTTGTCCACGACCTGCAAGCGGTCGTCGTTCGCCATCGGAAACTGAATACTCTGCCGTCTCACCGTCAGCGCGGTGCCGGCGGGACTGCACTCGACATGAATGGCCAGCACTTCCGCGCCGGCGGCTTTGATTTTTTCGTAGGTGTGATTCAGTTCGACCAACTGACGCGTGCACGGCGGTCACCAGTGGGCGCGGGAGAAAACGAGCACGAGCGCCCGCTTGTCGGTCAATTGCGCGAGCGACCATTTCCTCCCGGCGATGTCCGTCAGCGAAAAACCCGGCGCGCGCGCGCCGACTTCCGGCGCGCCGCGAAACGGTTTGTCGCGCTCCAGCGCCGGCAGTTCAGTTGCGGGGCCGGTCTTCAACACAAAGGCGGTCAGCGCGTCCACCTGCTGCCCGCGCGTCGGCATTGCTTTGCCTGCATCGAACATGGCTGTGAGGTCGGCGTAGCGGTCGCGCACGTCTGGCTGGTGATTGCCGGGAAAATTTCTCAAATACTCTTCCCATCGCGCGCGCGGCCAATGGCCCGGCCCCCACGTATGAGCGTGACACGTCGTGCAAGCCTGCTGAAAAATGAATCGGCCGGTGATTTGCGCCCACTTCGCAGCCAGTGTTTCATCGCCTCGCTGCCAGGCGGGCGCTGGAATCGGCCCCTCCTCCGCGCCGCGAAGGGGACAGACGGCGACGATCCAGACGAACGCACTCAGAGAGCTGAGAGTATGGCAGTGCATCAAGCCCCGTTGTTTTTCAGAAAATCCACCAGTCGTGTGCGCAATTCTGGCGGCATCTCGCTCTCCGGAGGCAACGCGCCACGCGTGAGGCGAATGGTGTCGCGGTAGGTGGCCAGAAACGCCTGGCATTCAGGGCAGTCGGCGAGGTGGGCATCGAGCTTGCGCCGCTTCTCCGGTGCCAGCGTGCCCTCGACGTAGTCCAGCAACAGCTTGTTGGTGTCGCGGCAGGTGTAGGCCATCGGATGCAACATCATCTTCAGCATCATCTTCAACATGAACTTGTTCATCTTCATGTTGTCGGCCGCCTCCCTTCGTGCAGGTAAACCGTCACGGCTTTGCGCACGGCCATCCGTGCCCGATGCAGCCGCGTTTTCACCGCCCCTACCGTTTGCTCCAGCGCGGCAGCGATTTCTTCCAACGATTGTTCTTCCATGTCCTTCATCACCAAGACCACTCGATACTCATCGGGCAGCGCCTGCACCGCGCTCTGGATGACCTCGCCCAGTTCGTGGTTGAGCGCATCACTGGATGGGATGCGCCGCCAGTCCTCCAGGATTCGCGAAGATTCACCCAGCGGCTCCTGCAGCGTCTCCAAGGACAGCTCCGCCTGCTGCCGTTTGCGTTTGCGCAGGCGCATTAATGCCGCGTTGGCAGTCACCCGGTAAATCCACGACGAAAACGCCGAGCGGCGCTCGAAACTGCCGGCCTTGTTGTAGATGGTCAGCAACGCCTCCTGCGTGACCTCTTGCGCGTCGGCCGGGTTGCCCATCATGCGCAAAGCCAGGCCGTAGATTCTGCCGCCGTAACGCTCCACCAGCGCCTCCGCTGCTCCGTCGGCTTTGGCCAACAGCGCCTCCAGGAGCGCGTCGTCCGTATTAAGCTCGGGCTGGGCCATGCGGGGGCAAGCTAGAGGGTCGCTCGCTCCAACGCAAGAAACAGCTTTTTGAATCCTCGCCGGGACCACGTGCATCTAAAGACCCGAACGCGGTCGTGGCCCTGTCCACTGTAAGTGAGTTGGCCGGGACACCACAACCGAAACCAAGATGAGAAAAAGACTGTTCGACAAGCAACAAAGAAAGGAACCACGATGAAGCGGTTATTGTATTCCCTCACCGCAGCCCTGGTGGCTGCAAGTCTGGCGGCGACCGTTTACGCAGGCGAGTGCTGCACCAAAGCGGCAGCGGCTGCCAAGGAAGGCAAAGCGTGCGCGCAGTGCGTGAAGAGCGCGTGCTGCAAGGAAGCCATCAAGAAGATCGGCGACGAGGCTAAGGCCTGCCAGAGCTGCGCGAAGAAGCAGGGCGGCAATTGCCCGTCTTGCCCGAAGTGACACCGGATACTTTTCCGGAAGTAGTCCGACGGGCCGGGAACTTCCAAGTTCCCGGCCCGCCCTTTCTACAATTCATCGCGGCGGCTCGAATAGCTGGCGACGAAGGTGTTCTGAGAGAAACAAGAAGGCCCGCTTCTGCCGCGCGCTGCTTTGAGTTCAACCGTAACCACCATGAATCCACAGGAAACACCAAGCGAATGTTTTTCGGTCGGCGAACTGGAATTGGCCCGACGGATTCATCGCAGCCTGCTGCCGGGAGATTTTCAGAATGAACACGTGGACATCGCGGTGCGTTACCACGAAATGGCCCGGTTGGGCGGCGACTATGCCACGGTGCATCCGCGCAAGGATGGCAGCATTTTTCTGGCAGTGTGCGACGTGACCGGCCACGGCATCGCCTCGGCGCTGCTGGCGGCGCGTGTCAACAGTTTCGTGCGCCAGCGCGCTATGGAGACGCGCCGACCTTGTGAAGTGGCCGTCGAGTTGAACCGCTTTATTCATCAGTTCTTCAGCGGCTGCGGTGTTTTCGTCACGTTCTTCTGTGCCGAGGTAGATTTGGCGGCACGCCGGATTGATTACGCCGGCTGCGGCCACCCGCCGGCGCTGCTCTGCGGCGCGAAGGCTGGCACGTGTGAACGGCTGGCATCGCAGCAAACGATGATCGGAATTTTCCCGGAGTTTGAGCCGGCGTGCTTCACCGCCGGCGCCCGCTACGAGCCAGGAGATCGGCTCTTTCTCTACACGGACGGCGTGATCGAAGCCTCTAACGCGCGGGGTGAGTTCTTCGATTTGGACGGTCTCAATGCGTTCGCCCAGCGACTCCCTGCCACGATTACCAGCGCGCAGGCTGCGGATGAACTCCTGCGAGATGTCGGGGCATTCCAAGAGGGCGAGTTTGCCGACGATGTATTGGCAATGGTCGTAACTTTCCGACCACCCAATCGAACCATTGCCGGAATCCGACAGCCAGTTGCTTGCATCTAAACCACCGCAGAAGCACAGAAAACAAACCCGTAATCATAGGAGAGAAACACAGATGTCGAAACTACTGTCCGAGAACGAAGCCACTGGCAAGGCCAAGGCGATCTTTGAGGAAATCAAGGCCGCCTTTGGGATGGTGCCGAGCATTTTCAAGGCGCAAGCCGCGGTGGACCCCGATTGGTTGGAATTAAACTGGCGGCGCGTGCAGAAAATCATGCTGTCGCAGGGCGCGCTTGACCGCAAAACGAAAGAGTTGATCGCATTGGCGGTGTCGCTGGCCAACCGGTGCAACTACTGCTCGCTCGCGCACGAGACCTCAGCCTTGATGGCGGGCGCGACGGAGCGCGAGGTCAACGAAACGCGGCAGGTGGTCGAACTGTTTGCCAGCTTCAACGCCATCGCCGACTCGCTGCAAGTGCCATGCGACATCACGCCGGAGATGGCTGCCAAATCGAAGTAGGACATGCCCGGACGCACTTAAGGGATGGCGTGAAAATCACATCGCAAGACTCGGGGGCTAATGACCGCAAAGCCATCTGGCTGATGAGCGTCACGGCAGCGTTCATCAGCGGGTTGTGCTGTCTGACGCCTGTGGTATTGGTGCTGGTCGGGCTGGCGAGCGTCTCGTTCGCCGCCAGTCTCGGCAACGTGCTTTACGGCCATTTCGCGTGGGCGTTTCGTGGAACGGCGTTGCTGTTTCTCGCGGCAGGGCTTGTGGTTTATTTTCGCCGACGCGGCATCTGCACGCTCCGTGAAGCCAACCGGCAGAGGCATCGCATCATCAACGTCATTGTGCTTGTGATGACAATCGCGATCAGCTCCTATTTTCTCTGGACATATATCGCCGTGCACTACGCGGGCATCGCAGCGGGCATCACCGAATGGTCGCAATACAACGAGCTTTGGGCGATTCCAGCCGCCGTGGCAGTTGCTGTGCTCGGCGGCGGTATCGTCTTTTGGTTGAAACGAAAACAACAATGAGGAAAGTCCCCTTGGATGAATCTCAAACACATTGATGTCGAACGCGCCGTGCGCCGTCGCTACTCGGTCGGCGCGCGCGCCAAACAACCGGAACTCTGCTGTCCCGTCAGCTACAACCGCGAGCTGCTGAAGATCATCCCGAAGGAGATCATCGAGCGCGACTATGGCTGCGGCGATCCGTCCGCCTACGTGCGGCCCGGCGAGACCGTGCTCGATCTCGGCAGTGGCGGGGGCAAGATTTGCTACATCGCCGCGCAAGTCGTCGGGCCGAAAGGTCGCGTCATCGGCGTGGACATGAACGACGACATGCTGGCGCTGGCGCGAAAGTATCGCGGCGAGATCGCAGCCACGCTCGGCTACGACAACGTCGAGTTCCGCAAGGGGCGCATCCAGGACCTCGCGCTCGACCTGGAACTGCTCGACCGCGAGTTGAAGGCGCATCCCATCACCGATGCCCCGTCCTTTCTTGCCGCGGACGAACTCGCCGAGGACTTGCGCGTGCGGCAGCCGCTCGTCGCCACTGAGTCCGTTGACGTGGTCGTCTCCAACTGCGTCCTGAATCTGGTGGAGCCGCGCGCAAAGAAGCAGCTTTTCGATGAAATCTTCCGCGTGCTTCGCAAGGGAGGCCGCGCGGTGATCGCCGACATCGTTTCCGATGAGGAGGTGCCGGATGCATTGCAGAAAGACCCAGAACTCTGGAGCGGCTGCATCTCCGGCGCGCTGACGGAGGAAAGTTTCCTCCGGGCCTTTGCCGACGCCGGCTTTTACGGCATCCAGATTCTCCAGCGCGACGACCAGCCGTGGCGAACGGTTAAGGGCATTGAATTCCGCTCCGTCACCGTGCAGGCGTTCAAAGGCATACAGGGACCGTGCCACGAGCGCAACCAGGCGGTGATCTACCTCGGCCCGTTCAAGGAAGTGCTCGACGACGACGGCCACCGCATGGAACGCGGCCGGCGCTACGCCGTGTGCGACAAGACGTTTCAACTCTACCGCAAGGAACCCTACCGCTCGTTCTTCGCATTCGTGGAGCCACGGACAGAAGTTCCGTTGAGCGAGGCGAAGCCGTTTCCGCGCGGCCCGATGCGCCTGCGGCATCCAAAGGAAACAAAAGGGCACGATTACACCGCCACCACCGAGGCCAGCCAGTGTTGTGATGGTGGTAATGGGAGCTGCGGCTGACAATCGCTTCTCCGGGACATGAACCGCTTCGACGAAAAGCTGACATCGCATGGCCTGTCGCTGCGCCGCGGGCGACTGCAGACGCTCCAGATCAACGTCGGCCGCAAGTGCAACCAGGCCTGCCGCCATTGCCATGTCGAGGCCGCGCCGTGGCGGACCGAGATGGTCAGACGCGAGACGGCCCATCGCATCGGCGAGTGGATCGGGCAACATCGGCCGGAGATTGTGGACATCACGGGCGGCGCGCCGGAGTTGAGCGAGTTCTTCCGCTACTTCGTCGAAACGAGCCGGGCCGCCGGCGCGCGCGTTCTGGATCGCTGCAACCTCACCATCATCGAGGAGCCGGGCCACGGCGACCTGCCTGAGTATCTCGCGGCGCACGAGGTGGAGGTGATCGCCTCGCTGCCATGTTACTCGAAGGAGAACGTCAACCAGCAGCGCGGCAACGGCGTGTTTGAGAAGAGCATCGCCGCGCTGCGCAAGCTCAACGCCGCCGGCTACGGCACGCGCCTGCCGCTGCATCTGGTCTATAACCCGCTCGGCCCGAAGCTGCCCGCTCCGCAGGCGGAATTGGAAAGCGACTACAAGGAATCGCTGCGGCGGGAATTCGGCGTCGTCTTCAACCGGCTGCTGACGATCACCAACATGCCCATCGGCCGGTTCGCCGACGACCTGCGCAAGCGCGGCCAGTGGGACGCCTACCTTGAGTTGCTGGCGAACAACTTCAATCCTGCGACGGTTCCGAATCTGATGTGCCGCAGCACGCTCAGCGTCGGCTGGCGCGGCGAGGTCTATGATTGCGATTTCAACCAGATGCTCGCGTTGCAGATGCGTAACACCAAACCGCTGTTCCTCTGGGACGTGACGCCGGAAGTCCTGCAGGATTTCGCGATTCAAACCGGCCCGCATTGCCTGGCTTGCGCCGCCGGCTGCGGCAGCAGTTGCACCGGCGCGCTGGAGTCAAGGACGGCCCCGGCCCGGCGCGAACCATGAACGACAACCGACCGCGGTTGATACTTTTCACGCGCCAGCCCATACCCGGCCGCGTGAAAACACGCCTGATTCCCGCGCTCGGCGCAGAGGGCGCGGCGGCGCTGCATCGCCGGCTGACGCTGCGGGCATTTCGCGCAGCACAGAGTTGGGCGGAGAAATCCGGCGCTGTCCTGGAGATTCGCTTCGACGGAGGCAGCGAGGCCGCGATGCGGCACTGGCTCGGTGACGGCCCGCTCTATCGCCCGCAGGGCGAAGGTGACCTCGGCGAACGCATGGCGCGCGCGTTCGAGGAAAGCTTCCGCGAAGGTTCCCCGGCCACCGTCATCATCGGCTCCGACTGCCCTGCGTTGAGTGCGGCGTCGCTGGTGGCCGCATTCGACGGCCTGACGCGCCATCGCGCCGCGCTTGGTCCCGCGACCGACGGCGGCTATTACCTGATCGGGCTGACGCAGCCGGTTCCCGGAGTGTTTCGCGGCATCGCGTGGGGCACGGACACGGTGTTCGCGGAATCGCTGCGTGTGTTGGAGCAAGTTGGAATGCCGCCTTTTCTCATGGAACGGCTGGCCGACGTGGATCGGCCGGAGGACCTCATCTCGTGGCGTCGGACGGTCGAGAAAGAGGAAGCGGATATGGACCGCGTGTCAGTCATCATTCCCGCGTTCAACGAAGCTGCGCGCATAGCGGCCAGCATCGAGAGCGCCCGGCGCGGAAATCCACAAGAGATCATCGTCGTGGACGGCGGCAGCGCCGACGGCACGGCGCGCATCGCGCGCGACGCCGGTGGCATCGTGATCCGCGCGATGCCCGGCCGGGCGCGGCAGATGAACGCGGGTGCGGCCCGGGCGACCGGCAACACGCTGCTATTCCTGCATTCAGACACGTTCCTGCCGCCAGACTGCCTGCACGCTGTGTCACAAACCTTGCGTGGGTCGGGCGTGGCAGCCGGGGCGTTTCGACTCAGCATCGAGGGCGCATTCTCTGGAAGACGACTGGTGGAATGGGGCGCTAACTTTCGCTCGCGATATTTGGAGAAGCCTTACGGCGACCAGGCGCTTTTCCTGCGCCGGGCGCTCTTTGAGGAAATGGGCGGCTTCGCCGACATGCCGTTGCTGGAGGATGTTGAATTCGTCGGCCGCCTGCGGAAACGCGGGCGGATCGAGTTGCTGCCGACAGCCATCGTCACCTCCGGTCGCCGCTGGCAACGGCTCGGTGCGCTCCGAACCACCTTGACCAACCAGTTCATCCTGACAGCCTACGCGCTCGGGGTGTCGCCTGAAACACTCGCGCGGCTTTATGGCCAACCGCCTATGAACGCCCCAGAATGGCCGCTACCGACTCCACCCTATCCAGCCAATCCACACCATCGGGCAAACAGTGACGCCGAAAACTTTTCCCCGTGAAGCCATCTGCCATCCCGCGTGGCACGCCGGAGCCTGTCTGCGGCGCACTGGCGGATGTGATTCGTGAGCACCGCGAGGCACGGCGGCTTTCCAAGTATGCGCTGGCGAAACTGGCGGGCATCTCGCGCGAGATGGTCGGCCTCATCGAGGCGCGGCGTTCGATCCCCACTTTTGATCTGGCGGCACGAATCTGCCGCGTGTTTGGCATCACGCTCACGAGGTTGGTAGCTGAGGCCGAGAGGCGGTGCTGAGGCTGGTTGAGCGAAAGCGTCCAATATATTCGACTAACGGTGCCAGCGGGCGTTGTGATGGAATCGCCGCCATGCCGCAGCCGTTGACGTGGGACATGTTGAATCTGGCGTGGGATGCGCCGGGCATGACCTGGGATGGCGCGGCGCCAGACCCGCAACCTCAAACCATCACTCGCACCATGGACAACATGATATCCGCTGAACTCAACACCGCCAACAAGACGGCGGTCCTGGACAAACTCGCCGAGATACGGGCACTCATGCCGTTTCTCATCAACCTCACGGTGACGGAAAAAAGCACGCTGCCGAAAATGGGCACGTTCCGCACGGGCATGGACGAGGCCTTCTCGCAGGAGATGGCCGCCCACCCCGAACTCGTCCCGAACTTTGTGGATATGACCGAACTCGGAAAAGACCGGGTGCTGCGTGCGATCCTCAACGACATCGCCCAACAGGTGGCCGCGCTCAACGAGGCGGTGGAGGACACGCAGACGGCTGCGGGCGTGGACACCTACATGGCCTACCTCTCGTTCTACAACAACGTGAAGCAGGGGGCGAAACGCAACGTGCCGGGCGCCGATTCGGTGCTGGATAACCTGAAGCGATTCTTCCCCCGTGGCGGTGGCGGCACGACCCCGACGCCTCCGACGCCGCCAACACCATAATAGGCTTGGAATATGCCACTTAGGAGGCACAACGGCCCACCTCGGAGGTGGAATGCCGACCCTCTGAGGTCGGATGTTGCATCTCCGAGGTGGCGCATCGGACCTCAAAGCTTGGCCGTCGGACCTTGAAGCATGAATGCCCGACATCGAAGCTCAGACGCCCAACCTCCGAGGTGGAACGCCGGACCCGACAGCAATGGCGACGCACCTGTGAGGTCCAACGCCGAGCCTCCGACCATCGCCATCGGACCTGAAAGCGTTGGCGTTTCATCTCCGAGGTAAGCCGATTTTCAACCCTCTTCGTCCGTTGTCCGTCGCCCGACGCGCTTCCTTCGCCGATCAATCGCGCATCACGAGTCACCAATCTCCAACCATTCTTCATTCTTCGCGCCATGCCCTTCGACCCCGCTCAACCCTCCAACCGTGCGCCGTTGTCCTCGCAAGTGATGCGGCAGCAATTGCTGGCGCTGCTTCAACTCATCCAGAACGTTCCCGCCGGCCCGCAAGGCATCCAAGGGCCGCCCGGCAATGACGGAAGCGATGGCGCACCCGGCCGCGATGGCAGTGACGGGCAGCCGGGCGCGACGGGCGCTGACGGGCGTGGCATTGCGAACGTGCGCGACAACGGCGACGGCCGCGTGGTGGTGGAGTTGACGGAGGGCTCATCGTGGGGGCCTTACTCGGTCGCGAGCGGCCCGAAAGGCGACACGGGGGATGTCGGCAGCACAGGCCCGAGCGGCGCGGATGGTCGCGGCATCAGCGATGTGCGCGACAACGGCGATGGCCGCGTCGTAATCCAGTTGACCGACGGTTCCACGTGGGGGCCGTATTCTGTGGCGAGCGGACCGGCGGGCAACAACGGCACGGATGGCCGCGACGGGCGCGATGGCTTGGACGGCACCAATGGCGCCGACGGTCGCAGCGTGGTGAATGTGCGCGACAACGGCGACGGGCGCGCTGTTGTTGATATGAGCGACGGCAGCAGCTACGGGCCGTTTTGGGTTTCCAGCGGGCCGCCCGGCAGCAACGGCAGCAACGGAAGCGACGGCCGCAGCATCACCAACGTCCGCGACAACGGCGACGGCACACTCTCGGTGGACATGAGCGACGGCAGCAGTTACGGCCCGTTCACGTTGCCCGCCGGTTCCCAAGGCCCCGCCGGCAACGACGGCGCTCCCGGCGAAGTCAGCAACCAACAACTCAACGACGCCATCGCTGCCACCAGCAACAACACGAACGCCATTGGGCTTCTCGACATCAGCATCAGCGACCCGCCAACTCAAAACGAGTTGCAGGTGGTGAAGGATAAGCTCAACGAGTTGATCTCTGCTCTGAGGAGGTAAGAGCAGCCGCCTGGCCGGCCTTTACACTGTCGCCTTTGTCCACGGCGAGCGCCTTCAAGCAGCCAGGCACCTTCGCGTAAAGCGTGGCCGCTTGAGCGTGATGCAGAGCCAGAGGAATCGTTTCATGTGGATACGTGGTGATTGCTGAGTGGGTCGTCGGGGTCGAGCGAGCGGGACTTGGTGCTGGAACGGCCGCGCACGATGGCGAAGACCGGCGGCAGGACGAAGAGTGTTGCCAGTGTCGCGAGCGCCAAGCCGCCGATGACGGCGCGGCCCAGCGGCGCGGTCTGGTCACCGCCTTCGCCGAGGCCGAGGGCGTGCGGCTTCATGCCGGCAATCATCGCGCAGGTGGTCATCAGGATCGGGCGCTGGCGGCTTTGCGCGCCGGCGGCGGC
>JACRKA010000071.1 GCA_016219905.1 Verrucomicrobiota bacterium
CAAATACCCCTAATCGAGATTCTGGAGTCATTGAAACAAGTTTACACGGAGAAAGATCTGTCAGATTATGAGGTGATTACTACGGAAATAGTAACTCCGGATTCTCCTAAACGTGGCTCGAAAATTATAATTCCCGGTTCTTCGGGCCGTTCGAACTGATTATTGGATGGAATAACCGGCAGTCAAAGTTCGCCGGGATAAAGAGAACATGGATACGAATACGTATTCACATCCTGCGCCCGTTCCGCTGATTGTCCCGCTCTTCCTTTCAGACACTTTCACCTCCGCCGACCCGCGGGTATTAGCTTTCAGCGTTCAGTGAGAGTTCCAACCACAAGTCAACAGAACTCAACCTCGGACACGACTTCTTCTCACATCCGAGATGGCCTGACCGTCGGCAGGCGCGGGTCAACGCTTCTTCACGTCGTAGCAGAGCAGCACGTCCTGGTCGCGGATGTAGAGCTTGCCATCGTCAATCACCGGATGCGGCCAGCTCTTGCCGAGCTTGCTGGCCAGTTCGAACGAGCCTTTGAGGTTGCAGGCCTTCGGCGTCGCCTCGAACAGCGCCATGACGCCGTTCTCGTAGCGGAAGTAGAGGCGGCCATCGGCATACAACACGGCTGCCGAGCCGGTGCCCGGCCCGGGCTGCTCGCCGCCCCACGCGACCTTGCCGGTTTTCCATTCGATGCAGATGGGGGAACCGGCGTTGTGGCCATGGCCGGCGTAGAGGTGGCCGCCGAGCATCACCATGCCGCCGTGATGGTTCTGGAACTCTTTCGCGGCGAGGAAATACACTTCATTGGCCTTCACGCCGCCATTGCCGCTCGCGGCGAGTTTCAACAGCGCCGCGCCGGTGCCGTAGCCGCTGGAACAGAACACGTGGTCGCCGTTGACCACCGGCGTGGGGATGTTGGCGGTCTTGTTCGCGACGCGGTTGTAGCCCCAGAGGAACGTGCCGTCGGCCGCCGCCGCGCTGACCAGGCCGCGGCCCGACAGCGTGATGTATTGGCGCACGCCGGCGCCCTCGCCGATGACCGGGCTGGAGTAGCCCGCGCCGTCCTTGCCTTGCGCGCCGAAATCGGGCGCGGCGCATTTCCAGATGACCTTGCCGGTCTTCTTGTCGAGCGCGGCCAACGCGGCGTTCTTCGCGCCGGGCGTGCAGACCAGCTTGTTGCCGTCCACCAGCGGCGATTCGCTGTAGCCCCAGTGCGTCATCATCTGGCCGCCGAAATCGTTGGTGAAGTTCACGCGCCACAGTTCCTTGCCGGTCGCGGCGTCGGCGCAGAGCAGGTCGCCGTGGGTGCCGACACCGAAGACGAGGTTCCCGTCCACCGTCGGCGTGCAGCGCGGGCCGTCGGGCCGGCCGGGACCGACCTTCGCGGCCCACAGCTCTTTCTGCGTCTTCAAGTCGAGCGCGATGATCCACTGCGACTTCTCCCGGTCGCCCGTCGTGAAGATGCGGCCGGCGGCGATGGCGACGCCCGCGTAGCCGCGCCCAAGGCCCGTGGTTTTCCAAAGCAGCTTCGGCCCTTCCGCGGGCCATTCCTTCAGCAGGCCGGTCTCGGCACAGAGACCGTCGCGGTTTGGCCCGCGCCATTGCGCCCAATCGCCCCACAGCATCGGGGCGGGAAATGTGCAGGCCAGGACGGCCACGCAGGCAAGATGATGGATGGTTCTCATGGTATTGTGTTTCCTTCGAGTAGCAAAACGCGCAGCCGCAACGAAGCTTAATCTCTCGCTGCGCGATGGGAAGCTGATTCAACCTTGCCCGCGCCGGAAACCAATCGTATTCTCCCGCCATGATCGTTGGCGTTCCCACGGAGATCAAGAGGCAGGAGTATCGCGTCGGGCTGTTGCCGGTTCACGTTCACTCGCTGCGCGAGGCGGGCCATCGCGTGATTGTCCAGCGCGGCGCGGGCCTCGGCAGCGGCGCGACGGATGTGGAATACCGCGAGGCGGGCGCAACGCTCGTGGCATCCGCGCGGGAGGTTTACGCGCGGCCGCAGATGATCGTGAAGGTGAAGGAGCCGCAGCCGGCGGAGTTCGCCAGGTTGCGGCGGGGGCAGGTGGTGTTCACGTATTTTCACTTCGCGGCAAGCCGGGCGCTGACGGAGGCGACGATGCGCAGCGGCATCATCGCGATCGCTTACGAGACGGTGACGGCCGCAGATGGTTCGCTGCCGTTGCTGGTGCCGATGAGCGAAGTGGCGGGCCGGATGGCGGTGCACGAAGGGGCGAAGTATCTGGAAGAGCCGTTCAAAGGCCGCGGATTGCTGCTGGCGGGCGTGCCGGGCGTCGCTCCGGCGAAGGTGGTCGTGATCGGCGGCGGCATAGTGGGCGCCAACGCGGCGAAGATGGCCGCGGGCCTCGGCGCGGACGTGACGATCCTGGACGTGTCGCTGCCGCGGCTGCGTTACCTGGACGACGTGATGCCGAAAAACGTGACGACGTTGATGAGCAACGCCTACCACATCCGCGACATGGTGCGGCAGGCGGACCTGCTCATCGGCGCGGTGCTGGTGCCGGGGGCGAAGGCGCCGGTGCTGGTGGGCGAGTCGCTGGTCCGGCAGATGAAGCGCGGGGCGGTGATCGTGGACGTGGCGATAGACCAGGGCGGCAGCATCGCCACGTCGCGGCCGACGACGCATGACAAGCCGACCTACATCAAGCACGGCGTGGTGCACTACTGCGTGACGAACATGCCGGGCGCGGTGGCGCGGACCTCGACGTGCGCGCTGACCAACGCGACGTTCCCGTTCGTGCTGGAGCTGGCCGGCAAGGGCTGGCGGCGCGCGGCAACGGAGAACGCGGCGGTCCGCGCCGGGCTGGCGATGGTGGAGGGCCGCGTGGTGTTCTCGAAGATCGCGGAACAATTCGGATTACCGCTCCATAAGCTATGAGCTTCGATCATCCTATTGCTGACTCCATCTGGTCGCTGGTGCTGCTGGTCGGGCTGGTGACAACGGGCGTTTACTGGTGGCTCAACCGCTCGGGCAATCACTGGGCCTACACCAGCCTGAGCGTGGCGCTGGTGGGCGCATTTCCGGCCGCGGCGCACGTGACGCTGCCGGCGAGCTGGCTGGGCGCGTCGCCGCTGATGAGCACGGTCGGCGCGGGCGCGGGCACGTTGTCCATGCTGATCGGCGCGCTGGCGTGGGGGTTGAGCGCGGTGGCATGGCTGACGCGCATGAATTGGAAACCCGTCCGCGACATCGGCGGCATCGTGCCGACTTATCTGGGTGGCTTCCTCGGGTTCAGCACGGCGGCGCTGGCCTTGCTGCGGCTGCTGATGGAGTAGCCCGCGCGTCCTTCACCGCACCGCGGTCCGGCTGATCCCGATGCCACCATGAAAACCTTCCTGCCCCTGCTCTGCGTCGCTGTGGCCGTCCCTCTTGCGCCGTTTGCCGCGCGCGCCGCAGACGACATCGTCCTCGCCGGCCCCAAGGAGACGGCCGCCGGCGCGCCGCTCTCGCCGGAGTTCAAGATCGAGCGGAAGTTCATCAACTTCCTCATCCGGGGGCCGCGCGACCTGCCGGCCACACTCGGCGTCGAGTTGCTCGCGGAGGATCGCGTCGTGCGGGCAGCCAGCGCGACCGAGATGCTCGATCCGACGCGCACACTTCACTGGAGGACGTGGGATGTCGGCGAACTGGCGGCCCGCACGGCGCGCATCCGCGTCAACAGCAAGTCCGCGACGGGCGCGATCGCGGTGGAGCAGTTCGCGCAGAGCGACCAGCCGAAAGGCGTGCCTTCGGATGCGAGCACGCTGCTCCACGAGACGCATCGGCCGCAGTTCCATTTCACCGCGCAGACTGGCTGGCTCAACGACGCCAACGGAATGGTTCACTACAAAGGCCAGTGGCACCTCTTCCACCAGCATCGTCCGCCGGGCTGTCCGTCCATCGTGTGGGGCCATGCGGTCAGCGACGATTTGCTTCATTGGCGGCATTTGCCGACGGCCATCCCGTGCGAGGGAAAAAACGGCATTGCCTCCGGTTCGGGCCACGTGGATTGGGAAAACGCCTCCGGCCTGAAGCACGGCGACGATCCGCCGATTCTGTTGGTTTACACATTGATGCCACCAACCGGATCGGGACTGAAGGCGACGCAGTGTCTGGCTTTCAGCACCGACGGCGGCAGGACGTTCGAACAATTCGCCGGCAATCCGCTCCTGCGCACAACCGACTCCAAGGATCGCGATCCGAAAGTGTTTTTCCACAAGCCGGCGCGCGCGTGGTTCATGGCGCTGTCGCTCTCGCGCAACAACACCGACCGCGAGCACGCCACTTACGGGCTGTTCCGCTCGCGCGACCTCAAGTCGTGGGAACTGCTCCAGGAGATCGGGCCGGGCGCGTGGTATTGGGAATGCCCCGACATGTTCGAACTGCCCGTGGACGGCGACCGGAGCCGGATGAAGTGGTTGCTGACGAAAGGCAGCGGCGACTACATCGTTGGCGAGTTCGACGGCGAGCGGTTCAAGCCGCAGACCGGGCCGATCCGGACGCAATGGGGCGGCAGTTTCTACGGCGCGCAGACGTTCAGCGACGCGCCCGGCGCGCGTCGCGTCCAGATCGCTTGGATGAACAGCGGCGACAAGGCCGAAAAGCCCAATGCCTATCCGGGCATGCCGTTCAACCAGCAGATGAGCTTCCCGCGCGAGCTGACGTTGCGCACGACGCCTGAGGGACCGCGCGTGTTCCGACAGCCCATCGCCGAGATCACGAAGCTCTACGAGAAGACGCACGAGTCCGGGCCGCGCCCGCTGGAGCCGGGCGACAACGCGCTCGCCGGCATTCATCACGACCTGCTCGATATCGAACTGGAGCTTGAACCAGGTCAGACCAAGCAGGTGAAGCTGACGTTACGCGGTGAGGAACTGATTTACGACGTGAAGAACGGAAAGCTGAGAATCGGCGACCGTTCTTTGGCGCTCGCACCGTTGGACGGCAAACTCATCCTGCGCGCACTGCTCGACCGGACGAGCATCGAGCTTTTCGGCAATCGAGGCGAAGTGACGCATTCGCGTGTTTTCTTCGCGGACCCGGCCAACAGGAATGTTGCGCTGACCGTGCAAGGTGGCGCGGCGCAGGTGCAGCGTCTCGTCGTGCGCGAGCTGCGATCCATCTGGGCGACGCCGTGAATACATTCGCTTGCGGCGAAGTGTCTCAACTAATATCACCGCCCATGCCATGAACACGACTGTGCAGCTTGTTCTCTGCTTTCTGACCGCAGTTCTTGGCTCAATGACGCGCGCAGCGGACGACATCGTTTTCGCCGACTTTGAGGGCAAGGACTACGGAAGCTGGAAGGCCGCGGGCGAGGCGTTCGGGCCGGGGCCGGCACGGGGGACGTTGCCGAAGCAGATGCGCGTGGAAGGTTTTCAAGGCAAGGGCCTGGTCAATTCCTTTTATAAAGGCGATCGCACCACCGGCACGCTCACGTCGCCGGAGTTCAAGATCGAGCGCAGGTTCATCAGCTTCCTCATCGGCGGCGGCGGTTGGGAAGGCAAGACGTGCATGAACCTGCTGGTGGGCGGCAAGGTTGTCCGCACTGCGACGGGGCCGAACGTCAAGCCCGGCGGCAGCGAGGCGCTCGCGCCGTGCTCGTGGGACGTGGGCGAGTTCGCGGGCAAGACGGCGCGCATCCAGATCGTGGACGCTGCGAGCGGCGGCTGGGGGCACATCAACGCGGATCAAATCGTGTTGACCGACCGCAAACCTCCGGCATTGCTGAGCGACCAGAGGCGCGAGTTTAAGATCGAGAAACGCTACCTCAACATTCCCATCAAGAACGGCGCGCCGAAGCGAAAGGTTTCGGTGTTTGTGGATGGCAAACCCGAAGTGACGCTCGACATCGAACTGGCCAACGCGGAGCCGGACTGGTGGGCGTTCATGGACGCGGGCGCGTGGCGCGGCAAGACGGTCGCGCTGGTGGCGGACAGGCTGCCGGAGGATTCCGCCGGGTTAAAGCAGATCGAGCAGGCGGACGAAATCAAAGGCGCGGAGAATCTCTACCACGAACCGTTGCGGCCGCAGTTCCATTTTTCCTCGAAGCGCGGGTGGAACAATGACCCGAACGGGATGGTCTTCTACCGCGGCGAGTATCACCTGTTTTACCAACACAATCCCTACGGCTGGCCGTGGGGCAACATGCACTGGGGCCACGCGGTCAGCCGCGACCTTGTGCACTGGGAGGAGATCGGCGACGCGCTCGCGCCGGACGACCTGGGGCCGATGTTCAGCGGCTCGGCGGTCGTGGACTGGAAGAATACCAGCGGCCTCGGCAAGGACGGCCAGCCGCCGCAAGTCCTGATCTACACCGCGGCGGGCCATCCAATGGTGCAGTGCATCGCCTCCAGCACTGACGGGCGCAACTTTGCGAAGTTCAGCGGCAACCCGGTTGTGAAAGAGATCACCGGCGGCAACCGCGATCCCAAAGTCTTCTGGCACGAGCCGACGAAGAAGTGGGTGATGGCGCTCTACGTCACCCTGCCGGAGAAGAAACACACGATCCACTTCCTCGGCTCGCCGGACCTGAAGGATTGGACCGCGTTGAGCCAGACGGAGGGTTTCTACGAGTGCCCCGACTTCTTCGAGTTGCCCGTGGACGGTGACGCGACCAAGAAGAAGTGGGTGCTCACCGCCGCCAACAGCGACTACATGGTCGGCCGCTTCGACGGGACGAGGTTCACACCGGAGACTGAGAAGCTGAAGGGCCATCGCGGACGCGGCTTCTACGCGGCGCAGACGTTCAGCGACATCCCGGCGAAGGACGCCCGCCGCATCCAGATCGGCTGGCTGCAAGCGCCGTCACCGGGGATGCCGTTCAATCAAGCCATGTCGTTGCCGCTGGAACTGAAACTCTTCAGCACTGCCGAAGGGCCGCGGCTGACATGGACGCCGGTGAAGGAACTTGAGAAGCTGCGCGCGAAGTCGCATCGCTTCGGCGCACGGACATTGAAGGAAGGCGGCGCGAACCCGTTCGCACAGGTTGACGGCGAGTTGTTCGAAGTCCGCGCCGAGTTCGAGCCGTCCGCAGACGCCACGGTCACGTTCAACGTCCGCGGCGTTGAAATCGCCTACGACGCGGCGAAGCAGGAACTGATCGTCAACAACCACCGCGCCCCCGCGCCGCTGCGCAACGGCAGGCAGCGGTTGATCCTCTACGCCGACCGCACGGCGTTCGAGGTCTTCGCCAGCGACGGCCTGACCTACGTGCCGATGCCGGTGATTCTGAAGGCGGAAGCCAAGTTGCCCGGACTTTCCATCAAGAGCGGGGCGGCGAAGTTCATCGCGCTGGAGGCGCACGAGCTGAGACCAGCTTGGAAGTGAACGGCCATCCTATCCACTCATCCTTGTCAGGAAATGAACACGGGACAACCTACGACGACTGATTGGAAGGCGTGGTGGACCCAGCCGCGACTCTGGGCGGGCGGGAACGCGTCTGCCTTCGGGAGAGTGCTGGCCCGCAACCATTGCGCGGTTCATTGGTCGCTGGTTCCCTCCGCGGGGATCGCTTTCTCCTTTGCGCTCGCCAACTCCCTCCTCGGTCAGGTGGAGAACCTGCTCTATGGCCGGCGGATCCGGGCGACGGACATCCCGGTGGCGCCGGTATTCGTCCTCGGCCACTGGCGCACCGGCACGACGCTGTTGCACGAGATGCTCGCGCTCGATGAGCGGCACGCCGCGCCGACGAGCTATGACTGCTTTTCGCCGTGCCATTTCTTGCTCACCGGCCGCTGGCTGCCGAGGTGGCTCCAGTTCATGCTGCCGGCGCGGCGGCCGATGGACAACATGGCCGTGACGTGGGACAAGCCGCAGGAGGACGAGTTCGCGCTGGCGTTGCTGGGAGTGCCGTCGCCTTACAACACGACGGCGTTTCCCAACCGGCCGCCGATGGACATGGAATACCTCGACTTCGAGGGAGTGCCGCCCGAGGCCGTGCGGCGGTGGCAGGAGGGGTTCCTGCGCTTGCTGCGCCGGCTCACGGTGAAGGATCCGCGGCGGCTGGTGTTGAAGTCGCCGGCGCACATGGCGCGGCTGAAAGTCCTGCTGGAGATGTTTCCGGAGGCGAAGTTCGTGCACATCGTCCGCGATCCGTATCGCGTGTTTATCTCGACGATGAAGCTGTGGAGAACGCTCTACCGGCGCCAGGGCCTTCAACGGCCGAGCTTCGAGGGACTGGACGAGCGGGTGTTCGAGACGTTCCTGCGGCTTCACCGGCGTTTCGAGGAGGACCGCCCGCTCATTCCTTCGGGCCATTATCACGAGCTGCGCTACGAGGACCTCGTGCGCGATCCCGTGGGTGCGATGCGGACGCTTTACGACCGGCTGGCGCTGGGCGATTTCGACCGCTTTCGGCCGCGGCTGGAGGGATACTGGGCGGCGCTCGCGGGATATGAAGCGAACACTTACGAGATGCCGCCGGGGTTGCGCGACGAGATCACGCGCCGCTGGGGCGGGGTGATCCGCCGTCAAGGCTACGGCGGAACAGCCATCTAGTTTTCTGGACGACCTCCCATGCAAGACACCAAGGCCACCCATGTCCGATGGCAGCAAAGCCACACCACTCGCGAGGAGCGGACGCGACGGCTCCGGCAGGAGGGCTGCACGGTCTGGCTGACGGGCCTGCCCGCCTCCGGCAAGAGCACGCTGGCCTTCACGCTGGAGCACGACCTGATCACGCGCGGCCACGTTGCCTACGCGCTCGATGGGGACAACGTCCGGCACGGATTGAATAGCGATCTGGGCTTCTCCGCGGCGGATCGGCAGGAGAACATCCGCCGGATCGGCGAAGTGGCCGGGTTGTTTGCCGACAGCGGCATCATCGCCATCGTCAGTTTCATCAGCCCGTTTCGGGCGGGGCGAGACCAAGCGCGGGCGATGCACCAGGCCCGGCAACTGCGGTTCTTCGAGATTTTTCTGAGCACGCCGTTGGCCATCTGCGAGCAGCGCGACCCCAAAGGCCTCTACCGGAAGGCGCGCGCCGGCCTGATCAAGAACGTCACTGGCCTCGATGATCCCTACGAGGCACCCTTGACGCCTGAGCTGACCCTGGACACCACCCACATCTCGCCGCAGCAGGCGGCGGGCGCGGTGCTGAACCTGCTGGTGCAGGGCGGCGTTTTGAAGCAGGCAACGGCCGCCGGCCGCCCCTAGAGAAAATGTTGGTCAATGACCGGCGCGGATGCGATAAATAGCCGACTCGAAGACGCAAGAGAGGTGTGCAAGCCATGAAACTGACTTTTCGCTGCATCGAGTGCAGTCAGAAACTCAACGCCGCCCATTCCCAGGTCGGGTCTGCAATCACGTGCCCCGCCTGCGGCGCGGTGCAGGCCATCTCCGCGCCGTTGGCCCCGCGATTCCGCGGGCTTCGGGTCGCGGCGGGCGTTCTCCAGGTGCTCGCCGTCGTGGTCGCCGCCGGCCTGATCGTCACCGTTCTGGTCGCGGTGGGACAGGGGGGAAGCGGACAGTCCGTGATGGACACCGTCCTGCAGATCGGTGTGGCCATTCCCGCATCCTTGCTGGCGGGGTTGCTGATCTATGCCTTGGGGGAAGGCCTCTGGCTGTTGATAGACTTGGAGGAGAACACGCGGGCTGCCCGGCAGCTTCTCGAGTTGAACCGCTCCGAACGAAAGTCCACGCCTCCGGGCAACCCGGGCTGAATGCGGGCTGCCTATTCAGACGGTTTCGGCACTGGCTGGAGGTTCTTGAACGATATCTTCAGGGCGGTCGGAACCACTTCCTCGGCAACACAGTTTGTGCCGATGATGACTTGGACCCCGTGGCCCTTGATCATCTCGCCATAGGCGCGCCCGATCAGTGACGACATCACGCCACCCGCCTCGACGACGGGTGTTTCAATGATCCTCCGCTCGATCGGTTTGAGCGTCAGCTTCTCTTCCGCGCCGAGGAAGATGTCCTTGGCCATGGGATTCCTGCCGACGGCCCGTTTTGCGATCGCCCATCGGACAACGACGTTGGTGAACGATTGCGGGGTGACGTTTTGGATCGTGATGGTCAGCGAGGCCGTTTCGCGATAGTTGCTGCGGGCGTCCACGCCACGGGTGGAGGCATCTGCTGCGTCCTTCCTCCTGAAGACGCGCTGGACTTCCAGGTTGATGGGGGCGTTTTGAAGCATGCTCTCGGGCAATGACGGCGGCTTTTGCGGTGCCGCATGTCTGATAATGAGGCGCTTGATTGCGGATGTCGCCCGGTCGCCGGGCGATGTCAGGGCCGCCACAATCAGATTCGTGGCGCTGGGTTGGACGGCGGGCGGAGTTGGCGGCGCGGGTGCCGGAGCAGGTTGGGCCGGTGGTGGCGTTGTTTGGGGCGGGGGCGTCGGCACGGGCGGCGTCGCTGCGGGCGGCGTCGGAGGCGGCGACGGCTGGGCTGCCGGCGGGGTTGATGCCGCCGGTTGAGGGGCGGGTGTTGGCGCAGGCGGCGGCGCTGGCTGGACGGCCGGCGCGGCTTGCGCAGGCGGCGGCGTGGCCGCAGCCGCGGGCGGAGGAGCGACCGGCGCGACCGGCG
>JACRKA010000010.1 GCA_016219905.1 Verrucomicrobiota bacterium
CCTTCACCATGTCAAAGATCTCGCCCGGTTTGATGGCCAGCTCGCGGCGGATGACCTTGTCCTGGGTCTTGATGTTGCCGCGGATGTTGATCTTGTCGAGGTAGGAGATGTCCCCCTCGACAATCACGTAGATGATGTCCATCTGGCCGCTCTCGACATTGGGCTGCTTGGCCGGGTTGACGTGCGCGTCAATGTAGCCTCGCGCCCCGTAGTAATCGCGGATGGCTTCGATGTCCGTGTCGAGCGCCTTCGGGCCGAAGGTCTTGCCCTCGACCATCTTCAGCTTCGCGCGGATGTCGGCGCTGGGGAAAAGCTGGTTGCCCTGCAGGTCAATCTTGCCGACGAGGTATTTCTTGCCCTCGATGATGGTGATGCGGACATACATCTCATGCGGCGTGACGTAATCAAACTTCACGTCCTTGAACTGCATGTCTATGAAGCCCTCGTTGTGGTAGAAGTCGCGCACCTTGTCCAGGTCGTCCTGCCACTGCTCCTTCTTCATCACATTGGTGCGCACGATCCACGACAGCCACCACTTCCGCTTGGTCTTCATCTGCTTCTGCAGCACCGCCTTCTTGTAGTGCTCGTTGCCAGTGAACGTGATGTCAATGATCGCCACCCGCGGCCCCTCCTGGATGCGGAACGTGATCACGCCCTGCCCCGTCTGCTGGTCAATGCTGATGTCGTAGCTGATCTTGGCCTGCTCGTAGCCCGCCTTCTCGTAGTATTCCTCGACCTTCTTCTGCGCCAGCACCACCTTCCGCTCGTCGAGCGGCTCGCCCACCTTCAACTCGATCTCCTTGCGGATGCGCGAGGCCTTCACCTTGTCGTTGCCCTGGATGATGATCTCCTTGATCTTCGCCTTGCCCTGCACGGTGAAGAGGACCTTCACGCCGCCCTCCACGTCCTCCTGCGACACGCTGACGTTGGTGAAGTAGCCCGTCGCGTAGAGATTGCGCACATCCTGGCCCAGCGCCGCGCGCGTCGTGGTCTGGCCCGCCTTGCTCTGGATGTTGGCAAGGATGACACTGTCGCTGATCGGCACCGGGCCGACGTGGCGGATCTCGATCTCCTTGACGAGAAAAGCCGCCTCCTGCGCGCGGACCATGCCCGCGCCCATCACCCCAAGCGCGAACACAACGCTGATAAGCCCTCGCAGCGTTGCGCTCACGCCGTCTCCTCTCTGGTTCCTTGCATGTCGCTTGCGTCCACCGTTGCACCCGGGAAAAACCGGGTAATATCCCGTTTGAACGTCAACTCGACCGAATCCTGCGGGCCGTTGCGGTTCTTCGCGATATACAACACCACGTCCAGCACCGGCGGCAACACCTCGTCGTCCTTGTCGTCCTTCGTGCGCGCCAGCAGCCCGACCACGTCCGCGTCCTGCTCGATCGAGCCGGACTCGCGCAGGTCGCTCAGCCGCGGCCGGCCGCCTTCGCGTTTTTCCACCTCACGGTTGAGCTGTGAGAGCACGATGATCGGCACGTTCAACTCCTTGGCCAGCGCCTTCAGCCCGCCGGAGATGTCGGCGATCTCCTGCTGCCGGTTGTCGTTCTTCCGGCTCGCGCTGCCGCGCATCATCTGCAGGTAATCCACCACCAGCAATCCGACCTGATGGTTCGCTTTCATCCGGCGCGCACGGGCGCGCAGGTCCATGATGGTCAAGCCGCCCGTATCATCAATCCAAATCTTTGCGCTGTTGATCTTGTCGGCGGCGTCGAACAACCGGCGTTGCTCCGCCTCGCCGATCAACCCGCCTTGGATCTTGGTCGTGCTGACCTCCGCCAAGGAACAGATCATGCGCATGATGAGCTGCACGGCGGACATTTCGAGACTGAAAACGCCGACGGGCACGGTCTTCTCCGGGTTGTGAATCGCAACGTGCTCGACGATGTTCATCGCCAGCGAGGTCTTGCCCATCGAAGGCCGCGCCGCGATCACGATGACGTTGCCGCCCTTCAATCCGTTGGTGCAGCGGTCCAGCTTCGGGAAACCCGTCGCGAGGCCCGTCAGCGCGCCTTTGCGCTTGATCATGTCCTCGATCTCTTGGAATGCATCCTTGACGACCTGCTGGCTGCTCTGGAGGCCCTTGGCGTGTTTCTCCTGAGCAAGGTCGAACACGGCCCCCTCAAAGCGATCCAGCAAATCCTCCGGCTCCTCGGTCGTCTCGTAGCTTTCCGTGACGATCTGCGTGCCGACCTCGATGAGGCGGCGCAGGAGATACTTCTGGCGGACGATGTTGAGGAAATACTCGAGGTTGGCGGCCGTGGGCACGGCGTTGACCAGACCGGTGATGTAGTCGGGGCCGCCCGCTTCTTCGAGCTGCTTCCGCTCGCCGAGCTTCTGCGTGACCGTCACGAGGTCAATCGGCTCGCGCTTGTCCGCCATGTCCACCATCGCCCGATAGACAAGCTGGTGGCCGTATTTGTAGAAAAATTCCGCGCCGCGCAGTTCAGCGTCCTTCGAGGCGAACTTCTCGATGCACTCGTTGACGGCGACGCCGTTGAGCAGCAGCGAACCGAGCAGACACCGCTCAACTTCCTCGTTGTGGGGCAACGCGCGGCCCGCGTCGGCTCCGGGGAACACGGAGACTTTCGCCGTGGGCCGTCTCGCGCTCTTCCGCGCACGCCCGGGGCCTGCTGCGCCGGACGCGCCGCTGTCCGGCGTCGCTGTGGGTGACAGCCTGGGCTGAAACGGCTGCATTATTTCTTCTGCTTCTTCTCGCCCTTCTCCGGTCTCTCGGCCTTCTCGGCGGGCGCGGCCTTTTCGGCCTTCTCAGGCTTCGCGGCTTTCCTGGCCTCACCGCCCTCGGCCCGCGGCCTTCGGCCCCTCGGCCGGGCCTCGGCCCCGGCGGCTTCCTCGGTGCCCGGGGCGTTGGAGCTGACGACGGAGAACTTGAGCTTTGCCGTCACCTCGGGGTGGAGTTTGATTTCGACATCGAAGGTGCCGAGCGCGTGGATCGGGTGCTTCAATTCAACCCGGCGGTGCTCGACGGTGATGTTCTCCTTCGCAAGCGCCTCGGTGATGTGATGCGTGGTCACCGCGCCGAACAGTTTGCCGCCCTGCCCCGTCTGCACGGGGATGGAGAGCGTGAGCTTGGCGATCTTGTCGGCGATCTCACGCAGGCCCGCGAGTTCGGCCGCCTCGCGCTCGGTGCGGCGGCGTTTCAACTCATCGAGCTGGCGGACGTTGGCGAGCGTGGCGAGCGTGGCGATGCGCTGGGGCAACAGGTAATTGCGGGCGTAGCCGTTCTTCACGGCGACCTTGTCGCCCTCGGCGCCGAGGCCGTCCACGGGTTTGAGCAGGATTACTTCGGTGGTCATAAGCTGTCAGGGCGGCCCACGGCCGCGGTCGGTCGTTACTTGATGAGCATCATACTGCGCGCGAGCTTGATGGCGCGCGTCACGTCGTGCTGGTGGCGGGCGCAGTTGCCGGTGAACCGGCGGGAAAGGATCTTGCCGCGCTCGGTCAGGAACCGCTTCAGCAGGTCCGGCTGCTTGTAGTCAATCTGCACCTGGTCTTCGCAGAGCTTGCACTTGCGCTTCTGGAAGTCGCTCATGCGCTTGCGGCGCGCGGGTCGTTCGATGGCCATAGTCTTCGCTTCGCTTTCTTGCTTTTGCGGCAGGGGCCGCGGTTAAAACGGGATGTCGTCCTTTTCCTTGGCGGGCGCTTCGGCTTCGGCCTCCGGCGCCGCTTCCGCAGGCGGCCGTTGAGCCGGACGTGAGGCGCGCGGCGCGGCTGCCGCGCCTGAATTCTCGCCGGCTTCTTCGGTAAACTCCGTTGATTGGGCGCGCTGGCCGCCACCCAGAAACTGGATCTTTTCGGCGACAATGCCGATCTTGCTGCGCTTCTCGCCCTTGTCGTTCTGCCAGGACTCGTAACGGAGGCGGCCCTCAATAAGCACCGGCCGCCCCTTGCTCAGGTATTGCGCCGCCGTCTCGGCTTGCCGCCCCCAGACGACGATGTCGAAGAAGTTCGCTTCCTCCTTTTTTTCGCCCGCTTCGGTTGTATAGACGTAATTGACCGCGAGGCCGAACTTGGTCATCGCAGTGCCCTTCGGCGTGTAGCTGCGCTCTGGATCCCTTGTCAAGTTGCCAAGGAGGATGACTTTGTTGAACGACGCCATGGGGCCTTTCAGGCTGCGGCCGGTTCCTTCGCCTTCGGCTCCTCGTGCTTGAGGAATTGCACGCGGAGGATCGTTTCGTTGAGCGCCAGTTTGGGCCGCAGCGCGTTGATCACGCCCGGCGCCGCATCGAACACGAAATTCACGTAGTAGCCCGCCGTCACCTTGCGGATCGGGCGCGCGAGCACCTTGCGGTCCATCTTCTGCACGGCCTTGACGACCGCGCCGGCGGTTTCCATTTCCTTCTTCAGCGCCTCGATCAGATCGGGCGCGTTCTCATCCTTGCCGGCGGTGTTCAAAATGAACAACCCATCGTATTGGTTCAACTTCGGACTCCTTTCGTCAACTGCATCCCGGCGTCCGCCGGGCTAACCATTAAATTCGTTCATCGCCGCGGCCACGCCGCGCGCGACCGCGCTCTCGACCGCTTGGGCCGCGCGCGCGACCGCTTCGTCCACCTGCGGCCGCTCGTCGTCCCGGAACCTGCCGAGCACAAAACCCACCAACCCGTCCGCGGCCCGGCCCGGCTCCGGCCGCCCGATGCCGATCCGCAACCGCGGATATTGCTCGCTGCCGGCGCACTGCGCAATACTCAACAAGCCGCGATGGCCGCCGGCGCTGCCTTTCTCGCGCAACCGCAGCCGGCCCACATCAAGGTCGGCGTCGTCCACGATCACCAGCATCTGCTCCGGTTCAAATTTGTGCCAGTGCAGCAGCGCCGCGCACGCGCTCCCGCTGGCGTTCATGAACGTCAGCGGCTTGGCCAGCAACACAGCCCGGCCGCCGAGCTGCGCTTCCGCGATGTCCGCTTCAAACTTCGACTTCGTCTGCCAGCGTGCGCCCGCGTCGGCCGCGAGCTTGTCCACGACGCGGAACCCGATGTTGTGCCGCGATGTTCCGTATTCGCGGCCCGGATTTCCGAGTCCAACCACGAGGCGAATCTCGCCCATGAACGGGTCGGCCCGCGGGCGGCCGGGTTACTTGCCCTTCTTCGCTTCGGGCTTGGCCTCGGCCTTGGCTTCCTTGCCCTCGGCCTTGCCAGCAGCCTTGGCGGCGGGCTTGCCTTCGGCTTTGCCCTTGGCGCCCTCGGCGGGTGCGGCTTCCTCGCCTTCGGTCTTCTTTTCCTTGATGACCTCCAGTTCGGGCACGGCGCCCTCGGCGGCAGGCGCGGCTTCTTCCTCGACTGCCGGCGCCAGCACCAACGCGACAGGCAGATCTTTCCGGTCCAGCAGCTCGACGCCGGCCGGCGCCTTGACCTCGGCGACGTGGACGGCCTTGCCGATGTCCAGCGCGGTCACGTCCACGGTGATTTTCGCGGGCAAATCCTTCGGCAGGCAACGCACGCGAAGCTGGTGCATGGCGAGTTCGAGCACACCGCCGTTCTTGACGCCGACGGCCTCGCCGACGGCCTCGACCGTCACGGTCGTGATGAACTTCTCGTCGGCCTTCAGTTCGTGGAAGTCCACGTGCAACACCCGGTCGGTCATGGCGTCATGCTGGACTTCCCGCACCAGCGCCAGCCGCTTCTCCGCGGCGCCAGCGCCGGACACTTCCAACTCGACGAGCACGTTCTCGCCGGCTGCGCCGTGCAGGACCTTCTTCAAATCCTTGTCTTTGACCTGGACCGCGACAGGTTGGGTGTGCGCGCCATAGACCACGCCGGGCACCACGCCGCCTGTGCGCAGCCGTTTCACCGGCCCGCGGCCGGCCTCTTTTCGATGTTCTGCTTTGAGTGCTACCTGCTCCATACGTCCTTCGATTAAAATCTTTTTTCGTCGTTGATCTTGAACAGTGAACTGACCGACTCCGCATCATGGATGCGGAGGATCCCTTCGCCCAGCAAATCCGCCACGCTCAGCACCGTCAGCTTGAAGTTCGGCACCTCGCGCGGCGGCACCGAGTCGGTCGTGATCAACTCATCCAGCGTCGAGCCTTGCAACCGCTCGATCGCCTTGTCGTTGAGCACGGCGTGGCTGACACCCGCCAGCACCCGCTTCGCGCCCTTCAGTTTAAGGATTTCCGCCGCCGCCGTCAACGTCCCAGCGGTTTCGGTCATGTCATCCACCATCAACGCAGTCTTGCCCTCGACATCGCCCACCACGTTCAGCGCCTGCACCTCCGAACCGGAGACGCGGCGCTTGGCCACGATGGCGAAGTCCACGTGCAGCAACTGCGCGTAGGCGTAGGCCATCTTCATGCCGCCCACGTCCGGCGACACCACCACCAGGTCAGTGAGCTTTTTCTCGCTCAGATACTTGTAGAGCACCGGTGCCGCATAGAGGTGGTCCACCGGCACGTCGAAGAAGCCCTGGATCTGCTGCGCGTGCAGGTCAATCGTCAGCACACGGCTGGCGCCCGCCGTCGTGAGCAGGTTGGCCACCAGCTTCGCCGTGATCGGCACCCGCGGCTGGTCCTTGCGGTCCTGGCGCGCGTAGCCGAAGAACGGGATGACCGCCGTGATCCTCGCCGCGCTCGCCCGCCGCGCCGCGTCTATCATGATCAGCAGCTCCATCAGGTTCTGGTTCGTCGGCGGACAGGTGCTCTGCACGATGAACACGTCGCGACCGCGGATGTTCTCGTTGATCTTCACCATCGTCTCGCCGTCTGGGAAAGAACTCACCAGCGCGTCGCCCAGCGGCACGCGGCAATACTCCGCAATCTTCTGCGCCAGCGGCCGGTTCGCGTTGCCGCTGAAAATCTTGATCTCCGCCAGTTCGTTGCTCACGGATTTTTGGCCCAAAAAACACAAAGAAGCGCGTCGTCTAACCGCGCTCCAAGCTTACTGCACACGTCACGGTTGTTTTGTCCTGCGAAAAGCGGGCGGAAGGATACTCAAACAGGTCGCCGAAGCAAGAGGTTTTTCCGGCCGGAACGCCGCCCCTTTTTCAGCGCGTCACCGGCCTCTGCCGCTGCCCCGCTCAGAGTGTGATGACCTTCCCCGCCAGCATCTGCGCCGCGAGGATGTCGCCCATGCCGCCGATGATGCCCACCTTCACTTTTTCGCGGAGGTTGTAGTAGTTCAGGCAGGTCTGGCAGATGATGAGGTGCACGCCCTTGCTCTCCAATTGTTGCAACTGCTCCAGCACCGGCGAGCCTTCGACAACCAACTTCACGCCTTCGGTGTAAAAGCAGATCGCCTTCGGCAACGTCCCGTTCTCGATCAGCAGCTTCAGATACGTCGCCACCAGCTTCATCTGAAGCTCGGGCGCTGCGTTGCCCATGCCCTCCCGCGTAATAAGGACCACAAAGTTGTCACCTGGTTTCTCGCTCATGCGTTCACTCCTTTTTCTTGCCGATCACCGCATCCTTGACCTGGATCGCGCCATCCTTGAACCGCTGCAACAACCGCCGCGCCCAGACAAACTCCGTCGCCAACAATGCCAGCCCGCCCACAATCGCCGCAAGCCCAGGCCCCGGCGTGACCAACATGATCCCGCCTGCGACCAACAGCACTACGCCCCCGACGATAGCCCCGATCCGCCTCGCCTGCTTGGGCCGCACCAGCGCGAACAAGCCCATCACCGCCAAGGACAGCCCGCCGACTATCGCGAGAATCCGGTGTGCATGATGCGGCATGAAAACCAACACCAGCCCGCCGATCAGCAAGGTCACGCTGATAACGGCTGTGATCGCTCGCGCTGCCTGCTCTCGCGTCTTGATGATCATGCCGTCGGCTCCCCCTTCCCCATTGCCGCCATCACAGCCTCCACCAGTCCCGGAATGTCGTGCTGCGCTGACTCGATGTCCGGCTCAAAGCCAAGCTTCTTCAAAGTCGCCGACGTGATCGGCCCAATGCTCGCCAGCTTCAGCGCCGGAAACTTCGCGCGCAACGCCGCGAGATTCACCAGCCCACAGAAATTCTCCACGGTCGAACTGCTCGTGAACGTGATCGCACCCGCGCCCTCCGCCAGCAGCCGCGACACATTGCCCGTCACGTCGTCCGTCTCCGGCACCGTGCGGTAACACTCGATCTTGTCCACAATCGCGCCGAGCGCTTCCAACCCTTCCGGAAGCGCGTCGCGCGCGATGTCCGCCCGAGGCAACAGGAATTTCAGGTTCTCCACGTCGAGCTTCGCGAACGCCTTCACCACCGACTCCGCGACGAACTCCTCCGGCATCAGGTCCAACTGCAAATGCAGCTCTTCCAGCCGTGCCGCCGTGCCCGGCCCGATGGCCGCGATCTTCACCCCGCCGATGTCGCGGATGTCCTTGTAGATTTCGAAGAACGCGCCGAAGAAATGCACGACCGCATTCGGGCTGGTGAACACCACCCAGTCGTATTCGCCGATGCCTTCGATGGCATCGCGCAGGATCGCCGGCGACTTCGTTGGCTCGATGCGGATCGTCGGCACCTCCAGCACGTCCGCGCCGAGGTCGTGAAACTGGTGGCTCAACTCGCTCGCCTGCTCCCGCGTCCGAGTCACCACGATTCGCCGGCCAAACAACGGCTTCGTCTCGAACCAGTTCAGTTTCTCGCGCAGACCGACTACCTTGCCGATGACAATCACTGCCGGCGGCTTCACGCCCGCTTGCTCCGCCCGCTGCGCAATGTCGGCCAGCGTGCCGATCACTGTTTGCTGCCGGCCCGTCGTGCCCCAACGGATCATCGCCACAGGAGTCTCGGCCGGCGCGTTGCGCCGCAGCGCGTCGGCGATCTTGCCGACGTTGCCGACGCCCATCAAAATCACCTTCGTCGAATCCAACTTGCCGAGCGCGTCCCAGTTCAACGCGCTCTCCGGCTTCGTCGGATCCTCGTGGCCGGTCAGGATTGTCACCGCCGATGTTGCCTCGCGATGCGTCACCGGGATCCCCGCGTAGGCCGCCGCCGCGATGGCCGAGCTGATTCCCGGCACAATCTCAAACAGCACACCCGCCGCCACGAGCGCCTCGGCTTCTTCGCCACCGCGCCCAAAGATAAACGGATCGCCGCCCTTCAGCCGCACCACGCGCTTGCCGGATTTGCCCTTGTCAACGAGCAATTGATTGATCTCGCCCTGCTCCAGTTCATGCTGGCTGGCGCTCTTGCCCGCGTAAATGATCTCCGTCCCCGGCTCGCAAAACCGCAGCAGTTCCGGGTTTGCCAGGTAATCATAGACGACAACTTCCGCCCGCCGCAGACACTCCGCGCCCCGCAGTGTCAACAACCCTGCGTCACCCGGCCCCGCGCCGACGAGATAAACGATGCCGCTCATGTGAGCTTGGACTTTGCCTCCTCGCCAAGCGTTGAGCCAAGCTTTTCCGCTTCGCCCTCCGCGCCGCTGATCTCGCCCCGGAACCGAACCCGGCCGTCTTCGGCAAACACCGCGCCGCGCAACGTCAGCTCGCCCTCGCTCAACACCGCATAGCCTGCCACCGGCGTCCGGCATCCGGCCTCCAACGCGTGCGCGAACGCCCGCTCCGCCATCGCCGCCTGGAACGTCGCGTAGTGATTGAGCCGCCGCAGCAACTCGATGATGCGCTCATCATCCGCGCGAATTTCCAAGCCGAGAATCGCCTGGCACGGCGAGGGCAGCATCTCTTCCGGCTCGAACGGGTGCGCGATGAAGCCCCACTTGTCGAGTTTCAGATTCAACCGGTCCAGGCCCGCCGCGGCCAGCACGATGCCGTGCCAGTCCGCGTTGGCCTCCAGTTTGTTGACCCGCGTTTCCACATTGCCGCGCACTTCGACGATGCGAAGATCCGGCCGCAACGCGAGCAATTGTCCCTGCCGCCGCAGGCTCGCCGTCGCCACCGTCGCCCCGCGCGGCAGTTCCGCGAACCGCGGCCCGCGCGTGATCAGCACGTCCCGCGGGTCGCCCCTTTTCGGCGTCGCGCCAAGGACCAGTCCCGCCGGCAGCAACGTCGGTAGATCTTTGAGACTGTGAATGCCCACGTCCACCCGCCGGCCCGTGAGCGCCACCTCGATCTCGCGCGTCCAGAGTCCTTTCAAGCCGAACTCCGGCATCACCTTTGGCTGGACCTTCTTGTCACCGGAGGTCTTGATGATCTTTAGCTCAAACTGCAGCCGTGGATGCAACTTCCGGAACATGTCCCGCACAAGGCCGCTCTGCGCCATCGCGAGCGCGCTGCCGCGTGTGCCCAGAAGGATGACTTGAGGCTTTTCCGGCATGAAATGAAGTCGGGTCGTTATTGCTCGAAGCGCCTGCGTTCGGTTTTCGACCCGCAGGCGCCTGCACACGATGCTTGCAGAGCCATCGCCCGCCGTCAAGTTGTGAAGCCTTGGAGTGCGGCGGCTTGACGCCGCCTTATCGCCGCGAGGCTTGACTCGCGGCTGCGCGGTAGATGTAACCATTAATCCAAATTCCGGCCAGTCCAGCCGGGCCGCATTAAGGCGGTGTCAAGCCACCGCACTCCAAGATGAATTCCCAGCCTTGTATTTCCGCCACCTTTTTGCAAATCCTCTTACCATGACAACGACCCGCAGGGCGTTCCTCAAACAACTCGCTCTTGGCACCGCCGGCTTCGGTTTCATTTCGTTCATCCCCTCCTCCGCCGCAGCTCAACACGCGCTCGGAGGCAAGAAACTCCCGCGCAGCACGCCGGAAGCGGAGGGCATCTCCTCGCGGGGCATTCTTGCGTTCCTCAACGCGATGGCGGCAAACAAACACGAGTTGCACAGCTTCATGCTCGTCCGCCACGGCCGCGTCGTCGCCGAAGGCTGGTGGTCGCCTTACGCGCCGCAGTTCAACCACACGATGTATTCGATGAGCAAGAGCTTCACCTCCACCGCCGTCGGTTTCGCCGTCGCGGAAGGCCGGCTCAGCGTGGACGACAAGGTCGTGTCGTTCTTCCCTAAAGATCTGCCCGACCAGGTCAGCGACAATCTCGCGGCGTTGCGCGTGAGGGACCTGCTCTCGATGGCGGTCGGCCACGACAAAGACCCGACGTTCGAGGTCGTGAAGCAGGAGAACTGGACAAAGGCGTTTCTGGAGTGGCCCATCCCCCACGCGCCGGGGACGAAGTTCGTCTATAATAGCGCCGCCACCTACCTATGCTCGGCCATCGTGCAGAAGCTCACCGGGCAAAAGATCGCCACTTACCTGCGACCGCGTTTGTTTGATCCACTCGGCATCGCCGACATAACGTGGGAAACCTGCCCGCGCGGCATCTGCACCGGCGGCTGGGGACTGAGCATCCAGACCGAGGGCCTCGCCAAGTTCGGCCAACTCTATCTGCAAAAAGGTCGCTGGAAAGATTGCCAGATTCTGCCCGCGAAGTGGATCGAGGAAGCGACAACGTTCAAGATCCAGCAGCCCTCGCCCGCCAAGCCGGCCCGCCCCAACGCGCAGAACGATTGGTTGCAAGGCTACTGCTACCAGTTCTGGCGCAGCCAGCATAACGCCTTCCGCGGCGACGGCGCGTTCGGCCAGTTCACCCTCGTCATGCCAGACCAGGACGCGGTGATCGCCATCACCAGCGAGAGCAAGAGCATGCAGGGCGAACTCGACCTCGTCTGGGAACATCTGCTGCCGGCGATGAAGGCAAAGTCTCTGCCCGCCGACCCGCAGTCGCAGGCGCGATTGCAGCAAACCCTCTCGTCACCGGCGCTGACGCCGCCGAAAGGTCAGACGTCTTCTCCGATCGCCGCCCGCGTTTCCGGCAAGACCTTTATGTTCGCAACCAACGACCTCGGCCTAACAAGCGCCGCGTTCGCATTCCGCAACGATGGCTGTGTCGTCACATTCAAGGACGCTCGCACTTCTTATCCCGTCACATGTGGCATCGAGCGCTGGCAGCTAGGCGGAACCACCCTGCCCGGCACTCCGCCGCGGCTCATCTCCGGCGGCGCGCCCAAGCCCGGCACGAAACACAAGCTGGTCGCCAGCGGCACGTGGAAGGACGAAGACACCTTTGAGATGATGTGGCGTTACTATGAAACCCCTCATCACGACACCGTCACCTGCCGTTTCGACGGCGACAAGACCAGCATTGAGTTTACGGCCAGCATCGGGCCAAAGAAACGGCCCGTGCTACGAGGGCAATTCGCCTGAGCGCAAGAGGCACCCTCTGATACACGAAGAGCTGTCAACGCGCGCGTGACGGTCGTGTTCTGTAGCGCGCCGGACTTTCCTTCACTTGAAAGCCTATGTGTTTCGGTGCTGGCTCCGGTTGGGGCGGCGGGTCAATGAGGTCCATGACACGCTGGAGGATGGTGACAATGGCGGCTTCGTGGACGTCGAGGCGGTCTTTGAGTTCCTTCTCCAACGCGGCCAGTTTGCGAGCCAGCGCGCGGGTGTCGGTCAGCATCGAGCGCATCTTGACGAACGCGCGGACGACGAAGACGCTCATCTGGGCTGCGCGCGGGCTGTTGAGGACGTTGGCCGCCATGATCGCGCCGTGCTCGGTGAACGCCCACGGGAGGTATTTGATGTTCTGGCCGCGCTTCAAGGTCACAAATTGTGACCTTGAACGATAAAGCGCGGCCGCCTCCTCTTGCGTCAGCCGGAACAGGAAGTCCAGCGGGAATTTGGCGAGATTGCGTTTGGCGGCTTGGTTCAAGACCTTGGTCGCGACTCCGTAGATGCGCGCCAAGTCCGAGTCGAGCATGACCTTTTCGCCGCGCACCTCGTGGATGAGGTTGTCGAGCCGTTCAACGGCAAATGTCGCCAGTTCTTCGCTCACAGGCCACACCCTCCGGTTGTCGGCATCATGTGTTCTTCCTTCATTCTTTCTGCGCGGGGAGTCTATTATGTCCGCCGGCGGAGACAATGAACTTGGCCGCGCGCTACGCCGCACCCGGCGGCAGACGGTTCAGCCACTCGCGGAACTTCGCAACATTGGCCGCCACCATCTCGTTGCACTTCGCGATCTCCTCTTGGCGAGCGCGCATGTTCTCGTCGGCGATGCTCTGGAGGTCGTCAATGTTGTAGAGATAGACGTTGTCGAGGTCGTTGACGGCCGGCTCGATGTCGCGCGGCACGGCGAGGTCAATCAGGAACAACGGGCGGTTCCGCCGAAGCGGCATCGCTGCCGCGACCTTCTCGCACGTCACGATGTGGTGCGGGGCCGCCGTCGAGCTGACCACGATGTCCGCGTGGGCGAATTCCTGTGGAAACTCCTCGAACCGCACCGCCCGGCCGCCCAGTTCCGCTGCGAGCGCCTGCGCGCGCTCGTGGGTGCGGTTGGCGACGATGACTGTCTTTGCGCCGCGGCTCAGCAGCGCCCGCGCCGTCTTTTCGCTGGTGTCGCCTGCGCCGATGACCATCACCTGTGACTGACCCAGCTCGCCGAAGATCTTCTCCGCAAGCTCGACGGCGACCGACCCGACCGAGACGGTGCCGCGGACGATGGCGGTCTGGGAACGGATCTTCTTCGCGACCTGAAACGCCCGCTGGAAAAGCTGGTTCAAAGTCTTGCCGGTCGCCCTGGCCGTGAGCGCGCGCTCGTAGGCTTCCTTCATCTGGCCGAGGATTTCCGTCTCGCCCAGCACCATGGACTCCAGCCCGGACACGACGCGGAACAGGTGCTCGATGCTGCGCGGTTCCTCGTAGCGGTAGATTTCCTCGCCGAGACGCGCGTCCAGTTCGTGGAAGCGGTGGAGGAAATCCTCGATGCCGCGGATGACCGCCGCCGAGTCGGCCCCTGCCCCGTAGATCTCCATGCGGTTGCAGGTCGAGACGATCAAGCCCTCGGCGACCCCCGGCTCGGCGCGGAGGGTTGCGAACGCCTCCGCGAACTGGCCGGGGCTGAAAGCGACGCGCTCCCGGACCTCGACCGGCGCGCTCTGGTGGCTGATGCCGACGACGACGATAGCCATGGTCAGAAGCGGTGCTGCGCCGACAGCATGTTGACTCCCCAGAATGTCGCCAGCACGAATGCCAGCGCCACGATGGAGCCGAGCGCCACCTTTCGCCCGCGCAACCGGTTGGTCATCCGCGCCGCCAGCAGCCCCCCGTAGAGCGCCCACACGACCAGCGACCAGATCGTTTTCGGCGTGTCTTTCATCATCAGCGCCGCGCCGACTACGAACCCAAACACGATACCGACCGTCAAGAAGGCGAAGCCGACGACGAGCAGCCGATAGTTGATGCGGTCGAGTTGTTCGATGGCGGGCAATCGCGCGAAGATGCCGCGCATCCGGTGCGCCTTGAGCTGACGCTCCTGCACCAGATACATCGCGCCGGTGACGCCAGCCAGCGCGAGCGCCCCGTAGCTGAGGAGAGCGATGGCGGCGTGCAGGCTCAGCCAGACGTTGCGGACCATGTCCTCGGCGCGGTGGTGGTCGAACGCCGGGATCAACCCCGACGCGACACAGGCGATCACCAGCGGCAGCGTGAACTCCCCCAGCAACGACACGCGCCAGACCAAGCCCATCATCAGATACACGAGCACGACGGCCCACGTGATGAACATCACCACCTCGAAGAGGTTTGTGATCGGGCAATGGTTGATGGCCTGCGCGCGCAAGCACAGCCCGTAGCCGTGCAACAGCCAGCCGATGGCGACGAGGGCCGTGTGTCCGCGGCTCTCCCAGCGGCCGCGGCCTTGGATCAGGTAGAGCGAGTAAAGAAACGCGCCGACGTAAACCCAGAGCGAGTAAAAGATGAAGTCGCGGTCACTCATGAGCGTTTATATGCTTCGAAAATCCTGCCAGCAGTTTCTCGCACTTTCGGCGGGCCTCGTCGTGCTTGCCGGCGCGGAGCAGGTCCACGACGTTGGAGTTGACGATCTCCTCGTAGAGCTGCTGGCGTTTGTTCTGCGCCTTGATCTGCTGCTCTGCCAGCGGGCGCAATTCGCCAAGCAGCCGCGCCAACGCGCCGTATTCCTCGCCGATGACTTCCTCCAGCCGCTCGCGCAGCTTCTTCGCGAGCGCCGGGCTGGCCCCGCCTGTGGAAAGCGCGATCACGATGTCGCCGCGCTTGAGGGTCGCCGGCACCATGAAGTCCCCCGCCGCCGGCGGCTCGGCCACGTTGGTCAGCGCGTCACGGGCGCGCGCGTCGGCGGCGATGCGCGTGTTGAGCTGCGGGTCGTCGGTGGCGGCATAGACCAGCCGGGCGCCATCCAGATGGTCCGGCCGGTAAAGCTCGCCGATCCATTCCAGTTTCCCCTCGGCGGCGAGCGACTCGATGCGCTCGGAGGCCGTGAGCGCGACGACCTTCACGCGCGCGCCGGCGGCGAGGAGCGACTGCGCCTTGCGTTGCGCGACCTGGCCGCCGCCCACGACGACGCAGCGCGCGTCTTTGAGTTCGAGGAAGATCGGGTAGAGCACGGTGTTCTTGGCTGGGAGTCGTGGGGCCACGAAGCGATGGAGCATTGGGCAGCACTCAACCCGTCACTCCACCACTCCAATACTCCATCGCTCCATGTTCATAGTCTCGAAGGGGCCGTAAGCCGGATTCTGTTTATCCCGCGGGGCCCGCAAAGGCTCGCAGGATTCAGATAGTCATTTGTCTATGCGACCAATACCCGGGACCGTCGAGCGGGCCACTCAGTCCCCTATTTGGTCTTGCTCCAGATGGGGTTTTCCATGCGGCGGCGGTTGCCCGCGCGCCCGGTGCGCTCTTACCGCACCTTTTCACCCTTACCCCGGCGCCGTTGCCGGCATCGGGGCGGTATGTTCTCTGTGGCACTGTCCGTCGCGCCGCCTTGAAACGGCGCGCCCCCGCTTTCACGGGGCATCCTGCCCTATGGAGTCCGGACTTTCCTCCAGCCCCGCCGAAGCGAAGCCAGCGACTATCCGCCCCTTCGAAAAGATCAATGCACGGCGCCTTGCGGCGCCGGCTCAAATTCGCGCGACCAATATAAAATCCGGCCGCATTGGTCACAAGTGACCAGTTCCTCGCTGCTCTTGGCCTGGTGCATCACCTGCGGCGGAATCTGCAGGTGACAGCCGCCACAAATGCCGTGCTGCACCGGCACCACCGCCGAATCCTTCCGATGCCGCATGATGCGCTCATAGCGCGACATCACCGATTCGTCCACGTCCTTGCACAACGCGCCGCGGTCAGCCTTGAGCGTCTCAAGTTCTGCTTTGATGGCCCCTTCGCGCTGGCCCAGCGTGTCCTTCTGCCGCTGTGCAATCGCAGAGATCTCGGCAAGGACTTGCTGCTCCTTCTTGATCTCCGCAGCGAGCTTCTCGGCCCTGTCCATGAGGTCGAGTTCCTTGTCCTCGATCCGGAAAATCTCCTTCTCGGCCCCCTCAATCTCGTGCGTCAGCGCCTGGTATTCCTCGTTCTTCTTGGTCAGGACCTGCTGGCCGCGCCATTTGTTGATCTGCTCGCGCTTGGTGCCGACCTGGTTCTCCAGTTCCTTGCGCTCGGACTCGACCTGCTTGGCCTTGAGCTTGAGTTCCTCCAGACGCGACGTGGCCGCCTTCGCGCGCGCATCAACCTCGGCGCGCTCGACCGGGATGCGCCTCAACTCCTGATCGAGCTGCAACGCCCGACGGTCGCGGTCTTGAATTATCAATAGCTTCTCAATCGAAGGAGACACAGTGTGGCAAAAATAGCTTCACGCAGTGGACAATGTCAACGAGTCCTTTGGGCCAGCAACTGTTCGACGTATTTGCCGAGCACGTCCGCTTCGAGGTTCACGTGGTCCCCGGCGCGTCGCTGGCCGAGGTTGGTGACCTCGCGCGTGTGGGGGATGATCCAAATCCGAATCCAATCGCGCCCCACGTCGGCCACGGTCAGGCTGATGCCGTCCACGGCCACAGAGCCTTTGTAGATGAGGTAACGCATCAACTCCTTCGGCACCGCGACCTCGAGCACCCAATCCTTCCCCGACTGTTCCCATCGGCGAACTGTGCCGACGCCGTCCACGTGACCAAGCACGAAATGCCCGCCGAGCCGCGCGTCGGCGCGCATCGGCCGCTCCAAGTTCACCGCGTCGCCGGGGCGGACATATTGGAGATTCGTGACGCGGAGCGTTTCCTCCAGCACATCGAAACCCAAAAGCGCGCCGCGCTTGCGCACGGTGGTCAGGCACGCGCCGTTGACGGCGAGACTGTCCCCCTTGTGCAAGCCACGATGCACCGTCGCCGCGCGCACGGTCAGCTCAGTGGACTTCTTGCCGCGTTTCACGCTGACGACTTTGCCAGCTTCTTCAACCAATCCGGTAAACATGGCCACGAGCATAGTCGTCTCGACTCATCGCGTCCAGACTCCTATCGTAGCCGCATGAGAACCGGCGTCGCCAACCTACCGCTCCACGGCGGCAAGGCGCCCGCGTGGCTTTTCCAGCGGATGGTCAAGCTGGCCCGCGCGATGACGCTGGTGCTCGTCCGCGACTTCGGGCCGGAAGAACTGCTGCGCCGGCTCAGCGACCCATTCTGGTTCCAGGCGTTCGGCAGCGTGCTGGGCTTCGACTGGCACTCCAGCGGCGTCACCACGACGGTCTGCGGCGCGCTGAAGGAAGCGCTGCGCGGCTTGGAGCGCGACACTCAAATCCATGTCGCCGGCGGCAAAGGCGCCACGTCGCGCAAGACACCCTCGGAGATCGAGGCGCACTGTTACGCGCTCGGTCACAGTCCGATGGAACTGGTCCACGCCAGCAAGCTCGCCGCGAAGGTGGACTCCGCTGCCGTGCAAGACGGCTACGATCTCTACCATCACTGTTTCCTCTTCACGACCAACGGCCACTGGGCCGTCGTCCAGCAAGGCATGAACGAGGCCAGCAAATACGCCCGCCGCTACCATTGGCTCGGCGACAACGCGCAGAGCTTCGTCAACGAACCCCACGCCGCCGTCTGCTGCGACCAACGCGGGCAAGCGACGCTGAACCTTGTGGCGGCCGAGAGCGACGCCACGCGGCAGGCTAGTGTGACTGTGACCCGTGAGCAGCCTGACAAGCTGATGAAGGAACTCGAACAGAGTGGGCCGTGCGTCCCGCACGGCCAA
>JACRKA010000080.1 GCA_016219905.1 Verrucomicrobiota bacterium
AGGCGTAGGTGATGAGCCGCCGCACGTAGCTGCCGCAGTCGGTTTCCTCCTCGACCTTCACGTCCAGCGGGCACTGCTTCGCCTTGCCCGGCATCGGTCCCATGATCTCCTGCATCCCGCGCAGGATTTCCACGCGGCGCTTCTGCCAGTCGGCGACGGATTTCACCGGCTGGACTCGTCCCCTGGCGTCGCGATAAACCATCAAGTCTGTGCGCGGCAGCCGATCGGCAGCCATGACAGTCGCCGCGCAGAACACAGCAAGCCAGAGCGGGGTTTTCATCGCCGCGCAGTGTAACGAACACCAACGCTATGGCAAGACCCACTGCGATGATCTACTTGCCGGCGCTGTCAGCCACCTTGCGCAAGCGTGGGTAGGTGGTCAGCAGGAAGTAGAGCAGCGGGAACGCTCCCAGCACGATGATGATCATGTCGGGCACGACGCGCCAGTTGCCGAGCATTTGGATGGCAGGCAGGTCGTAGAACGCCGAGCTGCGCGCATACCAGAAGCCTTTGTCGTAGCAGTGCCAGAACTGGTAGATGCCGATGGGCAGCAGGCCCGTCAGGAACATCAGCCCCAGGCCGCCGTTGAGGCCCCAGAAGCTCAACTTCAGGATGCGGTCGTTCCAGTAGCGGTTCTCCACCAGCCCGCGCCACGAGAACAGGATCACCGCGATGGCCAGCATGCCATAGACGCCAAACAACGCCGTGTGGCCGTGGTTGCTGGTCAGGTAGGTCGCGTGCTCGTAGTAGTTGATCAGCGGCAGGTTGATGACGAACCCGAACATCCCCGCGCCGACGAAGTTCCAGACGCTGCTGGCCGTCAGGAAATACAGCGGCCAGCGATACGGGAACTCGCGGCCCGACTCATGGATGCTTTTGTATTCCATCCACGCCCGCACCACCAACAGGATCAGCGGGATCGGTTCCAGCGAACTGAACACGCCGCCGATGGCCAGCCAGAAGCTCGGCCCGCCATACCAATAATAATGGTGCGCCGTGCCGGGAATGCCGCTGATGAACACCAGGATCGCGGTCAGGTAGGACACCCGCAGCGCCGACTGGGCGGACACCAGGCCGAGCGTGACCAGGAACAGCGAGATCACCGCCGCGCCGAAGAACTCGAAGATGCTCTCCACCCAGATGTGCACCACGAACCACCGCCAGTAATCCGCGACCGACAGATGCGTGCCGCGCCCATACATGAAACCGAACGCGAAGAAGCCCACCACAAAGACGGCGCTGCAGATATAGAAGATGATCAGCGACCGATGCGCCGGCTCCACCGCGCCATGCTTCAGCACCGGCGCCATCGCGCGCGCGACGATCACCAGCCAATAGACCAGGCCGCCGAACAACAGGATTTGCCACAGCCGGCCCAACTCGAGGTATTCCCAGCCTTGATGGCCGAGCCAGAACCACAGGTCGCCCAACATGCCTTTGATGCCCAGCACTTCGCCGGCGAGGCTGCCCACCGCGACCGCGACGCAGGCGACGAACAGGATGTTCACCAGCAATCGCTGCTTGCGCGGTTCACGCCCGCCGATCAGCGGGGCCAGGTAGATCGCCGTGCCCACCCACGACAACGCGATCCAGAGGATGGCCAGTTGCAGGTGCCAGCTCTTGGCCCAACTGTAGGGATACATCTCGCCGACCAGCTTCACGTAGAAACTGCTCGGATGCACCGTGTAGTGGGCCAGCAGGCCGCCGTTGAAAATCTGCAGGATGAACAACAGGCCCGCCACCAGGAAGAACTTCGCGCTGGAGCGCTGGCTGGCCGTGACGGGGCTGGCCAGGAGCCTCTGCGCCGCCTCGACGGCCGTGGACTCGCCGTAGAAGAACCCGAACCGGTGCACCACATATACCACCACGCCCAGGACCGCGAACAATCCCAGGATCGAGAAGATCGTCCACAACATCGCGTTGGCGGGGGCCGCATTGCCCACGGTGCGATCGGCCGGCCAATTGTTTGTGTAGCTGTAGTCCAGCCCCGGCCGGTTGGCCACCGCGGCCCACGCCGTCCAGAAGAAGAAATCCGCCGCGTCCTGCCGCTCCGGCGCGGTGAGCACCGTGTTGGGCAGGAAACCGTAGTGCGCGTCGCCCTCGGCGAAAGTCTTCTCCCAATACTTGCGCATCTGCCCGAACGCGTAGGCTTGCGCCGGGGTCAGTTCCAGCGTGCGCGCCGCCGGATCATAACGGTTGGCCTTCAGTTCGCGCGTGACCGTCGCGTCCAACTCATCAAGTTCGCGCCGCGGCGCGGGCGGCATCGTCTTGAACGCTTCGGCGTCGGGTTTGCCTTGCGCGGCGTGATGCAGCCGCACCAGGGCGCCCATGCAGTGCAGCGTGTGGGCCGCGAAATCCATCCCGCGCAGCGAGCCGTGGCCCCAGATGCTGCCGTGGTCCATCAAGCCGTAGCGTTGGTAAACATCCTGGCCGCGCATGATGGCGTCATGGTCGGTGACCGCGTTGCCGGCGCAGACGACCTTGTCCGGGACCGGCGGCACGGTGCTCTTGAAGAAATGGCCGCTCACCAGCAGGATCGCCATGCTGACGATGAAGGTGAGGATGGTTGCGTTGCGAAGTCCTTTGGATTGCATTGGCTACACTCCTTGGCAATGAGTTGATGGATTCTCGTTGAAGCTGCTGCCGTCGCCTTCAGTCACCGCTGAGCGCAGTCTCCCCCGCGCACACTGACCGCCAAAACGGGTGACGTTGCGGCCAGTTTGCGCGCTGAGGTGCGCGGGACGCAAGCGTGAAATATCCGCCCGACACCAGCGTCTTCGATACAGGATGCTCAAGTTTCACGCGCCGATCCTAGCCGTTGCGCGCCGTCCGTCATTGACCTGCGTCAACCTCAGCCCGCAAAAGGCCGCTTTGCTGTCGTGAAGTAATCGGCTGGCGGAGCGAAACGAAGTGCCGGGATCCTCCCCCGCTCAGGTGGATGGCGCGTTGCCGTTTGCCGTCTCCTCCGCCTCGAAGACCGGCCGCTGTGGATCAATCAAGCCCCAACAGACGACGCCGAGCAGGAAGAGTCCGCCCATCAGGTAGAGCGGCAGGTCCCAGCTCTTGAACCACTCCACCGAGTAGGCCACGATCAGCGGGCACAGCAGGCTGCCGATCTGGCCGGAGGTGTTCATGGCCGCGCTCACGACGCCGGCGTGGTTGCGTCCCATCTCGATGGCTGTGCTCCACGACGCCCCGAGCGTGAACATGCTCGCCGCGGTGGCCAGCGCGATCAGGATCGCTGACAGCATCGGACTGGCAGACGCCGCCGCGACGATCAGCGCCGCGCCCGCAATCAGGTAGGCCGCAGCGCCGACGCCGCACCGGCCCATGCGCAGACCGAACCGCGCCGCGACCCAGTCGGTGGTCACGCCGCCGAAAAGGTCGCTCGCGACGCTGAGGAGCAGCGGCAGCCCCGCCAGAAAACCCAGCATCGTCGCGTCGAATGAGCCTTTCTCCTGTAGATACGTCGGCAGCCAAGTGATGCAGAAGTAAAACGAGAAGCTGTTCGGGAAATACATCACGCAAAGCGCCAGCATGTTCGGGCTGCCGAGCAACCGCCGCCAATACGCCCAGCCCGCCGTGTGCGCGCCGTCCGCGCGCCGGTCCGACACGATCCGCTCCAGTTCGGCCGCGTTGACCTCCGGGTGCTCGGACGGGTCGTCGCGGAACCAGCGATACCAGACCAGCGCCCAGAGGAAACCGATCATTCCGAAACACACGAAGATCATGCGCCAGTGCAGATACGGCAGCAGCGCGACCACCAGCAGCGGCGTCACGCCGCCGGCGAGATGCGCGCCGACGAAGAAAATGCCTTGGATCGTCCCGCGTTCGCGGCGCGGAATCCATCGCGAAAAGGTCTTCGCCACGCCCGGCCACGCGCCCGCCTCGCCCATGCCGAACAGGAACCGCAGCACGAGCAGCGAGGCGTAGTTGAACGCCGCCGCCGTGGCGATGGTGAAGCACGACCACCAGATCACGATGCGTGTCAGCACGCACCGCGTCCCCCGGCGGTCTGCCCACCACGCCGTGGGAATCTCGAAGATCGCGTAGGCCAGCGCGAACGCCGAGAACACCCAACCCATCTGCACCTTCGACAGCCCGAGATCGCGCATGATGTCCGGCGCGAGCTTCGAGATGCACACGCGGTCCAGGTAGGTCACCATCGCGAGCAGCACCGCCATCGCCACGACCTTATAGCGGACGTGCGTCGGCCGCGTTGCGGCGTCGCTCGCTCGGATGGCGGCTGAATCATCCATTGTGTGACCTATCGCTCCGCTTCATTGCCAGCCGCCCCGAAGGGGCCGGAATATACCAGCCCAGGGCAAGCGAGTCCGCGAGCGCCGCCCTGGGATAACGACAACAACAACACCTGCCGCCCTGAAGGGGCGGCGGTAAATGGATCGTTTCTGCGGAGGATTTCCTGCGCCCCTTCAGGGCGCATGATGTTTGTTTGATGTTCCCAGGGCGGCGCTCGCGGACTCGCTTGCCCTGGGCTGATTTACTGCTGCGCCTTCGGCGCGCTTGATGATTTCCGAAAGGCATCTCTGGTAGTTCGGTTACACGGCTCCGTCACGGATACTTCCGCGCCTCGTCCAGAACGGCAAGGTAATTGTCAGCGGGGATGTAGCTGGTGACCCAGTTGCCGAGGCCGAGACAGTAGCCGCCGCCGGGCTGGCAGAGGGCGAGCGTCTCGCGCACGCGGCGGCGGATGGCGGCTTCGTCGGCGCGCGCGATGAAATCCACGTCCAAGCCGCCCAGCAGCGCCACGCGCCGGCCCCAGCGCCGCTTGGCCTCCGTCACCGGCACCACCGTGTCCTCGAACGAATGCTTCGCGTCAATCTTCACGTCGTCAATCAGCGCGTCCATGAGCGCATCCACCTTGCCGCAACAGTGGAAGAAGAACAGTTTGCCGCGCTCGTGCGCGTGCGCCGACATCCTCCGGTGCCACGGCAGGAACTTCTCAACGACCGTCTGCGGCGCGAACATCGTCGCCGTCTTGTAGCCGTAGTCGTCGGCCGCATACACCGCGAACACGCGGCGGAACCCGCACAGGCCGCGCGTGAGCGCCATGTGAAACTCGCCGACGCGCCGGATCACCTCGTCCACGAACGCCGGGTCTTCGTGGAGCTTGAAGCAGAACGTCTCAAAGCCGAGCAATTCGCGCACGACCTCCCAGACCTTCACGACGTGGACGACGCCCATGTCCGGCGGCAGGTGGCGCTCATGCCACTCCAGCTCGGCCCAGTTGATCGCTTCCGGCTTGGGCCAGTTGTATTTCTCGATGTCCTCCCACGTCTGGATCGGGCCGGCGTGTTCCTCGCCCCACGTGATGCCTCGCGAGCCGGCCACGGCGAACTCCGCCCCCGGCAGCCAGACGCGGAGCAGTTCGCCGCCGATGAACCGCTGCACGGCCACGTCGCGCTGCCACCGAAACTCCGGCGTGCCGCGCGGCTCGCGGATGGATTGTGACAGGCCGAAGCGTCTGTCGAGTTCGTCTTTGACCTCGTCGGCCACGCCGTGCTCGAAGATGTGGACGCGCGCCGGCTCCTTCTGCCGCAGCAGATTCAACCGCAGCGCATCGAGGTCGAGTGTGACGGGCGACAAGTTCATGGGCCGTGTCGTGCGACGCAGAATGGCGGGATGAGTGATTGTTGTCAACGAAGCGCGCGGCTTGCGAGTTGGTGCTGGCCACCCGTCCATCGTGTGGCGCCGCTGGCGCCGGACGTTTTCGGAATTGAAATGCGCGATGAGCGATTCCCCAAACGCGTCGGGGAGACTTTGCTGCTTGCGCACCCGCGGCTGCCGCCTACAATGCCGCCGAAGTTCACACGAGCCACACAGATGAGCACCACGAGCGCAGCGAAGCATGCAAACGCCGTCCCGCTGTTCATCGGCAGCCAGTGGCGGCACAGCGCGGCCACGAGCTTCAGCCCCGTGCACAATCCCTCCACCGGCGAAGTCATCGCGCACACGCCGTTGAGCGGAGCGGCTGAAGTGGACGCCGCCGCCGCCGCCGCGCAGAAAGCGTTTGCTTCGTGGTCCACGACGCCTGTCACGCGCCGGGCCAAAATCCTCTTCGACTGCCGGCAGCGGTTGCAGGAGCACTTCGACGAACTGTGCCAGTTGATCTGCCGCGAAAATGGAAAGACGCTCGAAGAAGCGCGCGGCGACGTGACCCGCGGACTCGAAGTGCTGGAGTTCGCGTGCGCCATCCCGCACCTGCTCAAGGGCGAGAGCCTGCCGCAAGTTGCAGAACAACTCGACGGGCTGACGTGGCGCGAACCGCTCGGCGTTTGCGCGGGCATCACGCCTTTCAACTTCCCCGCGATGGTGCCGATGTGGATGTTCCCGCTCGCCATCGCGTGCGGCAACACGTTCGTCCTCAAGCCGAGCGAAAAAGTCCCGCTCACCGCCAACCGGCTCGCCGCGATCTTCCACGAGGCCGGCCTGCCCGAAGGCGTGCTTAACGTCCTCCACGGCGGGCAGGAAGTCGTCGAGGCGATTTGCCGCCACCCGCAGGTTCGCGCCGTCAGCTTCGTCGGCTCCACCGGCGTGGCGCGGCGCGTTTATCAACTGGCCACCGAGCACGGCAAGCGCGTGCAATCCGCCGGCGGCGCGAAGAATGTCCTGCTCGTGATGCCGGACGCCGAGTGGGAGCCGACCGTGCGCGCGATCATCGGGTCGGCCTTCGGTTGCGCCGGGCAACGCTGCATGGCCGGCTCGCTGTTGATGGGCATCGGCGCTGCCGCCGGCGAGGCGCGCGACCGCACCGTGGCCGCGATGGACGCGCTTCGGCTCGACGACACTTCGCGCAACCCCGACGCGGGCATGGGACCGGTGATTGATGGCGCGGCGCGCGACCGGCTCTTCGGCGTGATTGACCGCGAGGCGCGCGACGGCGGCAAACTCATCCGTGATGGCCGCCGCAACATTCCCCCAGGCGGTTTCTTCGTCGGGCCGACGTTGTTCGACGACGTGACGCCTGAGCGGACGCTTTTTCGCCAGGAACTTTTCGGCCCCGTGCTCTCGCTCGCGCGGCCCAAGTCGCTCGACGAGGCGCTCACCTGGCTGAACCAGCTCCCCTACGGCAACGGCGCGACGATTTTCACCAGCAACGGCGCGGCGGCGCGCGAGTTCGCCCGGCGCATCCAATGCGGCATGGTCGGCGTCAATGTGGGCGTGCCCGCGCCGATGGCGATCTTTCCGTTCACCGGCTGGGGCGAGTCGTTCCTCGGCGATCTCCACGTGCAGGGCCTGGAGGGCGTCTGCTTCTACACGCGCCAGAAGGTCGTGCTCAGTCGCTGGGACGCCGGCTACGTGCGCAAGCAGGGATGGTAACCATGAACGCGCAGTTCAACGTCCCTTCCACGATCATCGTCGCCGGCGGTGCGAGCCAGCAACTTGCCGCGCAGGCCGCGCGTCTCGGGGGACGGCGCGCATTACTGGTCACCGACGCGACCCTGGTGGCGAGCGGTTTGGTGAAACGCTGCGCCGACCAGCTTGCCGCGGCGGACATTCCCGCCACCGTTTTCTCCGGCGTGAAGCCTGATCCAACCGACGAAAATGTCCGCGAGGGACTCGCGTTGCTCCGCAAGGAAAACTGCGACCTCGTTGTCGGCCTCGGCGGTGGCAGCCCGATGGACGCCGCCAAAGTCATCGCCGTCGCGGCGACCAACGACGCGCCCCTCCGCGAATTCGCCGGCTATCATCGCATCGCCCGGGCCGGGCTGCCGCTCGTGTTGATCCCCACGACCGCCGGCACCGGCAGCGAAGTCACCAAGGTCGCGGTCATCACCGACACCGGGCGCGACCAGAAGATGATGATGCTCGATGTCCATCTGCTCGCGAACGTGGCGCTGGTGGATTTTGAGTTGAGCCTGACGATGCCCGCCTCGCTCACGGCGCACGTCGGCGTGGACACACTCACGCATGGCATCGAAGCTTGCGTGTCGAAGAAGGCGAACGGGCTGACCGATCCGCTGGCGGAACAGTGCATCCGCTTGACTGCCGCGAACCTGCTCACCGCGTGGGCGGAGCCGGCCAACCGCCCCGCGCGCGAGGCGATGATGCTCGCCGCGTGCCTCGGCGGGATGGCTTTCGCCAACAGCAGCGTGTGTCTCGTCCACGGCATGAGCCGGCCCGTTGGCGCGGTTTTTCATCTCGCGCACGGCTTGTCAAACGCGCTGCTGCTGCCGGAAATCACGCGCTGGTCGCTGCGCGGAGCGGTCGCGCGCTATGCGCGAATCGCGCGGTTGGTTGGCGCCGCTGCCGACAGCGCACCGGATGAGAGCGCCTCCGCGAGCCTGCCTGTTTACTTGGAGCAACTGAATGCGCGCCTCGGGATCGGCCGCCTGCGCGATTTCATCCACGTTGACCAGACCGTGTTCGAACAGAAGTTGCCGGCAATGGCGGAAGCCGCGCTGGCTTCCGGCAGCCCGCAGAATAACCCCGCGCTTCCCTCGACGGATGAAATCGTCGCTCTCTATCGCCGGGTTTGGTAGCGGTTGACGTTGTTGCAGCAGAACGTCTCGAAGCCGGGCAGGCCAAAGCGGTGGTCGAGTTCGTCTTTGACCTCGTCGGCCACGTCATGCTCGAAGATATGGACCCGTGCCGGCTCCTTCTGGCGCAGCAGATTCAACCGCATCGCATCGAGGTCGAGGCCAACGGGCAGCAAGTTCATGGGTTGTGTCGTGCGCCGGAGGATGGCGGGACGAGTGATTGTTGTCAACGAAGCGCGCGGCCCGTGGATTTTCTTGTGGCACGCGGACGGGTTGCGCTGGCAGGCTGGCGGAACCATGAACACGGATGCATCGCTCATCTGGAATCAAAGCCCACTCTTGTTCCTATGAAACCCATCCTCCATCTCGTTCTCGTTGCCGCAGCGTGCGGTCTGGCTGTTCAACTCCAAGCTGCTGCCCCGGCAAACACCAACGCAAACTTCATCGCCTCGCCCGCCGAGTTGAAGGCGCGCATCCCAAAACAACTCCGCATCACCAAGCCCGACTACGTTGTGTTTGTGCCGGAGGTGACAGAGGAGAAGGTCAGCGACACGGGCAACGAGCACTTCCTCGTGTTCGATGGCCCTGACGAATCGCTCATGGTCGTCTGGACGCAGAGCACCCACGAGGGCGAGCCGGACCAGCACATCGTTTTCGCGCAGAGCAAGGACGAGGGCAAGACGTGGTCCAAGCCGCGCATCATCGCCGGGCCGGCGAAGGCGGGCCAGGGCGACATGGCGAGCTGGGCGTTCCCGCTCGTCAGCAAGTCGGGCCGCATCTACGTGCTCTACAGCCAGAACGTCGGCAAGTTCGACACGTTCCCGCACACGACCGGCCGGCTGGACGGCATCTTCAGCGACGACAACGGCGCGACATGGTCGAAGCCGCAGACCATCCCGATTCCGCGCACATGCCGCGACAACCCCGACACGAGTTTCCCCGGCAACTGGATCTGCTGGCAGAAACCGCTGCGCCTGACCCAGGACGGCCGCTACTACGCCGGCATCACGCGCTGGACCAGCAAGGCGGTGAAAAAGAACCCGACCAAGTCATGGATCTCGCACGATTCGGTCGTCGAGTTCATGCGGTTCGACAACCTCGACGACAACCCCGAAGTCGCGCAGATCAAAATCAGTTGGTTCGCGTTCGACAAGGACGCGATCACCGTGCCGTTCCCCGGCCACCCGGAAGTGAGCGCCTGCCAGGAACCCTCCATCGTGAAGCTGCCGGACGGGCGGTTGTTTTGCGTCATGCGGACCGGCGCGGGCAGCCCGTTCTGGACCGTCAGCAGCGACGATGGCCAGACGTGGTCGCCCGCGCGCCGGCTCCTGCGCAAGGGCGGCGGCGAGCCGTTGCTGCATCCGCTCTCGCCTTGCCCGATTTATGACATGGGCGGCAACGCCGCCGGCAGCGGCCGTTACGCGCTCTTCATCCACAACCACGACGGCCACTACAAGGACTACGGCCCCACCGACACGGGCTTCCATCGCCGGCCGATCTATCTCGTCCCCGGCCACTTCAAAGCGGGTGCCGACCAGCCGGTCTGGTTCGACGAACCGAAGTTCTTCATGGACCACGACGACGTCAGCCTCGGCAAGCCCGGCACCAAAGGCCGGCTCGACCTCGCGCTCTACTCCAGCTTCACCCTCCGCAGCGGCAAGCCGGTGCTCTGGTATCCGGAGCGGAAGTTCTTCCTGCTCGGCCGCATCATCGGCAAGGAGTGGTTGGTTCCAAGCATGAAGACACCGTGACTTCAACGGAGAGCCACTGTTGCCGGCTGCCTTCAA
>JACRKA010000069.1 GCA_016219905.1 Verrucomicrobiota bacterium
GGACCCCAGCGGCTCTCTTACTCGCGCCCTTTCAGGGCGCGTCGTTTTTCCGAAACGTGAACCCAGGGCGGCGCTCGCGGACTCGCTTGCCCTGGGCTGATTTACCACGGCCCCTTCGGGGCGATGAGATGCCGACCGACACTTTCAATCACACCCACGCGCTCTGCCGCCCTTGCTTTCGCGCCCCCGCGGCCTAGAATCCCGCGCCACCTGGCGATCACAGGCTGATGGAAAGATCATTATGAGACACGCACCGGTTCACATCCTGGCGGGCTTCACCGTGTTGTTGGGCGCGGGATGCGAATCCGCCTACAACATGGCGAAGGCCCGGCCGGCGCAGGTGAGCGAGTTCATCTCGAATCCCGACCTGCTGAGACCCCAGCGGGCCACCTTCCCGTTCGACCGGTTCTGGTTCGACAAGGACAACAATTGGACCCGTTACAAGAAGATCAAGGTCGAGCCGGTGAGCACGGCGCACCTGCTCTCAGACGACTGGTGGGCGCAGGTCAACGAGCAGAAAGTTCTCGCGATGAAAAAGGAGATCCCGGGTGTCGCCACCTACATGCGGGATGCCTTCATTCGCTCCCTGACTAACGACCCGAAGTCCTCGCTCCGGGTCGTGGATGTCGTGGATGAGGAGACGCTCGTGCTCAAGATGGCGTTGGTGGAACTGGTTCCGACCAAGGCGTTCTTCAACGTCGCGGGCACGGCGGCGGGCATCCTCATTCCCGGGGCGAGCCTCGTCAACGTCGTCAACGCCGGCACCGTGGCGATGGAGGGGGTCCTGGCGGACACAAGGACCGGCAAGGCGGTGGCGATGTTCACGAGCCGCGAAAAAGACGACATGTCCGCCCTCCTCAACATGAACGACTTCACCTGGTATGGCCACGCCAAGAAGATCATCAACAACTGGGCCAGGCAGTTCGTCGAGATCACGGCCACCGACGACCCGAGCCGCGTTAAGAAACCGTTTCCGTTCACCATCATCGCGCTCTGAGCCGCAGGGAAAACCCTCATGTCCGACAAACCCCGCCGCATCGTCAGGAAAAAAGCCGCGCTGGCCGTCGTGGACATCCAGGAGCGGTTGCTGCCCGCCATCTTTGAAAAGGAGCGCGTCGTCCAGAACGCCCTGCGCCTCATCAAGGGCGCCGCCGCGCTGAAGCTGCCCGTCGTCGCCACCGAGCAATACCGCAAGGGCATCGGCCCCACCGTGCCGGAAATCGCGTCAGCGGTCCCCGGCTTCGCGCCGGTCGAGAAGCTCGCGTTCAGTTGCTGCGGCGCGGACGGCTTCCTCGCCGCGTTGGAGAAGGCCGGCGCCTCCGACATCGTCCTCTGCGGCATCGAGGCGCACGTCTGCGTCGCGCAGACCTGCCTCGACCTGCTCGACCGGGGCTTTCGCGTCTTCGTCGTTGCCGACGCCTGTTCGTCGCGCACGCCGGAGAACCACCGCGCCGGTCTGGAGCGGATGCGCGACGCCGGGGCGATCATCGTCTCCACGGAGATGGTCCTGTTCGACCTGCTCGACCGCGCCGGCACGGACGAGTTCAAGCAGGTGCTGACGCTGGTGAAGTGATCGCCCGCTGGGGAGCCGTTGACAGGATTGGGGACAACGCTTAGCGTGCTCGTGCCATCACGGACCTGAGAGAGGGGATGCCTGCCGTGGTCCGGGGCGGGAAGGGCGGTCTGCATGAAACGGCAAACAGTCATCGTGGCAGCAGTCATCATCGGTTTGACGGTCGAAGTCAGCGCCGAAAACCCGCCCGCGGCAAGCTCTCGAGACGCTGCACTCGCCGATCTGGCGTCGAAGGAGGCGGAAGCTGCGTTATTGCGCGGCCAGCTTGCCGAGTGGGAGAAAGTCCTGGCCGAGGCAAATCAAGCCCGTCAACGCTACGAGGATTTCATGAAGGGCGCCCGCGACGCCCGGGATCAGGACACCGATGTCATCAAGGACACCGACGGCACCGTCGTCGGCAAAAGCATGATCAGATCTGGGCCGATTGCTGCCGCAGCGAACCAGGCCATCGGGCGCGGCGACGTGGCTTGGTCGCAGATCCAAAAAATAAAGCAACGTCTGGGCGAACTCGCCCGGCAGATTGCGGCCGCCAGGGCGCAGCTCGACCGGTTCAACAAACCGCCGAAGGCCGGCACCTCGCCGTTCGCCGCCAGCGCCGACCCGCGCGCCAACGAGCCGCCCGGCGGCGTCAAGGTCACGAGCGGTCCGGGCTATGTGCCGGAGACGCGTCCGGGGGAAAAGCCCGGCTTGAGCACCGACCTGCCGAACTGGATCAACACCAACCCGCAGTCCGCAGGCAACACTCAAACGCCGGCAGCGGGAGCGTATCCGCCGGTGCTGCCTGGCGGGCCAATGAGCGGCCCCGGCTGGCCTCTGCCTCCGACCAGTTCGCCGATCAACCTGTGGCAGCCGTGGCCGCCCTACCTGAACCCGTGGCCGGTCGGCGGAGGCACTCCCGGTCACGGCCACACGCCAACAGGAAAAGACATGCCGTCCGGCGGCAGCGGCCACAAACACGGCACCGACGGCAAGGACATCCGGTAGCAACATTGCATCGCCCACGCTCAGTCACCGATGCGGTTGAAGCGGATGTTCGAAATCGTAGGTGCCGACGTCAGGAGGCGGATTCCTCACAATGGATTGTTGATTCCGCCTCCTTCCGTCGGCGCCTACCAGGTTCAACTGAACCGTTCAGTTCACCACGTTGCGCAACGGCTGGCCGAGCAGGGCGCGGCGGACGGCGTCGGAGGCTTTGACGCGGATCTCCAACAACCCCTCCTCGCAGTAGAACGCCGAGTGCGGGTTGATGAGGACGCGGTGGTGCGCCGGATGGGCCGGGTCGCGCCACGCCGCGATGAGCGGGTCGTTGTCGGCGGGCGGTTCGGTGGGCAGCACGTCGAGGCCCGCGCCGGCAAGCTGGCCGGAAGCGATGGCGCTCGGAATCGCAGCGGTATCCACAATCGCGCCGCGGGCGGTGTTCACCAGATACGAACCGCGCGGCATCCCGGCGATGGCGGCGGCATTGATCATCCCGCGAGTCTCGTCGGTGAGCGGGCAGTGGAGGCTGACGACGTGGGACTGCGCGAGCAACTGCTCCAGCTTCTCCACGCGGCGGACGCCGAGCGACTTGTCGCGGCCGTCGGGGACGTAGGGATCGTAGAAGACGACCTCCATGCCGAGGGCCTTCGCGCGCAACGCGGCGGCGCCGCCGATGCGGCCGAGGCCGACGATGCCGAAGACGCGGCCACGCAGCCGCGCGAGCGGCACGGTCTGCTGGTAGCTCCACGGTCCATTGCCGGCGCGCAGGCGTGAGTTCATCAACGACACGCCGCGGGCCAGCGCGAGCGTCATGGCGATGGCTGTGTCGGCGACCTCCTCGGTGCCGTAGTCGGGGATGTTGCAGAGCGGGATGCCGCGCCGGCGGGCGGCAGCGCCGTCCACGTTGTCGAAGCCGACGCCGCAGCGGACGATGACCTTGCAGCGGCGCAACCGTTCGATGGTGGCGCGCGAGACGCCGATGTTGTGATAGACCAGCAGCGCGTCAGCGTCCTCGACGCGGCCGGCCAGTTCCTCGTCGCGGCACGCGCCGAGCGCGGTCACCCCGGCGATGTCACCGAGCGCCCGGCGCTCCGGCTCCAGCGCGTCGGTGATGAAGTCGGTGACGACAACCTTGAATCGTTCGGCGCTCACTTCATCAACTGCGCCAGCTTCGGCGAGATGGCGTCAGCCCAGATTTGGTAGCCCTGCGCGCTGAGGTGCAGGAAGTCGGGCATGATCTCCTTGTCAATCGGCCCTTCGCCCGGCACGAATTTCTTGCCGATGTCGAGGAAGAACACGCGTTTGCCGTCGTCGAGCTTGGCGATCGTGGCGTTGACCTGCTTGAGCTTCTCGTTTTGCTCGTTGAGTTTGCCGTCCGGCTTGCTGCCGCGCGGGAAGACGGCGAGCAGGAGGATCTTCGCCTGCGGCTGCTTGGCGCGGACAGTCTCGACGATCCTGGTGATGCCCTTGGCGATGCCCTCGGCGGGGTCGGTGCCGGAGTTGTTGGTGCCGATCATGATGACGACGGCCTTGGGCTTGATGCCGTCGAGTTCGCCGTTGGTGATGCGCCAGAGCACGTGCTGCGTGCGGTCGCCGCCGATGCCAAAGTTGGCGGGCCGGTATTTGTCGAAGGCTTTTTCCCAGATGTCCTTCTTGCTGCCCCAGCCTGCGGTGATGGAGTCGCCAAGGAACACGAGCTTGGCTTTGCCTTCTTTGGCGATGGCCACGAATCGCTCGTGAGCCTGCATGAACCCCGCCTGTGGCTGGCCGGTCTTGGCGTCCATCTTCGGCGCGGCCACGTCGGGCGCTTGCGACGGCAGCTTGACGGCTGGCGCGTCGGCTTTGGCGGCGGGTTTGTCAGCGGCGTGGAGTGGCGCGGCGACGAACAGTGCCGCAACGAGGAGTGCGAGGTGCTTGAGGTTCATGCGCGCGGAGTGTGTCTGTTCGCCGCGAGGTTTCAAGCCAAACTTTGCCGTCGTGGCTGGCGAATGGCGGGTGTCGTGGTAAGCTGCCGGCGCGATGGCGCGCGCAACCCTCAGGTTTCCCCGCAACGTCTGGGCGCTCGGCTGGACGAGCTTTTTCACGGACATCTCCACCGAGATCATTTACCCGCTGCTGCCGGTGTTCCTGACGACGACGCTCGGCGTGAGCCTGGCGTTTGTGGGCGTCATCGAAGGCGTCGCGGAAAGCACGGCGAGTCTGCTCAAGGTCGCCTCCGGCTGGTGGTCGGACAAAGTGGGGAAACGCAAGCCGCTGGCGGTCGCGGGCTATTCGCTGAGCGGTCTGACGCGGCCGATGATCGCGCTCGCCGCTGTCGGCTGGCACGTGCTGGCGGCGCGGTTCATTGACCGCATCGGCAAGGGCATCCGCACCGCCCCGCGCGACGCGTTGCTGGCGGACTCGGTGCCCGCGGACCAACGCGGCGCGGCGTTCGGCGTGCAGCGTTCGATGGACAACGCCGGCGCGATTGTCGGCCCGTTGATCGCGTTCGCGTTGCTGACGTGGGTGACACAGGATTACCGCGTCATCTTCTGGGTCGCCGCCGTGCCGATGGTGTTCGCTGTGGCGGCACTCGCGTTCGGCACAAAGGAAGTGCCGCCGGCGCGCGACCCGAAAGGCAACGCCGCGCCGTTCGTCGCGACGCCGAAGTTCAAGCGATACCTGGCCATCCTGTTCCTGTTCACGCTGGGCAACTCCAGCGACGCGTTCCTGATCCTGCGCGCCAAATCGCTGGGCATCGCCGACGCGATGTTGCCGCTGCTCTGGGTGGCGCTGCACGTGGTGAAGACCTTCAGCGGCCTGCCCGCCGGCATCCTCAGCGACAAGATCGGACGCAAGACACTGATCGTCGCCGGCTGGATCATCTACGCGGCGGTCTATTTCGGCTTCGGCGCGGCGGGCGCGGCGTGGCACATCTGGGGGCTGTTCATCGCCTACGGGTTTTTCTTCGGCATGACCGAGGCGGCCGAGCGGGCAATGGTGGCGGATTTCTATCCGAGCGAACAGCGCGGGCGCGCGTTCGGCCTCTACAATGCCGCCATCGGCTTCGGCGCGCTGCCGGCGAGCCTCCTCATGGGTTGGCTCTGGCAGCAGTTTGGCGTCGAGGTCGCCTTCGGCACTGGCGCGGGCTTGGCCGGCGCGGCGGCGGTGCTGATGCTGCTGTTGTTATAGGAATCCACGCCTGATGGCCGGACGAGAGTGGCCCGTGAGTCCGCAACAACGCGATCACTTCACCACCAACCGCGCCGCTTCTTTGGCGGTGAGGGCGCGGTTGAAAACCGCGATCTCGTCGAGGCGGCCTTCCCAGTTGGAGTCGTTGTCGCTGCGTCCGCCGAAGAAACATTGGTCGAGGCCGGCGGGGAAGTTCGCGGCGGCTTTCGTCTCGATCTCCAGCTGGCCGTTGAGATAGACGCGCACGGTCTGGCCGTCGCGCGCGAGGACGACGTGCTGCCACTGCCAGCGGGGGATCACGGTGTTGCCGGCGGTCGCGGTGGCTACGTCGTCGCCGTGGAAGAAGACGAGCCGGCCGGTGTGGGCGCTCTTGCCGCCGATGCCGAGGTGATCGCCATACGCGCCGAGGCCGTGGTTGTGGTCGCGGGAGAAGAGCCAGCCGCTCACATCGCGCCCGTCGTTCGGCATGCCGTTCCACAGCCACATCGAGACGGAGTAACGTTCGCCGAGGTCGCCGAGACGCGCGCGCAACCGGCCGCCGACGAAATGCGGGGCGCGGTTCACTTCGCCCGTCGCGCAGAAGCCCTTCGAGTGCGGGCCTTCGAGGTAGTAGGTGATCTCGCGTTCA
>JACRKA010000074.1 GCA_016219905.1 Verrucomicrobiota bacterium
CACTCCGTGACGCGAAATCATAATCATCGAAAATCGCGTCACGGAGTGACGCGGCTACTCACCTGCCGCCCGTCGTGGAACCGAGAGGCAATCCCTACCTGGAGAATGTGTTGAACGAGGCCAAACGCGTCCGCGATGTGAAGCAGCGTTTTCCCACAGGCGAGGCCGGCTACAAGGCGGTCGAGAACTTCTGGCAATTCGCCGGCTTCGGGACGCGGACCTGTGTGATGACGTGGGCGGCGTGTCATCCGGCCAGCCCGTTGCGCGGTGACCCGGCGCTGATCGCGCAGGTGATGCGCTGGATGCAGGGCGTGTTCCAGAACCATCGCGGCGGCGACCTCAACGTCGGGCGCACCGGCGGCAAGGGGATGCCTGGCCACGACCCGAACATCAACCGCTTCTGCTACGTGCCGACGTTCGAGGCGTATCTGTTGCTGCGCGAGACGTGGCCCGAACTCATCCCGCCAAGCAAACGCAGGGAGTGGGAGGCATCGGCGCGCGCGGTGACCGAGTTTCAACTCAAGACCTACGGCGAAAAGGTGGACCGCCACGGCGCGGGATGGTATCCGAACATGGACGTCCACTACCTGCTGCTGACGGAACTCGCCTCGCGCATCCTCGGCGAACCGCGCTGGCACGCCGAGGCTGAGAGGTTCCTCAAACTCATCGCCCACTCGCTCTATCCCGACGGCGCGTTCACTTATCACGGCCGGCAGAACGAGTGTTTCGTCTATCACGAGATCAACGTCGCGCACCTCGCGCGCTATTGGCAGTTGACCGGCAGCCGTGTGGCGCGCGAGCTCGTGCTGGCGAGCGCGCCTTACTATCCCAACAACGTCGAGCCGGGCGGCGTGCCGGAGTATTACACCGACTGTTTCTGGAAACACTACTGGGCCGGCGCGTCGCCCATCGGCCCGGACATCGTCGCCTCGATGCTGTGCGCACATCGTCCAAAGGCCGTTGATCTCGCCGCACAGAACCGCCGCGTCGCCAACGTCGAGTTGAAGTGGACGAAGCCGAGCCATTACTACGCCATCTACGCCGCGACGCTGTGGCGCGACATCCCCGAAGCGCCGCAGCGCGATGGCTACATCCGCTACGACCGCGACGTGCAAGGCCCGCGCGGACGGTTCGGCCCTTGGTCGTTCGCCGGCACCACGCGCGACCACGGCAAGGGCGCGCAGGGCAAGGACACATTCGTCGGCGCGATGCTGACATCGAAGGAGGACAAACAATTCCCGCTCGACGCGGCGTTGCAGGTCGTCACGAGCCAGTTTCGTTTGCAGCCTGACGGCCAGCGATGGCGGGCCTGCCGCTACCACTCGGCGAATGAGGAGACCGCCGTCACGGTCGCCAAGGATTTCGCGGCGCTGACGACGCGCTACCGCATCCAGACCGTCGCGTGGAGCGGCAAGTCCACGCTCACCAACTGGGAAGGCCAGCAGGAATGGTTGATGACACCGAAGCGCATCATCGGCACGCTCGCGATCCGGCCGCTGACCGATGAGAAGGCGTATTCCGTCCACGGCCGTGTGCGGCTCGGCTTGAAGAAGGACCTCGAGCGCAAGGACTCCACGACCTTCCAATACGGCGGCCTGCGCGTCCGGCTCCACGAACACAACTACGCTGACGTCATCACCGAGCCGTCGGAGACGTTTTACACCGACCCGCCGGAGAACTTCCGCAGCACCGAGATCGTCCTGCGCGACGCGCACAGCGTGAAGTCAGGCGGGAAGGAACAGAAGACCTGCGCCGCCGGCACGGAACAGTTTTTCACTGTCGAAGTTTCCCCCGCCGACAACGCGACCGCCGCGCTCGTGAAACGCCACGACCTGCCCGGCGGCTTGCGCGCGCTGGAAATCATCGCGGATGGCCAGTGGTTGATGGTCGTGCACAATCCACAGAAGACCTCCATGATTGCCGACCTGCCCGCCCCGAATCTGACCGAGGTGCGATGCCATCCGGCCAAAGGCGCGCCCTCCGCGCCGACGATCCTCAAGGCGCGAGACGAAAGGGTTCGTTGTCACGTGCCCGCGCGCTCACACGTCGTGCTGGCTGCGAAAGCCGGCAGCAGGTAGCCGCCGTCACGGCTTTGCGGCAACCACGCCACCGAACAACTCCGCCCACATGTATTGCTGATAGGGCTGGTCGCAGGCGGGGGCGTGGCGGGTGGCGTGAGCGATCCACGTTGTCAGCGTCGGTGGCTCGAAGATGGCGTTGTGCAAATTGGAGCGCATCGCGACGGGACGCGCGATGAGCCGCTGGAATTCCTCCGGGCCGATCCGCCCGTGAAGTTCGCGCACGCGCTTGACCAGTTGTTTGTAACGGTCGCCCGCGCTGAGCAGGACGGCGTCCTCGACCGGGTCGGGCAACAGCGACACCGCTTCGCCGGGCGCCACCACCTCGAACTTCTCCGGCGTCGCGGCCACGCCGCGCGCGGTGCGCGACTTGCCGTCGCTGACGACGTAGTAGTATTCGCAGGTGCGCCGCTTCGTCCGCATGTAGTCGAGCGCCTCCTCCAGCGTGTCGCTGTTCTCCAGCGCGCCGCGCAGCAGGAACGACATCGGCGTGCCGTCCCACTGGCCTTCGCCGCGCCCACCCATCTCGCCGATGGCGACCTGTTTCTCGTTCATGCCGGTGACCGAGCCGATGAAACCGGCATAGCTGACGTTGACGATCCGCCGCGCGCCCTCGCGCTCGATGGCCATCAGCACCGCCTCGTCCTGCAGGCCGACCTCGGTCATGTAGTCGAGCACGCGCGCGTGCAGCAGCGTGCCGCCTTTGGTCGCCTTGCCGAACACCGCGGCGCCGCTGCAATGGAAGAATTCCGGGAAGATGTTGGCCGCCTGCACCGTCGCCAGCGGCAGGCCCGCGCCGTCGGCCAGGCCGCGCAATTCCTCGGCATACTCCGGCGCGATGAACGGCCGCTGGCGCTCGACCAGCCGGGCCGCGTCGGCGAGGAACCACCGGCCTTTCTCGATGGAGTAGTAGAAGCCGACGCCATAAACGACGCGCTCGCAGAGCCGCCGGACGTTCGGCGCGAGCAGCCGCCCGTGCTGGTAACCGATGTCGTAAGCTCTGCCGCGCAGGCGCAGCACGCGCCGGCCGTCCTTGATCTCCAGCGAGCCGCCGCCCTCGTGCCGCGTCGCGTCCGGCTCGCGCGGGACCGGCTCCAGTTGCAGCGTCGCGATGCGCAGCGCGGCGGCGAGGCTCCGGTCAATGTCGCCGGCCTCGACGCGCTCGGGGGGCGTCTTCACGGTCGGGGCTGCGGCGCCCGCGCCGGCGAGCGGCCCGCGCCGGACCGTGACGCGCCAGGCGCCGAACTGCGCTTCGCGCGGCAGGCGGTCGCGGAGCGCGACCAGCGCATGGCCGCCGCTCAACGCGATGCGGCAACACCATCGGCCATCCACGGTCGCCACGCCGGTGATGAAAGGCCGAAGCATGAGGGTGATGCCGAGCCTTTGCCGCCAGTCCAGTTCCGGCAGCGCGTCGGCCAGTTCGGCCAGCGCGAGGCGGCTCTCGGGGAAGTCGGTCGGCCCGCCCGCGAAGTGGGCGCCTGTTTTCGACGCGGCGACATGGGTCTCTGCGCCGGCGGCCAGCTCGAACGGTTTGTTGTCGTAGTTGACCGCGAGCCGGAAGCCCGTCGCCTTGGCGGGGGCGAACAGTTCCGCGCTGCCCCGGACGCGCGGCGTCTTTCCCTGTTCGGCGACTTCGAGCCGGACATGCTGGCCGCGCAGGGCGGCGGGGTCGCGGAGCAGGCCGATGAGTTCATCGTAGCCCGACCAGAAGAGCCAGTGCGACGCGAGGCCGCAGGCGAGCGCCAGGCCCGCCGCGGCCGTGCCGAGCCAGGCAATCTGACGGACCCGTCTCACAGGAACGACCGCAGGTGGGCGAGCGCGGCCTGGTAGGTCTTCGGGTTGACGTATTCGATGATCATCGGGATGTCCGGGCAATACTGCCGGACCAACGCGATGAACTTGCGGTAGTCGAGGTCGCCTTCGCCGGCGGCGACGCCCCTGGTGACGTGGAGTTTGCGGTCCTTGGCGTGGAGCGCGCAGACGTAGGGCGCGAGCGCCTTGAACATCTCCTCCAGCGTGTTGTGCGGCAGGAGGTTGGCCGGGTCGAGCTGGGCGCGGACGCGCGGGTGGTTGATCTCCTCGATGAAGTAGCGCGCGGCGGTGGCCGAGCCGAGCAGGTCCTGGAAATACGGCTCGAAGGCGAGGATGCAGTCGTTCTTCTCGGCTTCGGGGATCAGCTTCTTCACGCTGTCCACCAGCCGCGGGTAGGCGCGCTCGTCGAGCGAGGCGGAGAGGTCGCGGCCCTTGCCGGGCACGATGATCGAGCCGCACTCGGTGCCGAGCACGCGCACGCCCATCGCCTTCGCGACGCGCATCATGTCCGCGAAATGCGCGACGTTCTTTTCGCGCTCGGCGTCGTCCGGCTCGATGAGGTTGGTATAGACGCCGATGGCCTGGATGTCGAGGTGGCGGCTGCGGTAGGCCTGCGCGATGCGGTGGCATTCCTCCGGTGTCAGCTTGGCGGCGTCGAATCGCTGGTTGTATTTCCAGTAGTTGGAGTCTTTCTGGCAGAAGAACAACTGGACGCAGTCGAACCGCGCCTCGGCGGCAAGCTGGGCCGTCTCGTCGTTGGTCAGGGCGTTGAAGCCGTTGGTGGCGAGTCCTATTTTCATGCGGTGTCTCCTCTGCGGGTTGATGGCGCGCATTGGCCGGCGCGCCGCGCGGCGGCTGCAAATCAGTCTTTCTTCAAGCCGAACGCCTGCTCGACGTGGGCGCGGCCGCGTTTGACGTTCTCCTCGATTTCCGGAACGGTGCCGGCGCCGGTCTCGGTCTCCAGCGCGCAGTGGCGGTCGTAACCGATCTTCGTCAGCACGCGGCCGACGGCGGCGAAGTCCACGAGGCCGTCGCCAGGCGTCACCATGATGTTGCCGGGTTTGGCGTCGCGCAGGTGGACGTGCCGGACGCGCGGGCCGAGCCGTTCGATGGCGGCTGCGGGGTCGGCGCCCTGCGCGGCGAGCTGGCCGGTGTCCACCGTCACGGCCACGGTCGGGCACTTGATCAGGTCGAGCAGCCGCTCGGCCTGCTCGACGGTCTCGACCAGCGTGTTGAGTTGCATCTTCACACTCAACGGCACGCCGAGCGCGTCGGCCATCTTCACGACGGGCCGGATGATTTCGGCGGCGGCGGCGGCGGATTTGTCCCAATCGGTTTCCGTGCGCGGCTTGCTGCCGCCGAGGATGGTGACGGCGTAGGCGCCGAGGGCCTTGGCCACGCGCAACGAGCCGGCGACAAACTCCGCCTGCACGGTGCGGATGGCGCGGTCGGTGCTGTTCCACGCGGCGAGATGGACGGTCATGGTGGACACGCGCAGGCCGGCGAGCAGGTCTTCGAGGATCGTCACCCGGCCGAGGTCGGCCGCGGTGGGGTCGTAGTGCGGGCAGTAGGACGGAAACAGGCAGCAGAGGTCAATCGTGTCGAACCGCAGCGCGAGGAACCGGTCCACTGCCTGGCGCAGCGGCAAGCGCCGGAAAATCAAGGTTGACGCTGCAAGTTTCATGAGTGGGCTGCGCTGAAAGGCTGGTCAGGGCGGCGCACTGTATAGGCAGCTTCCGCCCCCCGCAAGCCCAATAGCGCCGGCCGGGCGCGTCAGCGGCCCATGGCGTCCATCTTTTTCGGGGGGCCGGCGGGCGCCGCTTTGGCCAGCTCGGTGAACACGCGCTTGGCCGCCTCGGCGATCACCGTCTTCTCGTCCGCCGTGACGTGAGGCCCCTCCATCCACACCATCTGCTTCGGCTCGCTCGCGCGGCTGTAAAGCGCCTCCGTCGCGTCGGCCGGCATGAACGCGTCCTCTTTGGCGGCGAGGACCGTCAACTGGCGCGGGGCGATCCGGCCCACGTAACGGGCCGGTTCCAGCGGCTTGAACAGCCAGTTGCCGATCTTGCCGCAAGACTCCGGCGAGAACGGCAGGCCGAGCCGGACCGCGTTGTGCGCCACGATCCGGCCGACGCCCTCACCGCCCTGCACCAGCACCACCTTCGAAAACCGTGAGTCCACGCCACCGGCCGCTGCGGCCACCATCGCGCCGACGCTGACGCCGACGACCGATATGTGGTCATGGTGCACGAGCGGCTGTCGCTGCAGCCAGTCGGCAATCAGCATGACCCCCGAGACCATGTTCACGCAGGCGTTGCGCAAACGGATGGCGCTGCGGGTGGCGGGCACCAGGCCGTTGAAATCCAGTTTCGGCTCGCCCGGATAGTCGAGGGCGACGACGACCAGCCCGCGCTGCGGCGGGATCAGGTCCAGGACCCGCCGGCCGGTCTCGACCCCGACCACCAGCACCACGGCGGGCCAGCGGACGTTGGGCTGAGGCTCCGGCATGCTGACGCGGCCGCGCACGTGCAGGCCGCGGTCGTTGGCGAAATCCATCTCCTGGACGACGACGGCGCCTTCGGAGATGCTGCTGACCCACGTCGCGTCGGTGAGCATGCCCTTGTTCTGGTGGAACCACAGGGCCCAGTTGCGCGCGTCATACTCGGCCAGCCAGTAGCCGCCAGCCACCGCCAGCAACCCCAACAGGATGCCCAGCCGCACCAGCCATTTCAGGAGGCGTTTCACTCGGACGCCTCCTTGCCGGCGTATTTGCGCTCGCGCGTGTCCACGCGGATCAACTCGCCCGGCCCGATGAACAGCGGCACCATGACCTCCAGGCCGCCTTCGAGCTTCGCCGTCTTGTAGGCCGCCTGCGAGCCGCCCCGCTGCGGCGCGGCGGTCTCCACGACCTTCAGCGCCACGTGGTCGGGCAATTCGACGCCGATCAGCTTGCCCTCCAGGAACAACGCCTTGTATTCCTCATTCTCCTTCAGGAACCAGCGCCGTTCGCCGACCAGCTCCGTGGTCAGGTTCAGTTCATCAAACGTCTCCGCGTCCAGAAACACAAACGTGTCGCCCTGATGATAACTGAACTGCACGCGGCGCGTCTCCAAGGCGGCGACAGCCACGCGCTCGTTCTCGGCGAACAACCGATCCACCACCCGGCCGGTCTTCAGGTTGCGCAGCCGCGCGTGCATCTTGGGCTTGGTCTGCGCCGTGCCGGAGGTGTGGCAATGCTCGATGAGGTGCGGCACGCCGTCGAGCAACAGCGCCGCGCCGCGCTTGAACTCCGATGGCAGGATCGTCGTCATGTCTGGGCTTCGTCCCGGCTTCACCAAGAGGCAGCCGGAACTTTGAATAATGCCAGAATTCTCGCCGCTGACAAGAAGCTCTTGCCTTGGAGAAACGCTTAGCGCACGCCCATCAGGTGGCGGACGATGTGGCGCTCCAAGCCCTCGTAGTCGCGCGCCGCGATGAAGGCGGCTTCCTTCTTGCGGTCGAGCGTGCGGGCTTTCTCCACCAGCGCGAGGAAAAACGCCCGGCTGTTGGCGAGATGCTTGGTGCTGTCGGCCGGGCGGGTGGCGCGCATGGCCTTCACGTCCAGGCCGATGAACTCGCCGTTGCGGCCGTAGCCGGCCTCCTCCAGCACGCGGATCTGGTTGAACGCCCTGCGCAGGTCCACCGCGCCAAACGATTTGTCCTCGTCGAACTTCAGGCCGTTCTGGTCGTTGAGATGCACGCTCCAGAGCTTGTCGTGGGCGAGCGCGTAGGCCATCTCATCGGACGGGTCGAGGCCCGCGAGGATCGCGTGCGCGCTCTCGATCAACCCGCCGACGCGCGACGGGTCGTCGGCGCGATAGGCCAGCGCGATGGCGTGGCCGATGGTCGGGATGTAGGTGTGGTCCATCGGCTCGTTCGGCTTCGGCTCGATGGCGATGCGGATGCCGCGGTCGTAGGCGAGCATCTTGTTGATGGCATCGAGGAGGTGCTCGACGGCGAGCCGGGCGTTCTTGGCTTCGCGGATGTAGGTGCCCTCGCGCGCGAGCCAGAGCACCATCAGGTCGGTGCCGAGCGCGCGCATGATGTCAATGGTCCGGAAGCTGCGATCGAGCGCGTATTGGCGGTCGGCGGCGGAGTTGGAGGTGTAGCCGCCGTCAATCGTGTGCGGGTTGAACCAGAGCCGCGGCGCGACGAATTCCGCCTCAAGGCCGTGGTCGTCGAGCTGCCGCTTGACGGCGCGGGCCTTCGAGACGATCTGCGCGGGCGTCATCGCGTCCATGCCGGGCACGGCGTCGTCGTCATGGAACTGCACGCCGTCGAAGCCGAGCTTCTTGTAGAGCGGGAGTTTTCTCGCGAACGCAAGCGGCTTGCGGGTTTCCGGGCCGAACGGGTCGGCGCCTTCGCTGATGTTCCAAGGACCGAATGAGAAGCGATACTTGACGGGTTGGGAGGTTTGAGTGCTCATGGAGTTTCCTTTCGAAAAAGTGTGGCGAGCCTACATGACGCAGGCTCGCCCGGCCAGATTTCTTTGTGGTGCGCCCGGTTGTGAACACAGTCTTGATCCGCCTCGCGCGCCAGGCGTTTACCTCGGCGCGACCACAAGATGCAGGTGCGCAGTGGCGGTTTCGCCGCGGCGATTCGTGCGGGAGACCTTGACGAGGTAATGGCCCGCGTCGCGATAGCGGCGCGTCGTGATCGCGTAACCGTCGGGGGCGAGCGCCTGCGCGTTGCCGTCGGAGCGCGCTCGGACAGCCGGCGTGCCGTCGCCAAAATCCCATTTCTCCTCGCCCTCGTCGGGCGCGACGTAGAAGGAGCGGACTTTGAACGTGACCTCATCGTCCGCCTTGATGCCGAACGTCGGCCAATAGGCGGCGTGGATTCCCGGCGGCTGCTGATCGGGCTGGTTGGCGTCGCGCACACGGACCTCGGCGAAGTCGTAGCTGATGTTTCCGTCCTTGTCGGCGACCTTCAGAATCTCGCTGTAAGTGCCCGGCTTCGGGAAGCGTCGCTCGACCTTCGCGCCGCGCGCGTCGGTGAGCAGACCGGCGCAGCTGCGTAGAACCGGTCGAAGCGCAGCCCCTCGCGCGACATCTGGTCGAACACCGGCATCTTGAGCGCCGGATGGCCGTTGTAAGCCATGTCGCCCCAGCCCTGGTCGTCGGCCATGCAGAGGACGAAGTTGGGTTTCGCATCTGCACGCTCGACAGCGGCCGCGAGCGAGGAGGTGACGACTAACAGCGTGGCACAAAGGGTATGTGCGAGTTTCATGTAGGCGGGATTATAGCGGATGGCGCGCTCGCTGACAGTCTCACACCAGCAGTTTCGAGAGGTCAGCGATGAGCAGTTGGCGGTGGCCGGCCGGGGCGGCTTGCAGGCAACACTGCCGGTGATCGCGGCTCCAGACGGGATGCCCGTCCAGACGCAACGTGGCGTCGTCCTTCTTGTCCACGCGGATCGTCGGCGCGCGGCAGACCGCGAGTTCCGTATGACCGGAAAGGTCCAGCAACCGCAGCGTCACGGTGGACGTGGTGGCGTGCTCGATATGGTCGGTGATGGCGAACCGGCTACGCGGCTCCACAGTCGGGTGGCCGCCGCTGACGAGTTTCTCCGAGAGGACGCGGAAGCCGTTGCCATCGTAATGCCACTGGCAAAGGCGCGACTTGCCGCCGATGTCCAGGTTTCGCGTCACGTGCCGGCCGTCGCAGTGCCACGCAGGATGTCCGCCGCGCTGTCCCCACGCTTCCCCGTGGTGGACGGATCGGATGTCGCTGCCGTACGGCGCGTAGGTGAACACCATCGGGTTGCGCTCGCGGCCACCTTCGTCGCCGGGCAACACATGGCGGAGCACTTGCAGGATGCGCGTGCCTTGCCGGTTGTGTTTGGCGTGCCAGAAATACCACGTGCCGCCGGGGCGCGGCGGCGGTTCCTTCACGTGCGCGGCCACGGCGGCAAGGCTCACGAGCAACCGCTTCTCGTTCGTCTTCAGGTCCGTGCGCCAAATGCCTTCGTCGCGCGCCGCGCCGGGCGGCAGGCGGCGCGGATGGGCCGGGTCCGGCGATGGCGCGCCGTAGCCTTTCTGTGTCGCGTCCATCAGTTCGAGCGGAAAGCCGATGGCGCAGGACTCGTCCGGCGCGATGTCATAACCCGGCCCGGCGAACGCGCGTGTCTGTCGTGTGCGCAGGTCCACGCGCACGCAGACGGCCGTGTCAGCGACGATGTCGTTGGTGTAGAGATGGTCGTCCGTCGCGCCCCAGTGGAGGTTGGCGCCGGTCTGAAAACCCCAGAATCGCGTCTTATAGACCGTCTCGATGGTCTGCTCCTGCAAATCAATCACGCACGCCTCGGCCGTGTCGCCATAGACGGCGTTGTGATCTTGATAAGGCAGCCGCGTGGCGAACAGGAACCGGCCCGAAGGACTCCACGGGCAGACGTTGAAGTAGGTGAACACGTAGTTCCCGTCGGGCGGCGTGACTACAGTGATCGGCACGGCCGGATCATTGCCTTGGAACGGGCGGAAGGCGCATTTCCGCTTCCGGCCTTCCGGCGCATCCACCGCCCACACGCCGGGCGCCGCCAGCGTGGCCAGCAATCCAGCCGATGTGCGGGCAAAATCACGACGGTTCATCTGTTTTCAACTCATTCCGCAGACCCCCGCGCCATCTGGAGAATCTTGGACACGACGCGCTCCTCGACCGTCTCCGTGAACGGCCCCGGCAGCGAACCCCACACCATCGCGCCGCCCGCTTCGTAGCCGCCCTCGCGCAGCACGCGCAACGACGGCAGATAGCCGAACACGTCGTTGCAGTAGCCCGCCACCCAGACCGCCGGGCCGGCCAGTTCGCGCTTCAGTCGCAGTGAGAAATCCACACACGTCTCGCCGCCGATCGCCACGAGCGTCAGGTCGGAGCCGAAGCGCGCCACCTGCACCGGGCACGGATACGTCGAGCGAATCCTGCCGTCCTCCTTGAGCTGCTTCAGCAAGCGTGCCGCGTGGCCGCGCTGCGGTTCCTTGCCCGCCGCGGCGGTCTTCTCCAACTCCTCCCGCGGCGGCACCGGCGCAAAATCAATCGTCACGTCCGCAAACGCCACGCTCAGCGGCCCGCGCAACGGCTTGGGCACGGTTTCCAAAGCAGCCCCGACGGCCAGGGCCAGCGTGCGGCCGTGATGCTTGACCACTTCCTCGGCACGTCGCGGATATGGATTCTGGTCCGCGCCGCAGCCGGTCATGAACAGCGCCGTCACGCCCGGATGCGCTTCCTCGAAATACTGCTGCGCGTAGCCGGCGTAGTCGCCGCGGATCATGAGGTCGCCGCACGTGGTGTTGTGGCAGGCGTAGCCGAACAACACGGCCGCGAGCTTGCCCTGTGCATCGCTCACGCGCAGCACCGGCACGTCGTGGTCCACCGGCCCGCCGGAGTTCGGCGCGTTGGCGTAGCCGGTCGGCGTCGGCCGGCGGCGGTTCATGGCGAACCCGCACCGCGCGCGCTGGAAATCCAGCTTCGCCGGCGCGAGCCGCTTCAGCGCGTCGCCGACGAGCGCCACAAGTTGCCCCTGCAACCGCGCCATATACTTCTCCGCCGCGGGGATGAACTCGGCTTTGATATCGTCATCGTCGAGCCGCGACGCGCGCAGTTCCGGCCCGCAGTGCGTGTGCGACGCGTTCATCAGCAGCGATGCCTGCGGCAGGCCGAACTTCTCCTTCACCTGCTTCTCCAGCCAGTCGCGCAGCGGCCGCGGCACGCTGATGAGGTCCATCGTCACGATGACCAGCCGCGCACCGCGCGCGTCTTCGATGGCGAGTGCCTTGGCAAAGAGGTCGGCGGCGACGCCCTCCGACGGTTTCTTGCGCGACGCATAGCCGGCCATCCAGACCGGCCCCTCGGGCGTGATCTTCACGGACGCGACGCCCGCCTTCCACGCCACCGGCTCCTGCGCCCACGCCGACCCTGTCAACACGCACAATCCACCCAACAGAAGTTTCAATCCGGCCCGTGTGTTCATCAGTTGATCCTCGATGGTTGAACGCGGCACTTTCCACCCGCCGGGCACCCGGATGCAATGCCGTTGTGAAGCGGTGCCGTCTTGAGGCAGGACCCAAGGCGAACCTGCCTTGTTGAAAACGCACGCGAAAGAGAAGGCGAAATGACCGGGCCACAGCTCAAGAGACCCACATGCCCGCGACGCTCATCGTTTCGGCTTCCATTGGTGCAACGCCAGCGCCGCCGCGCCAACCGCGCCGTTGTATTGGCCGAGCGTGGAGTTCGCGATGACAGATTCGCGCCCGGCGTCACCGAGTTCGCGGGCGGTCTCGTGAACAGTCGCGAGGAAAACATCGCCGAGATCCGCCAGCGGGCCGGCGAAGATGATCTTCTCCGGGTTGAACAACTCATTGACCTGATGCGCCACCCACCCATGCACGCGGCCCACCGCGCGCACCAGCGACAAGGCGAACTCGTCACCAACCTTCGCGGCCGCGAGCACGTCGTCAATCGCCAGTTCGCCTTTCACGGCCGCCAGCGCGGTTTTTTGTTTGCGTTTCAAACCGCGTTGCGCTGCGGCCACGATGGCGGAGAGCGACGCGACTTGTTCCAGCCGCGCGCCGTGCTGCCAGTGCCATTCGCTGCGGCGACGCGAGAGTGCGGCGTCGGCCAGTTCCGCAGGCACGGGGCAGATCCAATGGCCGATCTCGCCGGCGCGATGCTGGGCGCCATGTAACAGATGACCGTTCACCACCACGCCCGCCGCGATGCCGGAGCGGATGCCGATGCAGACGAAGTTCCGCAAGCCGCGCCCGGCGCCGAACCACAGCTCGGCCAGCGCCATCGAGCGGATGTTGTTCTCCAGAAACACCGGCACGCCGAACCGCTCGCCCAACCGCGCGCCGAGCGGCACGTCGCTCCAGCCCTTGATGAAGTCGTAGTGGACGGCGACGTTCGTCACCGGGTCAATCGCGCCCGGCACACCCACGCCGATGCCGAGCACCGGCCGCGAATCGCGCGCCATCATCTCGTCAATCGCCTGCTCGATCTTCGCGAGGATCTGCGCCGCCGAGTCCGTCGGCCGGAGCGTCTTGTGGACCTGCCGCAGCGGCTGCTGCGAGAAGTCCACGACCGTGGCCATCAGGTTGCGCGCCTCGAAATCCACGCCGATGAACCGCCCGCCGTCTGGATTCGGCACGAGCGATGTCGGCGGACGCCCGGCGGTCTCGCGCCCGGCGGTCTCGGTTTCGAGCAGGAACCCCTCGCGCACGAGCCGGTCCACGTAGATGCCCGCCGTCGAAGGCGCGAGCTTGAGGTCGCGAGCCAGTTGGACACGGGAAAGACCGCCACGCGCGCGGACGCGCCGGAGCATCTCGGCCTCCAGGCTGGCCACACGCTGGTGTTTGGATTTGATACGGCGAGGCATGTCAGGGGAAAACTCGAAATCCGAAATCCGAAATCCGAAAG
>JACRKA010000077.1 GCA_016219905.1 Verrucomicrobiota bacterium
GGCAGGAGTCGGGCGGGGGAACGGTGACGGTCACGGACATCCTTGAGACGCTGGCGAACCGGACGGAGATCCGCGTGACCAAGGAAGGGTTGTTGTCGGTCGGCGTGCAGGACCACGATCCGAAACGGGCCGCCGCGATGGTGCAGTGTTACCTCGACGAACTGGCGAAGGCGAACGCGGACCTGTTGACGACCTACAATCAATACCTGGCCCGCGTGCTCGATCCGCCGATGGTGCCGGACAGGAAATACGGGCCGCGGGTCACGCTCAACACGGCGCTCGGCGGCGCATGCGCGGTGTTCCTGTGGATCAGTGGCTGCCTGCTGCGGTTGATCTTGAAAGGGCCGCCCGTGCCGGCGCGCCAGCCGGCGGCGGCCGTCAACGGCGTGGCGACGGCAGCCGAAGAGGGGATTGGCGGCGAGGCGCCGCAGGCGGGCGGATGAGCACGAAATCCGAAATCCGAAACAAATCCCAAGGGGCAAACGGGCAAGACGGGAAACGGCGTGGACAGTTTCCAGCAAGCGGTTCTTGAGCCTTAACCCGGCGCCGGTCTTGAAGTTGTTTCGGGTTTCGGGTTTCGGGTTTCGAATTTCAGGTCGGGGCGGACGGTTGCGGGCCAGAGGCTGCGGAGGCCGGCGACGAAAATGGGCAGCAGCAGGATCCACGTGGGAAACACCCGGCTGCTGGGCCAGTAGAGGACGCGCGGCAGTTCCAGGATGCCGACGAAGAAAATCGGGTAGTAGGCCAGGCCGAGGACGTGGCCTTGGCGGAACAGGCGGTAGAGACCTCCCATGATCAGCCCCAGCCAGAGATAGAAAACCAGTGCGCCGGGGAAACCGAAGTCGAGCTGGGGCAGGATCAAGCCGCAGGGGTTGTTGAATTCGGGATTGGCCGAGGTCGCCACCAGTTTCACTTCCATGCTGATGATGGGGACCTGGCTCAATTTTTCGTAATCCAGAAAATCTTTCAGCACGGGGAATTTCCAGAGCCATTCGAGGCTGAAGTAGGGGAGGGGCAGCGGGCTTTCGAGGTCCTGGACCAGGAGCGCGCCGTTATTGATCGCGGTGATGTAATAACCCGCCAGCCGCAGCAGGGCGAACTCCGCCAGCGAGAGGTTGGACGCCGCGGCGTAGTAGGCCGCCCAGGATCGGAAATACTCGAACGCCATGAAAAAGAGATACACGAACAGCGGCGCGGCGAGCGGGACCAGGAAGAGAAGAGGCCCCATCCGGTCGCGGCGCTCGCCGAGGCGGATATGCCGGAGGTTCAGGTAAAGGATGCCGCACGGGATCAAGAGTTCCAGCAAGGCGAGCCGCTCGCTGAGAAAAAGAGCGCGGACGGTCGTGAGCAACAGCAGCAGGGCAATCTTCCAACGGATGTGACGCCAGCCCTGGGCGGCGCCCAGCATGATGCCCAGGACAACGACGCCCATGCCGAACTGCGTCATGGTGGTGAGGCCCGGCGCCTTGCCGAAATACTCCCGTATCTCATACATGCCGGTCCCCTCGGCCTTGAGCACCGCCAGCAGCGCCGCGGGAGTGACGCCGCGGGTCACGCCGATCGCAAACCAGATGGCGTAGCCCGCGAGGCAGAGAACGAGTCCCACCTGAAACAGCATCCGGACCAGGTTCCACGGAACAGCGTCCCTCCAATCAACCGGCTTCGCCGCCAGCGGCGGCAGCCAGGAGCCGACACACGATCCGAAGACAAGCGCGCCGGTGAGCAGCAGGCAGCGCAGGAGGTCGTCCATGTAAAAGCACTTCGGCACCTCCCACAATGCCCGGAAGGAAGACTCGGGCGTCAGATACGTCAGGCACGTAACGCTGGCCAGGAGCGCGCCGGCCACGCACGCCGGATGCAGCCACCAGAGAATGTTCATTCGCAGCGTCATGGCGTCGAATGTCTCAGCGCCCCGATGGGTCGCCGGGCGTCGCCCACGGGACGCGCGTGTAATTCAGCGCGGCTTCGGCGGTGTAAGTCTCGCGCGGCAGCGTCGGGCGCGGCGGCTGGCGGAACAGGAGTTCCAGGATCCGGTCCACGCCGGCGGGATCGGCGAAGTCCGGCCCGATGCGCAACGCAGCCGCCTGGCCGATGTCGTCGAGCAGGTCGGCGCACTTGACGTGATACTCGATGAGCGAGAACGGCACGCCGCAGACGTAGGCCGTGATGCCGCCATGCAGGCGCACGCTGAGCACCGCGGTGCACGAGGCCAGCCCGTGCCAGCAGCCGATCAGATTGTTCTCGGCGCTGACCGGTTCCACCGGGACGCCGCGCGCTTCCAAGAGGGCCTGCAACTGTCCCGACAACGCCGCGTCGCCCCAGATGGGATGCGTGTTCAGGCAGAAGATGCGGACGCGCACCCGCTCCCGTTGCGTGAAACGCACGATGCCCTCCACCAAGGCGGCGTTGCGGCGGTCTTCGCGCGCCGTGTCACCGCCGCTGAGCCGCTCGGAATAACACAGCGAAACGCCCAGCGTCGGCGGTTGCGCCGCCGCACCGGCCGCGTCCGGCTTCGCAGGCGGCAGCAGCAACGGCAACACGCCGGCCAGGTCGCGCGCCAGCAACGGCTTCACCGGCACGCGCATCTTCTCCAGCAGCGCGACGGACTTCTTGTCGCGCACGGAGAAATAACTGAACTTCCGCAGGAACCGCGCCGCCTCGGCCTCGTCGGCGGCATCGGCGAACGGGCCGATGGACACGCCGATGCCGGCGAACTTCGTCAGCCCGCGCTCGGCGGCGATGCGCTGGATTTTCTTCATGATGCTTCCGTAGGACAACGTCGAGCCGCCGGCATAGACCAGCAGGTCGCGCGTGAGCATGGCCGCGGCCAGGAACGAGAGCCGGCTCAGTTTGCCGTGGAAAGCGGGCGCGGTGTAGAGGCTGCGCGGAAACCAGCGCGGCACGCGGAAGCTCGCGTCAATGCCCGCGACGGGCGGGCCGAGGATGTCAATCTTGTGGCCTTGCCACCAGCGCCGGGCGGCCAGCACGCTGGCGAGGTTGAACAACTCGTCGCCGTAGTTGGCGAAACCGTAGTAGCCGTTGAGCGTGATCTTCATGCGGCCGAGTCCGCCGTGCCTTGGGGCTTCCGGAATTCGTTCCAGGACCGATACGCGCCGACCATCCGGCCGGCGAACATGTTCCAATAATATTTGCTGCGCCCGGGCTTGGCCAAACCGAAATAGAGCGCCGCGGCGCACGCGGCGCGGCATTGGTAATACAGGAACCGCACCGCGGCGCCCGGCGTGCGGTAGAGCCGGAAATGTTTCACCGACAGGCGGCCGAAGCCTTTCCCATAATTATAGGCCTTCAACTGCTCGCTGGCGTCATACTTGGCGATCTTATACGGGTGGTAGATCAGCAGCGCCGGGTCGAAGTAAAGCCGTTTGCCCTGCGCCAGCGCCCGCAGCACGAAGTCCGCGCCTTCCTCGGCTCCGTAATACGTCCCCACGCCGAGGTCCGGGTCAAACAGGCCGACTTCGAACAACACGGCCTTCTTGATGAACATCGTGAACTCGACCGTGGTGGAATACAGGTTCTTGGCGCTGACCCATTGGCCTTCGTTCGAGAACTCGATGACCGACCGTTGCCCTGTCACCGGATCAATCGCCCTTGCGAACAGCGCGTCGAGGCCGGGACTCGCCGTGAAGCGGCGGGCCACTTCGGCCAGCAGCTCCGGCGTGAACTCGCAATCGTCATCGGGAAAGTTGACCCGGTCGTATTTGGCGAAGCGCACGCCGTGGTTGCGCGCGCGGGCCGCGCCGGTCAGTTCCACCTTCAGATGGGTCAGGGGAAAGAAGGCGGCGAACTCGCGGCACAAGTTGTCCAGCAAGCCGCTGCGGTTCTGGTCCACGACGATCACTTCAAAGTCGCGGAACGTGCTCTTCTGGATGGACACGAACAGTTGCCTCACCTCCTGGAGCCGTTTCACGGTCGGGATGACCAGGCTGAAACCTGTTTGATTCGCGTCACTCATCCGGTCCTCCATCACGGCCCAGCGTCTTTGCCATCAGGGACGGCTTGGTTTGCGCCGCCGAACATGCGCCGGAATTCTTTCGCATACTTCTTCAGTTCGCGCAACGTCGCCGGCCAGAGCAGGGCGGCCACGATGGCGGCGGCCGTCCACGCGCCCAGCGTCAGCCAGAAGAGCGCCAGCGCCATCGCCGTCCACCACAGCGCCGACAGCCGGTAATCCGGCCGACCGATATGGCGGGCCGTATAATAATAGGACACGCCGCAACTCAGCAGGGCCAGCACGAGCGCCCAGCCGTAGCCGGCCAGGCCCAGATGCGGCGTCAACACCACCGTGCCGGCGGCCATCAGCCCGACATGCGTCGTGTTGATCAGCGCCACCTCGCGGTTGCGTTTCACCACATACAACGCCGACAGTTGCAGGTTGAACGTCGCGTTGGTCAGGTAGTGCAGCGCCACGAAAGGGTAGATCTCCGTCACCGGAATCCACCGGCTGCCAAAGAGCAGCGGCACGACCCACGGGCTGAGCCAGCCGAAGGCCATCAGCGGCGCGCCCAAGGCGATCAGTTGCAGGCGCGAGCCTTCCGTGATGGCCTGCGTCAGCCGCGCGCGGTCTTGTTGCACGCGCGACAGGGCCGACATCGAGAGCCGCCAACTGGCCATCATCACGAAACTCAGGCTCTCCACGATCCGGACCGTCAGCGCAACGTAGCCAACGGCTTCCGCGCCGAGAAAGCGGCCCAGCAGCAGCGGGTTGATCAGGGTGCTCAGTTGCCGGATCCAGGCCGCGCCGGAGTAACTCAAACCGTAGTGGACCATCTCCCTGGCCAGTGCGCGGTGCCAACAGAGGCGCGGACGGAAGCCTGAGACCGCATAGGTTGAGACGAGCACCGTGACCAGTTCGCTCCACCATCCGGCCACCGCGGCCCATGCGCCAAAGCCCATGTAGGCCAGCGGCAGCGCGACCGCGTAACACACCAGCCGGCCGGCCACCTCGATCCATGCCACGCGCCCGTAGTCCAGCGCGCGTTCGAAGCGCGACATGGGGACCACGATGGCCAGTTGCAGCGGCAGGCCGATGATCATCGCGGCGACGAGCGGACCGAAGTTTTCCAGGCGCAGCCACGGCGTCAGCAGCGGGATGGCGGCGAGGCCCAGCAGCATCCCGATGCCGCTCAGCACGAGCAACAGGCTGAAGGCCGCGTGGTAGGTCGCGGCAGACATCTCGCCCGTGTGGCGGATCAGATAGACGTTGATCCCCAACTGGCTCAGGTTGCTGAGATAAGTCAGCAGCGCGAACGCGGCCACATACTGCCCGTAAGCCAGCGGCCCGATCGCCCGCGTCAGCAGCAACACCCCCACCGCGCCCACGATCATTCCCAGGCCCTGGCGCAGCACCAGGAAGAACCCGCCCCGCAAGACCTGGTCCCGAAGGCTCATGGCTGCCGCCCGGGCCGCGCGGCCAGTGATCCATAAAGCGCCAGCGTCTTCTCGACCATCTTCCCGATGCTGAAATCATGCACGCGCTCGCCGCTGCGCGCGCCCATCTTGAGCCGCAAACCGTCGTCGGCCAGCAGCCGCTCCAGCGCCGCCTCCAACAGGTCGGCCCGGTCCGGCGGCACCACCAACCCGTTCTCGCCGTCGAGCACCAGCGAGCCGGCCCCGCCGACATGGGTCATCACCACCGGCAGCTTCGCTGCCATCGCCTCCAGCAGGACATACGGGAACCCTTCGTAGCGGCTCGGCAGCGCGAAAATGTCGAACGCGAACATCGCGCTCGGCCCGTCGAGCGGGCCGGGCCACGTCACGCGGTCCGCGATGCCCAGCTTCTGCGCCTCGTCGCGCAACGCCGGCCCCAGCGCGCCGTCGCCCACCATGACCAGACGCGCCTTCGGGAACCGGCCGGCCAGCGCGGCGAACGCGCGCAGCAGGTTCTCCGGCGCCTTCTGCGGCACGAACCGCCCCACGAAGCCGATGGAGAGCGCGTCGGCGGGCAGGCCGAGTTTGGCGCGCAGGTTCTCCGCGGGCGGCGGGGTGTGGAGGCGGATGCCGTTGGTGATCACGAAAAGCTTGCGCGCCGGCAGGCCGACCTCCAGCGCGTGTTGCCGCTCGTCCTCCGACACGAGGATGATGCCGTCGCCGAACCAGCCGAGCACGCGCTCGATCGTCGCGAAGACCCATTTCACCGCCGGGCGCAGGCCGGGGTTCATCGTGAACATCGCGTGCGGCGTATAGACGCGGATGCCCGGCAGGCCGATGCCGCTGAGCCGCGCCAGCGCGCCGCCCTTGGAACTGTGGCCGTGCACCACGTCGAACGGCCCGTGCTGCTTGAGGTAGCGCCGGATGGCGAGGCAACAGCCGGCGTCCTTCGGGTGCGGGCTGCGCTTCATCGCCAGCGGCATCATCGGCACGCCCAGCGCGCGCAGTTCCTCCAGCCCGCGCGCGAACAGCCCGTCCACGCGCAAGGGCGAATAGATCAGGTGGACGGCCTGCCCGCCGCGCGCCAGGTCGCCGGCGAGGTCAATCACGTGCCGGCCCACGCCCGCGCCGCTCGATTCGATGATCAACAGGATTTTCAGTTTCGGTTCCACGTCGGTTTTCTCCCGCCGCCTCTACGGCTGCTGCGCTTCTTCCAGGACGCGCCACGTCGCCTCGGCGGTCCGTTCCCAGGTGAACGGCCGGACATGCTCCAGCCCGCGCCGCCGCAGCTCGTCGCGCAACGACGCGCTCCCGACCACCTGCCGGAGGCCGTCGGCGATGGAGCCTACGTCCTGCGGTTCCACCAGCACCGCCGCCTTGCCGCAGATCTCCGGCAGGCTGGAGGTGTTGGAGGTCACCACCGGCGCGCCGCACGCCATCGCTTCGAGCGGCGGCAGGCCGAAGCCCTCGCACAACGACGGGAACGCGAACGCCAGCGCGCCGCTGTAGAGCGCCGGCAGGTCCGCGTCGTCCACGTAACCGGTCAGCTTCACGCCGGCCGACACGCTGCCGAGGCCGGTGCCCCGGAACACCTTGCCCGCGCCGCCGGCGATCACCAGGCCGATGCCTTTGAACGGGGCGCGGTGCAGCTCCCACGCCTGGAGCAGGCGGGCCATGTTCTTGCGCGGCTCCAGCGACGCGACGGTGAGCACGTAGGCTTCCGGCAACTCCAGCTTCCGGCGCACGGCGGCGATCTCCTCCGCGCTGGCCGGATGGAACTTCGGGTCCACGCCGAGATAGGTCACGACGAACTTTTCGGCCGGCACGCGGGCGTGCTCCAGTAGCCGGTCGCGGGAGAAATTCGAGACCGTGAGCACGCGCCGGGCGCGCCGCATCAGCCGCGGCAACAGCGCGCGATACCATGCGCCGAACTTCCAGTCGAACCACTCTGGATGATCGAGCGAGATGGCGTCGTGGATCGTCACCACCTGCCGCTCGACGGCGAGCGGCCCTGTGGCGCTGGGACTCCAGAGCAGCCGGCCGCCGGTGCGGAAGGGCAGGACGGTCTGTTCCCAAAGATGGCCGCGGATGCCCGTGCCGCCGCGGCCGGGCTGGACCAGCGCGACGCGGTCGCCGAAGCGCCGGACCAGCTCGCGGGCGTAGCGTTGCTGGCCGGTGACCTTCTGGAAGACGTAGCGGCCGTTGACAGTGACGCGCTGGGCGGCACCTCCTGAGGTTGGCGTTGGCGTTTGCACCGGTGGCGGTTCCCCAATGGCGCCTGATGTATAACGGATTGCCGATTGCAGAAGCAAGCGCCGGAAAACGATGTGGAGCGATTCGGTGCGGGCCGCGCGAGCGGTCGGGAATCTGCGATCTCTGACCACCAAATTCCGAATTCCAACACCCGGCGGTCGGAGACCGCCGCAGCGCAGCGACCCGCCCACGCAGCAGGAAATGCGCGCCTTCCGGGATTGGGCCAACAGTTTCTTCGGTGCGACGGCGCGGCAATGAGGCGAAGAAATTCACCTTGGAGTGCTGCGGCTCGACGCAGCCTTTGCGTGGCGCGGCTCGACGCGCCCCATCCGCGCGCCGGTCAAGCCCGGCGCTTCCCAAGGCGGGGTCAAGCCCCCGCACTCCAAGTCAGCGACCCGCCGACGCAGAGCGAGTTGCAGGCGGTGGCGAACAAGATGGATGAGTTGATCAACCCGCTGAGGAGATAAGCAAAGGTATCCTGTCGTTAAAAGCAAAGGTATCCTTGCAAGCCGTCCGGCTGCGGTGTATAGAGCGCGCCCGTTGTAGCAGGTCGTGAACCATCCAATCGGCCAAGTCTTGTCCGTAGAGAACCACCCCGAGGTCGGCAAGCTCATGCGGCTTGTTCTGGAAGAGGCGAACATTGGATTCACACTCGTCCGCACCGCCGCGCTCGGATGGAAGCTGGCTCACGAGAAGAAGTTCGACCTGATTCTGCTGGACGGCAGCGGTTTCGAGTTGTGCCGCCGCCTCAAACAGGATGACGGCCTCAAAGCAATCCCCGTCGTCTTCGTGAGCGGGCAGGCGCAGCCGGAGTATGAACTCGAGGCCTTGAATTCGGGCGCCGTGGGTTTCATCAGCAAGCCGTTTGGTCCTGAAGAGTTCAAGGCGAGAATCCTTGCGTATCTCCACCGCGCGAGGAACGAACGCGGCAACCCCTGACCGTGCGAATGCCGCCGCTGCAAAGCGGGCGCAAAAGGACTGGCAAATCAAACTACTCAACAACACCAACGGCGTGCAACTGCCCGGCCCCACTGTGAGTGACCCGCCGACGCAGGGCGAGTTGCAGGCCGTCGCGAACAAGATGGATGAGTTGATCAACGCGATGAGGAGATGAACTGTAGCGGCGGTCTCTGACCGCCGAATAAATCATCACCAACAACCGGCGGTCAGAGACCGCCGCTACAGGTTCGGAAGGAGGCGCGGGATTCTTGGCCGATGGTTTCTTTCCCATGCCGCCGTTTGTATCCAATATGCCGGGGGTAACTCAAGCCGCGGCGCGGCCAAGTTGGATCGGGCGGGCTACAGGCTCGCCCACCCCCGGACTCAGGTGTTCACCGGATTGCGGGCGGGACGAAAGGCGGGTAGTTGAATGGCTGTCTCTTCTGGAAAGAGTGGTGTCCACAACGTGCGGTGCCGACCCGGAGCCGAGTGATGAAGTTGAGTTACGATTCCAGCACGACATGGACGAGGCTGCCCGGACGACCACGCGGAAGGTGGTTCGAGGCGGCCGTGGTGGCGGCGGTCGTGTTGAGCTTTTATTCCTATCGGCTGGCGTCGGAGTCCATCCGCAGGCTGGTGATGGTGAACAATCTCTCGACGGCGACGACGGTGGCGGAGTGGGTGCGGCACGATGTGGAGCGGAACGGCCGCCCGGTGGAGAGCATCGGGGGGTTGGCGGGCCGGGCGGTGAGGGTGCTGGATCATGCGGGCCGGTGCGTGGCGCTGCCGCGGCCGGGTTCGCAGGGGACGGAGGACGGCAACTACGCGCGGCTGGGGCCTGTGGCCGAGGCGTTGCAGGGCCGCAGCAACACGGGGGAGTATGCGGACCCGGTGACGGGGCAGGTGATGATCGCGGCGTGTGTGCCGGTGGAGGTGGCCGGGCAACGGTGGGTGGTGCTGGCGCAGCAGTCGCGGGAGGAGGCTTACGCGCCGATCCGGATCATGGGGTGGCAGATCGGCGGCGGGGTGGGGGTGCTGGTGCTGGCGGGCGCGGTGATCATGGCGCGCAGCAGGAGCCGCATCCGGCGGTTGAACCGCAAGCTGGCCGACCGCAGCCTGCGGATGCACGAGATGGCGACGATTGTGGAGTCTTCCGATGACGCGATCATGGGCCACACGCTGGACGGCCACATCATGACGTGGAACGCGGGCGCGGAGAAGTTGTTTGGGTATTCGGCGCTGGAGATGAAGGGCCGGGCGTTGGCCGCGCTCGCGGCGCCGGAGCGGGCGGGGGAGATGCACGGCGCGTTGGAGCGCATCCGGGCGGGCGCGGAAGTCGCGCGGCTGGAAACGGTGTGGCTGCGGCGGGACGGCGGGCCGGTGGATGTCTGGCTGACGGTTTCGCCGACGAGAAACCCGGCGGGGGCGGTGACAGGGGCCGCGACGATCGCGCGGGATGTCTCGGGGCGGAAGCGGACGGAGGAGTCGCTCGCGCGGCAGGCAAGGGAACTGGCGGGCTACAGCACGGAGATGGAGCAGGTGGCGTATGCGACGGCGCACGATTTGCAGGAGCCGTTGCGGATGGTGGGCAGCTACACGCAACTGCTGGCGGAGCGATACCGGGGCCGGTTGGACAAGGAGGCGGACGAGTTCATCGCCTACGCGGTGGAGGGCGCCAAGCGGATGCAGGAGCAGCTCAACGACATGCTGGTCTTCTCGCGGATCGGGCGCAGCCAGAAGCCGTTTGAACTGGTGGACTGCGAGGCGGTGGTGCGGGCGGCGGTGTCGGGTTTGAAAGCGGTGATCCAGGAGAGCGGGGCGGAGATCGCGCGCGGCCCGTTGCCGGTGGTGATGGGGGATGTGAAGCAGTTGGCGCAGGTGTTTGAGCAGTTGCTCGGCAACGCGCTGAAGTTCCGGCGCGCGGAGGAGCCGCCGCGGATCAGCATCCAGGCGGGGCTTAACGGGAAGGAATGGCTGTTTGCGGTGCGCGACAACGGCATCGGCATCGAGCCGCAGTATCTGGAGCGCATGTTCACGTTGTTCTGCCGGCTCCACCCGCGCGGGAAGTATCCCGGCACGGGCATGGGGCTGGCGATCTGCAAGAAGATCGTCGAACGCCACGGCGGCCGGATCTGCGCGGAGTCGGAGCCGGGGAAAGGCTCGACGTTTTGTTTCACGCTGCCGGCGAAGAAGGACGCCGGGACTTGAGGAGTGCCGTATGGGCCGCGCGAGGCAGATAGCTTGCAATAGCGGGGTGGAGGCATAAAATGCGCTGGTGACAGCGGCCGGGGCCGCGCAAGCGCGCCTCAGCCGGTAACGGCCGATACCCAGCGAGGACGTATGTTTGAGTTCTTAAGCCGAATCCTGAATCCGGGTGATTTCGTGGCGCATGGCAATTGCTACGGCTGGGACGGGCCGCTGATCCGCGTGCATGTCGTTTCGGATGTGCTGACGGGCCTGGCCTACATGTCCATCCCGTTCACCATGATCTACCTGGTGCGACGACGGCACGACGTGCCGTTCAACTGGTTGTTCGTGGCTTTCGGCGTGTTCATCACCGCCTGCGGCGCGACGCACTTCATGGAAGTGTGGAACGTCTGGCATGACGCCTATTGGCTGGCGGGCATCATCAAGGCCATCACCGCGGCGGCGTCGGTCTTCACGGCGATCGCGCTGGCGCGGGTTTTCCCGAAGCTGCTGGCCCTTCAAAGCCCGGAGCAGCTTGAGCGGGTCAACCGCCTCTTGCAGAAAGAGGTGGCGGAGCGCAAGCGGGCGGAGGAAGCGTTGGCGCGACAGGCGACGGACCTGGCCCGGTCCAACGCGGAGCTGGAACAATTCGCCAACGTCGTTTCGCACGACCTGCAGGAGCCGTTGCAGACGGTGACGAGCTTCACGCAACTGTTGGGCGAGCGTTACAAGGGCCGGCTCGGCGCCGACGCGGACGAATTCATCCGGTTCGCGGTGGATGGCGCCAAGCGGATGCAGCAGTTGATCGTGGACCTGCTGGCCTACTCGCGGGCGGGCCGCCCTGACAAGCCGCTGAAGGCGGTGGACGCCGGGAGCGCGGCGAAGCAGGCGATTGAAAACCTCAAAGCGGCGATCGAGGCCAGCGGCGCCGTGGTGGCGTGCGACGCGCTGCCGACGGTGATGGCGGACGCTTCGCAATTGGCGCGGCTGTTCCAGAACCTGGTCGGCAACGCCGTCAAGTTTCACAGGCCGGGAGACCCGCCTCAGATCAGCATCCGGGCGGAACCGGAAGGGGCGCGCTGGCGGTTCGCGGTGCGCGACAACGGCATCGGGTTCGAGGCGAAGGACGGCGAGCGCATCTTCCAGGTTTTCCAGCGGCTGCACGGCAGGGAGCAATATCCCGGCACGGGCATCGGCCTCGCGATCTGCAAGAAGATCATCGAGCGGCACGGCGGCCAGATCCGCGTGGAGTCGGAGCCGGGGAAAGGTTCGACGTTTTATTTTACGCTCCCGGCGAAAACAGACGCCGGGGCGTGAGGCAGATTGCTTGCAATGGCGGCGCGGGCGCATGAGAATGTGCCGGCCGCGATGGTGGAAGAGAAGTGAGGCAGGCTGGGAGATGGAGTTGCCATGACGGAATCAAGGATTTACGGAACGCGCAAACGCGCCTTGGGATTGGGGGCGGCCGTGATCGCATTGTTGTGCGGATTTGCGGCGGTGCGGGGCTTTCACGGGTTGAGCACGTCATTGGCGCACGTGCTGACGGAGGCGGCAGCGTCGCCGTTGGCTGCGTTCGCGGGTGTGGTGGCGCTGGTGCGCTACTACAGCCGGAAGGATGCGGCGTTCTTGTTCATCGGGGTCGGGTTTGCGGGAGCGGCGCTGCTGGATGGCTATCACTCGCTGGTGTCGTCGCCGGGAGTCGCCAGCCATGCTGCGGCGCAGGCTACGCCGCTGATCGTGTGGAGCTGGTTGGCGTCGCGGACATTTTTGGGATTGATGTTGTGGTTGAGCGCGGCGGCCTCGATCGCGCCGGTGCCTGGGAAGGGTTTGGCGGGGGTGAGGGACGGCGTTGTGTATGCGCTGGGCGCGGGGCTGGTGGTTGTCGCCGTGGTGGTGCTGGCGGTTGTGCCGTTGCCTGCGGTGCGGGGTTGGGGCGCGTGGCTGCCGCGCCCGCAGGAGCTGGCCCCGGCGGCGTTGTTCGGCCTGGCGCTGAGCGCCTACTGGCGGGGCGGGCGTTGGAGGCTGGATGTGTTTCAGCAATACCTGGTCCTGTCGTTGATGGTCGGCGTGGCGGGCCAGGTCGGTTTCATGGCGTTTTCGCGCCAGACGTTCGATGTGATGTTCGACGCGGCGCACGCGTGCAAGTTGTTCAGCTACGGGCTGGTGGTGGTGGGGTCGCTGGCGAGTGTGCTCCAGTTGTTGCGGCGGGCGGAGCGAAGCACGGAGGAGACGCGGCGGGCCAACCTGGCGATCGTCAAGGAGATGGCGGAGCGCGAGCGGGCGGTGGAGGCGCTCCGGTTGGACGAACAGCGGTTGCGGGGTCTGCTGAAGCTGAACGAGTTGACGGAGGCATCGCTGCAGGAGACCACGGATTTCGCGCTGGAGGAGGGCGTGCGGTTGACGCGGAGCGAGTTGGGTTATCTGGCATTCATGAACGAGGACGAGTCGGTGCTGACGATGCACTCGTGGTCGAAGACGGCGATGCAGCAATGCGCCATCATCAACAAGCCGATTGTCTATCCGGTCGTGGACACCGGCCTTTGGGGTGAAGTGGTGCGCCAGCGCCGGCCCGTGACCACCAACGATTACACCGCCCCGAACCCGCTCAAGAAGGGTTACCCCGAAGGCCACGTGGAGGTGATGCGGCACATGAACGTGCCGGTCTTCGAGGGCAGCCGGATCGTGGCGGTGGCCGGCGTCGGCAACAAGCGGCAGCCCTACGACGACTCCGACGTGATGCAGTTGCAACTGCTGATGACGGGCATGTGGCAGTTGATCCAGCGCCGGCGCACGCGCGAGGCGTTGGAGGAAAGCCGGCAGTTGTTCCGGCAGTTCATGGACCACAGCCCGGCGGTGGCCTACATGAAGGACGACCAAGGCCGGCTGCTCTACGTCAACGCCACCTATGAGCGCGTGTTCAAGACCCTCCTCGCCAAGGTCAAGGGCCGGCTGGAGGCCGAACTGTGGTCGCCGGAAGTCGCCGCCGAACTGCGCGCGAACGACCAGGCCGTGCTCGACAGCGGCAAGCCGGCGGAGTTGGTCGAGACCGTGCCCACGCCCGACGGCGGGCCGCGCCAATGGCTGGCGTTCAAGTTCCCCTTCAAGGACATGGAAGGCCGCTACTGCCTCGGCGGCATGGCGGTGGACATCACCGACCGCCGGCGCGCGGAGGAGGAGTTGCGCGCCCTCAACGAGACGCTGGAGCAGCGCGTGGCGGAGCGCACGGCGCTGGCGGAACTGCGCGCGCAGGAGTTGGAGCGGTCCAATCGCGAGCTGGAGCGGTTCGCCTACGTGGCGTCGCACGATCTGCAGGAGCCGTTGCGGATGGTGTCGAGCTACACGCAACTGCTGGGGCAGCGCTACAAGGGCCGGCTCGACGCCGACGCGGATGAATTCATCCGGTTCGCGGTGGATGGCGCCAAGCGGATGCAGCAGTTGATCGTGGACCTGCTGGCCTACTCGCGGGCGGGCCGGCCCGACAAGCCGCTGAAGGCGGTGGACGCCGGGAGCGCGGCGGAGCAGGCCATAGCAA
>JACRKA010000083.1 GCA_016219905.1 Verrucomicrobiota bacterium
AGCACGAACAGCGCGTCGCCGAGGCGGTTCAGATATTTCACCACCGCCGTTTCACCCGGCGCGGGTTCCTCGCGCGCGAGCCGCACGCAGAGCCGTTCGGCGCGCCGGCAGATCGTCCGCGCGAGATGCAACAGCGACGGCACCTTGCCGCCGTCGGGCAGGATGAACTCCTCCAGCGGTTTCAACTCGGCCTGGCACCGGTCCATCAACTCTTCCAGCCGCCTCACCTCCGCGTCGCCGACCGCCGGCATCCCCTCCATGCGATCGGGTGGCAACACGCACAGCACGGAACTCAGGCCGAACAATTCATTCTGGACCGCGCACAACACCGCCTCCAACTCCGGGTCGTCGTTGAACGCCCGCGCCACGCCGAGCGCCGAGTTCAGCTCGTCCACCGTGCCGTAGCACTCGACCCGCAGCGAATCCTTCGCCACGCGCTGGCCGCCCGCCAGACCCGTCTCGCCCAAGTCGCCCGTCCGTGTATAGACCCGTGTGATTCTCATAGCGAACTCCGTCTCAACCATTCGTAGGTCAGACACTCCTGTCTGGCCATCCGCGTTTTCGTCAAGTGCCAGACAGGAGTGTCTGGCCTACGAGTTATCTGAAACTCTGCCGCTTTTCCCTTCTCAACAGCCAAATAAAAAATGGCCCGCCCAGCAGCGCCGTCAAGACGCCCACCGGCAGTTCGATCGGCGCCATCGCCGTCCGGCACACCGTGTCGCAGATGACCAGAAACCCCGCGCCGCCGAACAGCGAGCACGGCATCACCAGCCGGTGGTCCGCCCCGAACATCATCCGCACCGCGTGCGGCACGATGATGCCGATGAACCCGATCGGCCCGCTGAGCGAGATCACTGCCGCCGTCACGATGGACGCGCCGAGAAAGACCAGTTGTTTCACGCGGCGGACGTTGACGCCGCGGCTGTGGGCGAGCGCCTCGCCGGTCGCCAGCAGGTTCAACGGCCGTGCCAGCGCCAGCAGCAACGCGCTGCCGATGGCAAAGAAAATCCCCGCGCGCCACACCGGCCCGAAGCTGGTGATGTCGAGGCTGCCCACCGTCCAGCGCATGATCAGGAAGGCGTCCACGAAGTCCGTGCGCCAGTAGAGCAGGAACAGGATGACGGCCGACAGGAAGAAGCTCACGATCACGCCCGCGAGCACCATCGTCGTCGGCGGCAACTGGCCCCGGCCGCTCGCCACGAAATACACCAGCCCCACGCTCAACACGCAGCCCGCAAACGCCGCCGCCGGCAGCGGTGAGATGCCGACGCTGTAGAGCAGCGCGCCCAGCGCGGTCGCCTCGATGCCGCTGCGGATCGCGATGACCGCGCCAAGCGATCCACCCGCCGCGATGCCAAGCGTGTAAGGATCGGCCAGCGGATTGCGGAGCATGGCTTGGAAACCGACGCCCGCCAGCGCCAGCGCCGCGCCGGCCATCGCCGCGAGCACGATCCGCGGCAGCCGCGCTGTCATCAGGATGAGCATGTCGTTGTTGCCCGCCGGCCCGAACAACGCCGCGCGCAGGTCAATCTGGGTCGGCCCGATGCACGGGCAGATGACCATCGCTGCGACGAAGAACAACGCCGAGCAGGCAAGCGGCAGCACCAGCTTGCGCCCGATGCCTGCCAGTGGCGGTTCGTTGGATGGTCGCGGCGCGTTCATTCGGTCAGCGACGGCAGGAAAGCGTCGGCGCGGCGGACCTTCACGTCATAGACCGACGCGAGCAGCTTCTCATCGAGCACGGCGGCGGGCGGGCCGTCGTGCATGATCTCTCCGGCCTTCAAGAGCACGAGCCGCTTGCAGCCCAGCGCGGCGAGGTTGAGATCGTGGATGGCCACGACGACGGTCGTGCCGCGCTCTTGGTTGAGCTGGCGCAGCAAGCGCATGATCTGCGCCTGATACTTGATGTCGAGCATGGCCGTCGGCTCGTCGAGCAACAGCACCTCCGGCGTCTGCGCCAGCGCGGAGGCGATCATCGCCCGCTGGCGCTCGCCGCCGCTCATCTCATTGAACGTCCGGTCGCGGAACTGGAGCGTGTCGGTCCGCGCCATCGCTTCGCGCGCGATCTCGATGTCGTGTTCGGTCTCAAATTCAAACGGGCCGAGGAACGGATGCCGGCCCATGAGGACGCGCTCGGCGACGGTGAAGCCGAAGGTCTCGGGCGCCTCCTGCGGCACGACGGCGACGGCGCGCGCGATGGCGCGCTGCGCCAGCGTGCGCAGGTCGTGGCCATTCAACTGCACAGTGCCGGCGCGCGGATGCAGGTAGCCGTAAAGCAGCTTGAGCAGCGTGGATTTCCCGGAGCCGTTCGGGCCGAGCAAGCCGATGAATTCGCCCGGTTGGATCGTGAGGCTGACATTGCGGATGACTTCGCGTTCCGCGTAGGCGAAGGACACGCCGCCGGTTTCAAGGATCGGGACGCTCACCTGGGGCCTTGCGTTGATGCGTTGTGCGGCCTTTGCCGGTAAGACTTTACTTGTCGAGGGTGCGTCCCCGTAGGGGACGAACATGAGTAGCCACGGGTGAAACCCGTGGAGGCTGGCGCGAAAGACAATCCGGCCCTGAAGGGGCCGAACCGAACCGTTCCCGCAATGGGTTCGACCCCTTCGGGGTCGCTCAGCGTTTCTATTCTGCTCCACGGGTTGCACCCGTGGCTACTCATGTTGAAGCCCTTCGGGCTTCCTAGAGGAAAGTTGCTGATGAACGTGGCCAGTTTCATCGCAGCAGCTCCGCGATGCCGCGCGCTGTGTCGCCGATGCGCGGGCCGGGAATCAGGGCGTGGTCGGAGAGCAACACGCCCACGCGGCCGGCGGCGACGGCGGGCAGGCTGCCGAACTTGGCCCAGTCCTGTTTGCGCCGCGATGCGGCCTCCGACGACATGTCGGCGGTCATGCCTTCGCCCATCAGTTCGATGATCGCGGCGGGTTTGCGGGCGAGCACGGTTTCGAGGCTGATCTGGGGCCACGATTGGTTGATGTCGGCCAGGACATTGGTGCCGCCGGCGATGTTGATGAGGTCGTTGAGAAAACCGCGCGCGCCGACCGTCAGCATGCCTTGGAAGCCGCCAACCTGCCGGCCGATGACCAGCAACGTCCGCAGCGGGGGCCGTCCGGCCGTCTGGGCGCGCACCGCGTCGAGTCCGGCGCGCACGGCGGCAACGGCCTTTTGAGCTTCCGGCGTGTGGCCGGTGACATCGCCAAGCTTCTGCATGGCGTCGAGGATTTCAGCGATGGTGTCGGTCTTGAGCGGCAGCGCCGGCAGGTTTGCGCCGCGGCATTGCTCCTGAAGATGGCGGCTGTAGTCGGCGATGACGACGAGATCGGGCCGCAACGCCAGCAGCCGCTCGAAGCTGAGATCGGCGTAGCCGCCGACTTTCTCACAGCGCGCGGCTTCCGGCGGATAACGGCAGAACTGCGTGACGCCGATGACCTGGCCGCCCGCGCCGACGGCGAACAGCATCTCGGTGAGGGCGGGCACGGTGGAGACGATGCGCCGTGGCGGGTCCGCGTGCGCGAGCGCCGCGGCGAGAAGCGCAACGGCGGCGAGGACGCGCGGCGGGATGCTCATGGGATGACAGCTTACAGGCAAGGCGGAGGTTTTCAACTGCCATGCGGGCCGGGCAGCGTGCCTTTGAGCACCATCGGCAGTCCTGCCGCCATGAACACGACCGTGTCGGCGATGGTCGCGATCTGCTGGTTCAGCCGGCCTTGCTCGTCTCGGAAGCGGCGGGCGAGTTCGTTTTCGGGAACGATGCCGAGGCCGACTTCGTTGGAGACGGCGATGATGTGCGATTGGCGGGCGCCGAGGGCGACGAGCAGGTTCACGACGCGGGCCGGTTCAAGGCGGGACGGCTGGCCGTGGTGCGGCGCGAGCAAATTGCCGAGCCAGACGGTGAGGCAGTCTATCAGCACCACATCGAACTTCGCAGCGCGCTCGTCGAGCACGCGGGCCGGATCATGGGCCTCCTCGAGGGTGGTCCAGTCCGGCCCGCGCGCCATGCGGTGCTGGGCGATACGCTCCCGCATTTCATCGTCGAGCGGTTCGGCCGTGGCGAGGAACAGCTTGCGCCGGCCGAGCCGCGCCGCGAGTTGCAGCGCGAAGGTGCTCTTGCCGCTGCGGCAGCCGCCGAGGACGAGGATGAGTTGGTGCTGTGGCGTTGCCATGCTCAAAACTTCACGCCGACGCCAGCCTGCACGGCGAGTCCGGGCGCGGGATTGTAGCCGCGCCGCTGCGGTCCGTTGACGGTCGTGGGACTGGTCGCAGCGGGGAAGTTTTCGTAAAGGCTGTCGAGCACGTTGTTCACGGCGAGATAGACGCGGGCGTTCTTGCAGGGCGTCCAGGTGAGCTTGGTGTTGACGACGGTGTAGTCGTTGCGGTCGAAGGCGCTTTTGAGGTCATTGGTCGGGACCTGGTCGCGCGCGTGCAGGACTTCCCACGACCACGAGAACCATTTGATCGGCGTCCAGATGACGCCGCCGCTGATGATGTGTTGAGGCACCTGCGGGATCTGGTTGCCGTCGTATAGGCCGCCGTCGAAACGCGACTCCTGCAAGGTGTAGTTCAGGAAGAGGGTGATCCAGTCCGTGGGCGAGGAGTGCAGCCCCAGCTCGATGCCGTTGCGCGTCTCGTCGAAGTTCTGGTTCTGCGGCCACGGGATGATGAAGCCGCCGCCGAGGTCCACGGTGGAGAACGGGTCCACCTGGATGTCGTTCTCGATCTCGCTGTGGTAAACCGCGAGACTACCGCCGAACTCGCGCCACGGATCCCAGCGGAATCCCACCTCGTAGTTCATCGAGGAGATCGGCTGGATGTCGCTGTTGGGCCGGAAGTCCTGCGTGGCTGTGCCGATGTCGTTGCCGATCGGCAGTTTGAACGAGCGCGAGATGTTAAAGTAGGCATTCTCCGTCTTGGTGAACGAATAGACCGCGCCGCCACCGGGACTCCACGCGTCGAGGTCGTGGATTTCGGCGATGCGATCGCCGGCGAAAGAGGTCACGTCGGGGATGTCGAGGCGATAGCGGCGGTTGTCGTAACGGATGCCGGCTTGCAGGCGCAGCTTCTCGGTCACGTCGAGCGCGTCCTGCAGGAAGAAGCTGAACGTGTCGTAGTCCACCATCGAGCGGTAGGAGCCAGGGAAGGCGCCTCCCCACTTCCACACGCTCATGAAATCCTGCCGGACCCACTCGCCGCCGAGCGTGGCGCGGTTCTGCCCGCCAAGCACGTCTGCCACGTGGTCGAGTTGCAGCGTCCCGCCCCAGCTAGGCTGGTTGACCTCGCCGACGCTTTCGGCAAACGTCGCCGTCGCCGGGCTGACGAGTTTCTCGAAGAAGTTCTGGACGTAGGGCTTCACATGGAACGAGAAGCCGGAGTCGAACGTCTTGCTCCAGTCGAAGGTCAGGCGCGTGATCTCGTTCTCGAACATGACCGCGCCGCTGCTGCCGACCTGTTCCGGGTTGTCGTGGAACTGCTGATAGGTCTGCGCGCCGGGGTTGCGCATGCGGTCCTTGTGGAAATAGACGCCCGCATCGAGGTCGCCCCAGGCCGTCGTGACGCCGACGCTCGCGCGCGCATTCTCCTTGTAGAACGCCATGCCGTCGCGGTGGCCGTCGCCCTCCTCGTAGGTCGCCGAACCGTAGGCGCGGCCGGGACCGAACGAGCCGCCGCCGCCCGCGTGGCCGCGCCAGTAGCCGTAGTTGCCCGCTGAAAGCTCGGCCTCGCCGGAGGGTTCCTTGGTGCCTTTCTTGGTGATGATATTAATGACACCGCCGATGGCGCCTTCGCCATAGACGTGCGAGCCGCCGCCGCGGATGATCTCGATGCGCTCAATGTCCTGCGGCGGGATGGAAGGCCAGAGCGCGTTGGCGGTGCTGTTGCCGGGATCGTTCACGCGCACGCCGTCCACCAGCACCAGCACGCCGGAGCGCTCGCCGAAGCCGCGCATGTTGGGCGTCGAGAACAGGCCGAAACCGGTCGTGTCAATGCTCTGCAAGCCCGGCTGCATCTGGAGCATCTCCGGCACGCTGACGGCGGGCGAGCGTTCGATCTGCTCGGTCGTGATGACGCTGGCGTTGGCGGGGAGCTTGGTGATCGGCTGTTCCTGCCCCGGCAGGCGCGCGGCGGTGACAACCATCTCCGGCATCTTGTTGGTGATGGTCGCGACGGGGGTGGGGGACGGCTGTTGGGCGAACGCGGCGGCGCACACGGCGCAGCTCGCGAGGGCGATAACGGCGGATTTCTGCATGGACTGATTCCTCTGGCGATTGCGAGGGGCCAGCCATCCGGCGGAGACGAAGGCGGGGAGAACACAGCAAACAAAAAGCCTTCAATCTCCGCATCGGAAAGACTGAAGGCTTGTCGAAGACCCGGGCCGGTCGGCTGCTTCACGCTTCACGTTTTACGTTTCACGTTCTGCGTCCGCCCGCCGCTCCCTCATCCTTCCTTCTTGCGAAGAAGTATGTCGGCCGCGACTCCTTCGAGTCGCAGCAGATGAGCGCGTGTTGGCCGGTCTCCTGACTTCTGGCATCAGCCTTGACCTCGCCTTCCCAGCCGTCTTGCGACGACCAGTGGCGTCTTGAGGTCTCGTAGCCAGTCACAGTGGCGCGACCGTGCCGGATTCACACCGGCTTCCCGTAAACGTCCCGCATCCGCGGAACGCACCAACTCGCGGCAGTATAAACTGCGTCAAAGAACTGCG
>JACRKA010000078.1 GCA_016219905.1 Verrucomicrobiota bacterium
AATTCCCAACCTGTAGCGGCGTTCTCCGACCGCCTAACTGGGACCGGCGGTTTGAAACCGCCGCTCCTTGCGTTGGAGTCGGCGCTCAGAGAGCGCCGCTACAGCCCGACAGGATTCAACTTTCCCAAATCGGGAGCCGCGCAGTATAGTCGCCGCGGTTTTCCGTGCAACAGCTTTTCACCGAACTCTGCCGCCGTCTCGGCTCCGCCGCCGCGCCTCCGCTCGCGCTGGTCGTCAGCATCGAGCGCCAGCGGCTCGCCCTCTTCCGCGCCGGCGCGCTCGCGGCGGAATGGCCCGTCTCCACCTCCCGGTTCGGCGTCGGCAGCCTGCGCGACAGCTTCAAGACCCCGCTCGGCCTCCACCGCATCGCCGAAAAAATCGGCGCGGACTTGCCCCTCGACACCGTCTTCAAAGGCCGCAAGCCCGTCCCCCGTCCTCCGACCTCCGACCTCCGTCCTTCCACTGACCTCATCATGTCCCGCATCCTCTGGCTGGACGGCTCTGAACCGGGGCTGAACCGCGGCGGCGACGTGGACAGCCACGACCGTTACATCTACATCCACGGCACCGTCCACGAAGACCGCATCGGCACGCCTGACAGCCACGGCTGCGTCCGGATGCGCAACGCCGACGTGGCGGCGCTGTTCGAGCAGGTGGAGCAGGGGACACCGGTGATGATCGCGTGAAACGTGAAACGTGAGCAATGACGGGGAATCACGTTTCACGTTTTACGTTTCACGTTTCAGCGACTATCGTCCTCGCCACATGGTTGACCTGAAGAACATCCAAGCCCTCATCCTCGACTGGTCGGGGACGATTGTGGACGACCTGGGCATGGTCTGGGAGGCGACGAACTACTGCTTTCAGAAGTTCGGCGCCGCGCCGATCTCAAAGGAAAGGTTCCGCGAGGAGTTCTGCCTGCCGTTCATGCCGTTCTACCGGCGCTATCTGCCGACGCAGTCGCTGGAGGAGATTGACGCCTTTTATTTCGAGCGGTTCAACGCCATCCAGGACAACGTCGGCCTGCTGCCGCACGCGCGGGAGTTCCTTGATTTCGCCCGCCAGTGCGGGCTGCGGATGTTCGTGCTCTCGACGATGGATCCGGTGGTGTTCGAGCGGCTTTGCGCGCGGGTCGGCATCAACCACTTCTACGAAGGCGCTTACGTGGGCGTGATGGACAAGACGGTGGAGATCCATCGCATCCTCCAGAACAACCATCTCGACCCGGCGCGGACGCTTTACGTCGGCGACATGGTGCATGATGTGGAGACGGCGCGCCACGGCGGGGTGAAATCGTGCGCGGTGCTCACGGGGTTCGATGCGCTGGAGAAGCTGCGGCCCGCCAAGCCGGACGTGATTGTGGAGCATCTGGGCGAGCTGCGGCAGTTGTTCGAGCGCGCGCTCGGCCCGGCTGCGCCGATTGCGGGCGCGGCGGAGCGGCGGATGCCGATCGTGACGGTGGGCGCGCTGATCTTCAACCCGCGCGGCGAGTGCCTGATGGTGCGGACGCCGAAGTGGAACCGGTCGTGGGGCATCCCCGGCGGCAAGGTCCATTACGGCGAGGCGATGGAGGCGGCGCTGGCCCGCGAGATCAAGGAGGAGACGAATCTCGATGTGCGCGACATACGGTTCGTGATGGCGCAGGATTGCATCGAGTCGCCGGAGTTTTACCGGAAGGAGCATTTTCTGCTGCTGAACTTCGCCTGCCAGACCGATGGCGGCGAGGTGCGGCTGAACGAGGAGTTGGAAGATTTTCGTTGGCTTTCGCCGTCGGATGCACTAAAGCTGCCGCTGAACCGCCCGACACGATTATTGCTCGAAGAACATGCTCGTCTCACGCGAAATTAGACCCGGCTCCGCGCCCGTTGAGGTTTACGAGGACGTCATCGTCATCAAGGACCTCGAGGTGTGGTGCCACGTCGGCCTCACCAACGACGAGCGTATCCATCGCCAAAAGACGCTCGTCACGCTGGAGCTGGTCCGCGACCTCAGCATGGCGGCCCGGACCGACCAGCTTGTCCACACGGTGGACTACCAGCGCGTGTGCGAGAAGGTCAAACAGCTCGCGTTGGAGAAAAGCTGGCGGCTCATCGAGGCGATGGCCGGCGACATCATCCAGACCATCCAGTCCAATTACCGCTTGAACGCCGTGGGCGTCGAAATCCGCAAGTTCATCCTGCCCGACACCGCCTACGTGGGCGTCCATCTCCACCGCCGGAGCACCTGACCTCCAGCCGGCAAGCGCACACCCCCATGGCAACGAATTACCCGGCCGCCTATCTCTCCGACCTCCGCGACCTCGTTGGCAAACTCGACCCGGCCCTCATCCAGCGCGGCGTGGACATGCTGCGCGAGGCGCGCGACCGCGACCGGCGCGTCTATGTCATCGGCAACGGCGGCTCGGCGGCCATCGCCAGCCAGATGGTCGTGGACATCGGCAAAGGCGCTTCGCTCGACCGCCCGAAGCGGTTCAAGATCATCACGCTCACCGACCAGATCCCGTGGATCACCGCGCTGGCCAACGACATCAGCTACGACGTCATCTTCGTCGAGCAACTGAAGAACTTCGCCGAGCGCGGCGACTTGCTCATCGGCATGAGCTGCTCCGGCACCAGCAAGAACGTCGTGCTCGCCCAGCAGTGGGCGCGCGACAACGGCTTGCGCACCATCGGCCTGGGCAAGGACGCCGCCACGCCGTTGCGCGCGGCCAGCGAACTGTTCATCCCGATCCCCAGCGTCCACTACGGCCGGCTGGAGGACTGCTTTTTCATCATCACGCACATCTTCTGCTACGCCTTCATGGACAACCCGAAGCTGTAGCCGGCGGCATCGAAGAGAAGGCGCGGTTTTCAGTCAAAGAAGCGGCCATGCAAATCCCGGTCCTCATCAAGCGAACAGCAGCGGTGAAGATTCCCGCGCCGTTGAAGCTGCGTGCCGTCCGCAACGGCGACCGGTTGGCCCGGAAGCCGCGTCGCGCCCGCTCGCTCTTCCGCCGCGTGTTGCAGGCCCTCGACCCCATCCTGCCCCACTGAGGCATTCCCGCCAAAACGCTGGCGGTTTGCCGAACTGACGCGCTATAGTCCGCCGTCACCAATCACGAGTCACGGTCCACCATGTTCAAAGGCATCGAGCACGTCGGCATCCTCGCGCGAGACAGCGTATCGCTGGCCCGCTGGTATCAGAACACGCTGGGTTGGCGCGTGGTTTACGACAACCAGAAATCCCCGCCGACTTACTTCGTCGCGACGGAGGACGGCAGCATGATCGAAATCATCCCCATCTCGGCGACCGACGTGGCCGGCAGGCCGCCGGCGCTGGGCGATCCCGGCGTGCGCCACATCGCCATTCGCGTGGACGATTTCGACAAAGCGTATGCCATGCTGCGAGCGAAGGGCGTCAACTTCATCGAGCCGCCCAAGGAAGGCGCGGGTGGCACCAAGGTGGTCTTCTTCCGCGACCCGGAAGGCAACATCCTGCATATCATCCGGCGTGCCGCGCCGCTGGCGTAAGGAAAATCCGAAACTCGAAATCCGAAATCTGAAACAAATCCGAATGACGAAAGCATCTGAACGCAGGATAGGATGGGGCGCGTCGAGAATCCGGCTTGGAGGATTTCGGATTTCGAGTTTCGGGCTTGTTTCGAATTTCGAGCTTCGGATTTCGGATTTCTAAGCAGCCTATGGCTTATTCCTCACTACGCGAGTTCGTCGAGCGCCTCGACCGCGAGGGCGAGTTGGTGCGCGTGCCTTTCGAAGCGGATCCGGTGCTGGAGATCACGGAGTTCGCCGACCGGCAGATGAAATCGCCCGGCGGCGGCAAGGCGCTGCTGTTCGAGAAGCCAAGAGGCTCCAAGTTCCCGCTGGCAATCAACGCGTTCGGCTCGGAGAAGCGGATGTCGCTCGCGCTCGGCCGCACGGTGGGCGAGTGCGCTGGCGATCTGGAATCATTGCTGAAATCGAAACCCCCGACCAGTTTCGGCGAGGCGATCAAATTGCTCGGCACGGCGCTGGAGTTGCGCCACGCGAAGCCGAAGAGCGTCGGCAGCGGGCCGTGCAAGGAAGTCATTTACAAAGAAGGGGAGGTTGATCTCGCGCGGCTGCCCATCCAGAAATGCTGGCCGCAGGACGCGGGACGGTTCATCACGCTGCCGATGGTGTTCACTCAAGACCCCGACACCGGCGCGCGCAACGTCGGGATGTATCGGATGCAGGTGATTGACCGGGCCACGACGTTCATGCACTGGCAGATGCACAAGGTCGCCGCGCGCCACGGGCGGAGTTACATCGAGACGGGCCAGCGGATGCCGGTGGCGGTGTGTCTGGGCGGCGACCCGGTCTATACGTTCTGCGCCACGGCCCCGCTGCCCGACGGCGTGGACGAGATGATGCTCGCGGGTTATCTGCGGCAGAAGTCCGTCGAAATGGTGAAGTGCGAGACGATCCCGCTGGAAGTGCCGGCGGACTGCGACTTCGTCCTCGAAGGCTACGTGGACCCGAAGGAGCCGTTGGGCATGGAAGGCCCGTTCGGCGACCACACCGGCTACTACACGATGCCGGAGCCGTATCCGAAGTTTCACGTCACGGCGATCACGCACCGCCGCGACGCGATTTATCCGAGCACCATCGTCGGCCGGCCGCCGATGGAGGATTTTTATCTCGGCGACGCGAGCGTGCGGCTGTTCCTGCCGGTGATGAAGATGACCTTCCCGGAGTTGGTGGACATCTACCTGCCGCCGGAGGGTGTCTTCCACAACCTGGTGATCGTCTCGTTCAAGAAAAGCTTCCCGTATCACGCGATGAAGCTGATGCACGGCCTCTGGGGCATGGGCCAGATGATGTTCACCAAGTGTTTCATCATGGTGGACGCCGACGTGAACGTCCGCGACATGAGCGAGGTGGCGTTCCGCGCGTGCGCCAACGTGGACCCGGCGCGCGACATCCTTCTCACCAAAGGCCCCGCCGACGTGCTCGACCACGCCACGCCCGCGCTCGGCCTCGGCTCGAAGATGGGCATAGACGCGACGCACAAGCTGCCCGGCGAGCGCGACACGCGCCCCTGGCCGCCGATCATAGCGATGGACGATGCGGTGAAGCGACGGGTGGCTGACTGGATGCGTCGAATCGGAGGCGTGACATCATGAGCAAGAAGCCGACGGCCAGGGCAAGTCACGGGCGCGCATGGAGGGCCGCCGAGGCCGCCGGCATAGACATGTCATTGGTCGAGAGCGCGCTGCGGAAAACGCCGGCGGAGCGGCTGCGGGCGCACGACCGCGCCTTGGCGGCGGCACTCGCCTTGCGCGAGGCGATGGAGAAGCATCGTGCGAAAGCTTGAGTCATTGCTGGAGCTGTTGATCCAGCGGCAAGTGGAGTTCGTCGTGGTCGGCGGCTATGCGGCTGTGGCCCACGGTGTGACGCTGCTGACCCAGGACATTGATATCTGCTGCCGGTTTACGCCTGAGAACCTTGCCATGCTTGAGAAGGCATTGGCTGATCTCCACCCCGTGCATCGCATGACGACACATCGCAGGCCGTTCGATCTTGCGCGCGATTGGAGGCCGGACTTGAAGAACCTCTATCTGGACACGGATTGGGGACAGCTAGACTGCCTCAGTTCCGTCCTGGCCGTAGGAGATTTCGACGCGGTGCAAGACCAGAGCGTCGAGCTTGGACTGCCAACCGGGCGCTGCCGGGTTTTGGGTATTGACGCATTGATCAAGGCCAAGAACGCGATGGGGCGATTGCAGGACAAAGTAGCCGCGATGCAATTGACATCCATTCGGGAACGAAAGAGGCAAGAGGAAGCCGTGAGGAGCAAGCCCCGCAGAGGCCGGCCCTAGTCATTCCTACATCGGCGCCTGTGTTGGGTCGCGGCCGCACAGCGCGCCGGGAATTGCCGGGCTACTTCTGCACCACGTAGTCCACGACGAAGACGTCTGCGATGATGCCGCCGAGCGAACCGGCGAACGCCTTGTGGTCGGGATGCGGCAGGTAGGCGTCGCGGTCCTTCGCGCTGTTGAAGGTCAGGAAGAAGCAGTGGGTGAAACCTTTGTCGTGCTTCTCCGGGCTGACGTTGGTGCCCCACTCGTATGCAGCGATCTGCTTGATCTTGCCCTTCAGCGCGGCGAAATCCTGCTCGACCTTCTTGATCTGCTCCGGCGTCGTGCCGTCCTTGAACTTGAAGCAGACGACGTGGCGGATCCTGCCTTTCGCGTCGGCAGCGTCCGCCGGAGAGATCGAGAACGCGAAAGCTGCGAGGGTGGCGAGGGCGATGAGGGGCAGTGTTTTCATAGCGGGAATGGGGAGATGCATATCACCTTGCCGCTGGTGAGCGCAACGATGATCCGGCCCGCTTGGGTGACGGCCAGGCCCCACGGCACCGGTGGCGCTGGCAGCGCCTCGGTCCAGAGCACTTTGCCGTCGGCGAGACTGTAAGCCGTCACTTCCGCCGGTTTCGCGACGACGACGGCGTTCGGGCCGACCGCGATGGCGAGCGCGTCCTTGCACTCGATATCCCACGCCGCGGCGAGGCCCTGCACGCGCGGCTTGCCCCAGTCGGCGAGGAACTTGTTCTCCAGCGCCGGCATCTCGTCGCGCCGGAAGCACATCAGGCGCGTGCTGTTGACCCACGCGACGGCGCGGTCGCCCGTTGGCGCGAGCAGCGTCTTGTTGACGACACTCGGGTCGAACACGGGCCATTGCGGATGCGCGTAGAGCGGCCGGCCGGCGGCCATCACGCGGCCGCCGATGCGATAGAGTTCGCTGCCGCGCGGGTTGACGGAGCCGAGGACGTTGTTGCGCGAGGGCGTGCGCAGGATGGCCGGGTCGTTGAGACAGCGGCCGTCGGCGAGATCGTAGAGGGCTGGCGAGACCGCGTTGCCGCCGGCAAGGTGGAGTTTGCCGCCGGCGATCAACATATGGCCCTGCACGCTGACGCCGGTGCGCGCGTCGGCGTCGAGATGGCCGGAGGCGCTGTTCTGCCACTTGATGCGGCCGGTGGCGGCGTCGAGCGCATAGACGTGCGTGCCGTCGAAGTTGACGATGCCGGCCGCGACGTAGGCGACGCCGCCTTCAACGAGCACGCCGCTGGCGACGGGCCAGGTGGATTGCAGCGTGCCATAGACCGGGATGCGTCGCTCGACCGGCGCGGCGCGGAACCGCCACAGCAAGCGGCCCGTTTTCGCCTCGAAGCAATAGACATGACCGTCGCCGGAGCCGACGAACGCGCGTCCCTGCGAGATGGCCGGCGGATAGAGCACGGCGCCGCCGGTATAGGCTTTCCAGACAAGGTCGCCGGTCTTGGCGTTGATCGTGCGCACGCTGCCATCGGAGCCGCCGATGAACACGAAATTGCCGACAGCCGTCGGCGCGGTCGGCGTGAACGCGGCGGTGGGCGGCACTTCCCACATGTTGCACGGCTGCACCGGAATCCGCGCCGTGGTCGTCACCGTGGCGGAATGGTTCGCGCGAAACATCGGCCAGTCGCCGGGCGACTCGGCCAGCGGCGCGATGGGATCGTTGTCCCTCGGCGCCTTCTCCAGCCGTTCCGACTCGACGGCGCGCGGGCTGAAGTTGAAGCCGCCCGCCGGGCCGAGGCAGGTGATGCCGTAGAGCGTGAGGTTGCAGTCGCACGTGGACGGCCACCAGTAAAGCAGGCCGTTGGCGATGGTCACGCCGTCGTGGCAGTTCGGGCGCATCGGCGAAAGCAGGTCGGGCCGGCCGGTGGCCCGGTCGAGCCGCGTCGAGCCTTCGCCCGCGCGGCAGAAAAGCGCGTCCAGCGAGCCGGTCACGCGCGTGCAGGCGCGGCGGCCCACGTTGAACTCGGCAAGCACCTTGCCCGTGAGCGGGTCGAGCTTGCGGGCCGGCTCGTTGTCCTGCTGGCCGCCCATGCCATAGACACCGTCGTCGGCAAGGATGACCTGATAGTTGTCGTAGGGATGCTGCCAGAGGAAGTGGCCGTCCTCGGCGGAGACGGCGAGCAGCTTGCCGATCTGCGGCCCGGCAAAGTAGAGCGCCTTGTCGCTGCACCGCATATAGGCGGTCGTGCGCCAGTTCGTGCGCCAGTCCTGCCGCTTCGAGAACGGCCCGATCGCGTCGAACAGGTCGGTGGCATTCTCCTTCGTCTTGCGCCAGACCTGCCGGCCGGTCTTCGCGTCCAGGCACGTCAGCGATGAACCGAAACTGAGCGCGAAGATGCGGCCGTTCTTCATGCAGAGCGCGCGGCCGTCAATCGGCTCGGCCTCGCGGCGCTTCCACAACACCTTCTTCGTCGCCGGGTCAATCGCCAGCAGCGTGCGCCCGTAACCCCAGACGTTCTCCGGCGTGTTGTAGCCCGGCGAGAGCGGGTTCCACGGCCAGCCGTGCGTCTCGCGCTTGGCCCGGATGACCGGGTCGCGCAACTCCGCCTCACCGACCAGCGCGTAAAGCACGCCGTCCTCCAGCGCCATCCATTTCCAGAACGTGCCGCCCGATCCGTCCTCGACGGCGATGATCTCGTCGAGCGGCTTGCCCGTGGCGGCATCGAAGACCTTGCACGACTTGTCGTCGCCGAAATAAAGCTTCGTCGGCGTCGCGATGAACGTGCTGCGATGCACCATCAGCGCCGGCGGGATCTCGCGCCGCCACAGCAGCGTGCCGTTGTAGCCGTTGAACGCCGCGAGCGTGTCGAGCCACGGCTCCTCGCGCGTCTTGAACGCGATGTGGCCGAACGCCTTGAACACGCGCCCGGCCGAGGCGATCGCGACCTGTGGCAGCGGCGCGTAGCGCGGGTCGGCCAGGAACTGCGTCAGGTAAGGCCCGCGCGCGACCTGGTCGCGGGAGAGCGGATTGTTGTCCGGCCCGTGATAGGGATGGCTCCAGTCGTCCGCGCCCGCCAGCGCCGGTTTCACCTGTTCCTTCTTGCCAAGCAACACCTTGCCCCGCGGCCGCACCACGCGCAGCGCCTCGGCCTCCGGCATCCCGGCGGCATCGCCGATGGCCACGAGCGCATCGGCGACATTGTTGGCGAGATTGAGTTTTGCCAGCGGCCCGTCCTCGACAAACACGCGCGTGCCGAGCAAGCCCGCCACATCCGCCGCGCGCCGCGCGCGCGCGACATCGGCCTCATCGGGCAACTGCGTGTAAACCAACAGCTCGGTGTCTTTTGCGAGCTTCAGCGCGAGATCCACGTCACCGAGCACCACGGCGATGCCACGAGTGACGCCAAGCTGTTGCGTCAGGGGGTCGGTGGCAGCGTCGGTGCGCGTGAAGACTGCGCACCACAGGATCATCACAACCAGCAGGCGAACGGACTGTTTCATGGCATGAACCCTCCGATAAAACCAGCGTTCGGCCGGACACTGCGCCTGCATCATCGCGAACGCAAGGCGGAAATTGGAACGGGAATCGGAGCCGGGGGAATACCCGACTACTCCCGCCCCTTCAGCGCGGCGACGCGGCGCGGTTGCAGCACGATGATCTGCTTGGTGTGGCGCAAGCTTCCAGCTTGCGATTCACTGATACGGCAAGCCGGAGGCTTGCCCCACTCTGCATCCTCCAGCAACATCTGGCACACTTGCGTGGTCTTGCCAACCCCGTCGGCGCGATGAGCGCGAGCCGGTTGTGCTGCCGCCACGCACCCCGAAGCGGGTCATGCAACGGCCAGATCGGCAACGCGCGGGCGGTTTTGGCAAATGAAGTTATGCATGGCATTACCGACATTCAACCTTCCGAGGCTTTTTCAATCGTTGAAGTCCATTGTTTGATCTGATTCTGCAGCCACTTTTCACCTTCCTCAGTGAATTCCAAATCGCGCTCTTTCTGTTCCCAAGGTCTCGGTATGAGATTCCAAAGCGCATGACTAAACGGCCTATTTGGGCCTGATGAGAATCCGGAAATAACCGCTTCTCGCTGAACTTCCGTCTCGGCCTTTCGGACATTGGAAATCGCCTTCATATCAAATCTGAGCATCTCTCGGCCGATGAACAATTGATCCGGTTCGAGAAGAACAGGAGCCATCTCGACGAGGAATTGATCGCCGGAACAGAAGACTTTGGAAAACGGCAGATAGAACAGGTATTCCAGGTCGAGGCAGTTTGTTGACCTAGTGCCGATAAGGCCGAGAACTAGGCCTGCTGCGTAAATCATAATTGTTCGGTAAACGATGAAAGTGTAGGGCGCAAACCTTCGAAATGAAGAATGGTTTTGTATTCGCCATCGCAGCATCGCTTTGTCACGAGTGGAGCGGCCGAATCCCAATCTCTCCATTGCCTCGCACACAAAATGATACTGTCGTCCTGTCTCCAAATAGCGATCCACCTGTGCGCTGACTTCACTAAGGGTCGTTGGTTTGGGCAACCCCTTGATTGAGCGTCTGGCCTCTGTAACACTGGCATCAAGATTCAGTTTTGCACTGGCGGATCTCCATCGTTCCGCAAGCACTTCATCCTCCGCTGTGAACTCATCCTCAGCCCATCGTCGTAATCGGGCTTGGTCGGCAGGTTCATCAAAGACAACTCCAAATCCGCCCTCCGGTAACATCAC
>JACRKA010000072.1 GCA_016219905.1 Verrucomicrobiota bacterium
AAGGACGCGAAGGACGCGCCGAACTACCGCGGCGTCAAGACCGACACGCTCGTGCAGTGCGAAGGCGGCCATGTGTTGATGCACGCCGGCGCGGTGTTCGACAACGACGGCAAGCCGATCAAGAAATTCACCGGCGGCGAACGGCACTTCGAGAACTTCATCCAGGCGATGCGCAGCGGCAAACGCGCCGACCTCCACGCCGACGTGCTGGAGGGCCACATCTCCACCAGCATCTGCCACGCCGGCAATGTCTCCTACCGCCTTGGCCGAAAGGCGGGCGCCGCCGAGATGCGCGCGCAGATCGGCGAGTTGCCGCTGTTCCAGGAAACGCTCGACCGTTACCTCGCCCACCTCAAAGCCCACGACATCGAACCCGGCGAGTCGCTCCTTGGTCCGTGGCTGGAATGGGACGCGGCGAAAGAGCGTTTCAAGGACAACGCGAAGGCCAACGAACTCGTCCGCGGTTTCTACCGCAAGCCGTTCGACGTGCCGGAAGTGAAGGCGTAGCCGCGGCGATGGTCGCAGATCGCACGTGATATTCCGACGTTCACCGCGCCCGAAGTAGCGTGAACGTCACCGGGAATCCGCCATTGAAACCCGTGGACATGCACGTCCACATCGTCGGCAACGGCTCCAGCGGCAGCGGCTGTTGGGTGCGGCCGACGGGACTCCACCGCGCGCTGGCGGCGTTCATGCTCCATCATGCCGGCTTGCCGCAGAACGCGCTGCGCGCAGATCTTGACCGGCTCTACGTCGAGTTGTTGCTCCGGCTGCGCCGCACCTCGTCCCTTGGCGCATTCGTCATCCTGCCACATGAGCGGGCTTACGATGCGCAGGGGCGGCTCATGGAAGACTCCGGCTCGTTGTTCGTGCCGAACGATTACGTGCTCGCGCTCGCCCGGCAGCATCCGGGGTTCCTGCCGGCGGTCTCGATCCACCCGGCGCGGCCGGACGCGATGGAGGAACTGGAGCGATGTCTGACGGCGGGGGCGGTGATGATGAAGTTGCTGCCGAACTCGCAGAACATTGACTGCGGCGACCGGCGGTTCACGCGATTCTGGGAGCGCATGGCGGAGGCGGGCCTGCCGTTGCTGGCGCACACCGGTGGCGAACACACGGTGCCGATCCTGCGGCCGGAATGGGCCGACCCGCGCGTGCTGGAGTGGCCGCTGCAATGCGGCGTCACGGTCATCGCTGCGCACGTCGCCGGCAAAGGCGGCGTGTTCGACCGCGACTACTTCGATGTGTTCGCCGGGATGACGCGGCGCCACCCGCGGCTCTACGGCGACATCAGCGCGCTGAACATCCCGTTTCGCAGCAGACATTTTCGCGCCTGCCTTCAAGAGCCGCTCGTGCATCGGTTGCTGCACGGCAGCGATTATCCCGTGCCGGTGATGGGCCACTGGGCATGGATGCGGGGGCTGGTGGATTGGGAAACGTTCCGACGCCTGGAACGCGAGCCGAACCCGATCGAGCGCGACCACCTGCTCAAACGCGCGATGGGCTTCCCGCCCGAAATGTTCACGCGCATCTGGCAGCTTTTGCGGTTGCCCGCCGGCAGATGATACGGCCCACCCTGCGCTTGTCGTCGCGCGAACGGGCATTTCAAGGACAACGCGAAAGCCAACGAACTCCTCCGCAGCTTCTATCACAGGCTGTTCAACGTGCCAGAAGTCAGGTTCTAGCGCGATGCCGGGCCGGGCGGCACTTCATAAACAAGGATTGCTGCCTGCCGCTCGCCGCGATGCGGGACGGCGACATAGAGCCGGTTCAGAGCCGGCACGAACAGGCCGGTGCGCGCGCCGGTGGCGGTTGGAATCTTTTCGGCGAGCGTGTAGTGGTCGGCGTCCGTCTGCTGGAACACGTCAATGAATCCCGCGCCACAGATCACGTAGAGCCGTCGTCGCGCGGCGTCGCAAAACAAATCGTCGGTGTCGCCGTCAATCGGCAGCGCGGCGACGCTCTTGCCGCTCTCCGCATCCAGCACGAGCAGCTTCGGCGGTTTGCGGCAGCCGATGAACAACCGGTGATTCGCTTCGTCCAGCGCCATCGGAAAGTTCGCAGCCGCGTCGCGCAGCGGCCACGTCGCGACGACAGCGCGCTTCTCGCGATCCACCACCGCGACGCAGCCGGCCTTTGGGACGTTCACGAAAATCCTCGGCCCGTTGCGCTCCAACTGGAACGACTCCGGGTGCGCCGCCAGCTTGATGTCGGCGACGTGTTTGTCGCTGGCCGCGTCGAGTATCGCGAGGCCGGTGTCGCCGACGTAAACGCGCCGCGCCTTGTCGTCGTAGCGGACGTTGTCCGCATCGTCGCCGAGTTGGATGGTCTTGATCACCTGAAGCGACTGGCTGTCGAGGATTTTGCACAGGCCATCGCCACCGCTCGCGACGAACAGCTTGTCCAGCTCCGGCGCGCAGGCGATGCCTTGCGGCTCGCGAAAGCCGCCGACGCTCTTTGCGACGGCGCCGCTGGCGAGGTCCACAACCTCCACGGTGTTATTGCCGAGCGCGGCGACGAAGAGCCGTTGACGCGCCACATCCACGGCCAAGTGATCAATGCGGCCTTCGACATGCGGCAGCGCGATGGTCTGCGCGAGCCGCAATGGCGGCGGTTCTTCTGCAGCGGCAGTCAGCAGCGCGGCCACGAACAGAAGCCCGGTTGCGGAAACCAGCCATTGCGAACGCCAGGTCACATCGAGCATGTAGCGCACGCGGCTCTTGTCCGCAAGCGCCGCTTCGCGGCCCAATCCGGCGCTTGTCGGTGCGTGAGCGACGCCGTAGTATCCCGCTCACCTATGAAGCAACTCTCCTCCTTCATCCTGGTGCTCGCCCTCGGCCCTGTCCTTCTCGCGTTCAGTTCGAGTTCGCCCGCCGCCGAACTGGCTCACGCCAAGGACGGCTCGGGCGTTTGCGGTTACAAGGACACGCCCAAGCTGCCGTGGTATGGCTGGCTCGTGCATGATCCTGACCGGCCCGCGCCGAAGCGGATTGATCCCGGCCCCGCGCCTGCGCCCGCCGTGCCGCCCTCGGACGCCATCGTGCTCTTCAACGGCAAGGACCTCTTGCAGTGGCAGACCAACACCTGGAAGGTCGTGGACGGCTGCATCGAGGCGGTCACGGGCAGCCTCACGACGAAAGAGGAATTCGGCAGTTGCCAGATTCACGTTGAGTGGATGTGCCCCGCCAACTTTGAAGGCCCGTGGTTTAACCGCGGCAACAACGGCGTCATGTTGATGGGCCTCTATGAAATCCAGATCTTCGATTCCTACAACGAGAAGCTCTATCCCGACGGCCAGGCCGCTGCCATCTATGGCCAGAAGCCGCCGCTGGTGAACGCCTGCCGCAAGCCGGGCGAGTGGCAGAGCTTCGACATCACGTTCACCGCGCCGGAGTTTGACGGCGACAAGCTGGTCCACGCCGCGCGCGTGACGCTCTTCCACAACGGCGTGCTGGTTCACGTGAACGAGGAAATCCACGGCGAGACCGGCCACCGCATCGTGGCGCAATACAAACAGAAGATCAGCAAAGGCCCGCTGCGCCTTTCCGGCCACCATTGCCCCGTCCGCTTCCGCAACATCTGGCTCCGACCACTCTGAGCTTCCCGCATGGCCAAGACGATCCTCCTCATCGGCACGCTCGACACCAAAGGCGCGGAATATGCCTGCGTCCGCGACCTGATCGTCGCTCGTGGTCATCGCGCGCTGACGATGAACGCCGGCGTCGCCGAAAGTAGTCCTCACGCTCCGCGTGAGGATATCTCCGCTGCCGAAGTCGCCGAAGCCGGTGGCGGCAGTCTCGCAGCCTTGCGCGCCAAAGCCGACCGCGGCGCGGCGCTCGACGTGATGACGCGCGGCGTGGACCAGCTTGTCGCCGTCAAACTCCGGCGCGGTGAACGTGATGTCGAAGCTCTGCCACTCGCCCGGCT
>JACRKA010000079.1 GCA_016219905.1 Verrucomicrobiota bacterium
GATGGCCTGCTGTTGTTGCAAGCCACACCGTTAGGTTCGCCGCCGCAGGAACCAGAAAGTGTTCGGCGAGGGCGCCGAACACCGCACGCGAGGCGCGTGCGCTCCCCGTTGCAACTGAATCGTTCCGGCTGAGTCACTTCAGTTTGCATGGTTTGGCTACAAATCGGCTTTTCCATTGACAAAACGGCCTGTTATGTCTAACTGTGTCCGCTCTTGTCCAAGCCGCGGAAGCGGTGGGCAGGAGTATTTGATTTTATGCAACTGAATGTTCGCGACGCGGCACGGATTCTCAACGTGTCCGAGAAGAGCATCTATCGTTGGATAGATGACGGCACGTTGCCGGCCTATCGCGTCAACCACCAGTATCGGTTCAACCGGGCCGAGTTGCTGGAATGGGCCACTTCCCGGAAGATCAACTTCTCGCCGGAGATGTTCGCCGAGAAGGAGAGCCAGGCCGCCCCGTTGCCGCGGCTGGCCGATGCGTTGCAGGCCGGTGGCGTCCACTACCGCGTCGGCGGCAGCGACCGCGAGTCGGTGCTGCGGGCGATCATCCAGGCCACGTCGCTGCCGCACGAGGTGGACCGCGATTTCGTCTTCCAGTTGATGCTCGCGCGCGAGGCGCTCGATTCGACCGGCGTTGGCGACGGCATCGCCATCCCGCACGTCCGCAACCCGATCGTGCTCCACGTGGAGCGGCCAACGCTCGGCCTCTGCTTTCTCGAAAAGCCGGTCGAGTTCGGCGCGCTCGATGGCCAGCCGGTCCACACGCTGTTCTCGCTCATCAGCCCGACGGTGCGCGCGCACCTGCACCTGCTGTCGCGGCTGGCGTTCCTGTTGCGCGATCCCGACTTCAAGGCGGTGCTGCTCCGGCAGGGATCGCGCGAGGAGATTTTCGAGACTCTCAACCGCGTCGAATTGGCCATCTGCCGGCCCGGCCCCGGCGCGCCGCCGCAGGAGAACAAATAATGTCCCTCCCCATGCCGGCGACGTTGCTCGTCATTTCGCTCTGCGGCTACCTCATCGGCGCCGTGGGCAGCCTGCTGTTCATGCGGCGCGAGAGACTGGCCGCCGGGTTTGCATTCGGCGCGGCGACGCTGTCCGGGCTGAGCGGCCTGTTGGGTGCGCTGTTCTTCCTGGCCGGCGGCGCGGGCGTGGCCCCGCCCCAGTTTGAGTTGTTCCCGCCGCTCATCCCCTACATCCACTTCTCTGTCCGGCTCGACGCGCTCAGCGCGTTCTTCCTGATGCTCGTCTCGCTGCTGGGACTGGCCATCTCGGCCTACTCGCTGGGTTACGCGAAGGGGTTCTTCGGCCGCAAGAACGTCGGCGTGCTCGGCGCGTTCTACAACGCGCTGGTGCTGGCCACCACCCTGACTGTGGTGGCGGACAACATCTGGCTGTTCCTCATCGCGTGGGAGATCATGGCGCTCACCGCCTACTGTCTGGTGAGTTTCGAGCACGAGATCGTGGAGACGCGCAAGGCCGGCGTGCTCTACTTCATCATGTCGCACATTGACGCCGGGTGCGTCATCCTCGGCTTCCTGCTGCTGTTCCAGGCGTCGGGCGATTACAGCTTCGCCAGCCTGCACAACCTCGGCGCGGAGATGGCACCCGGCAAACGCGACGCGGCGTTCCTGTTGTTCCTGCTGGGCTTCGGCATCAAGGCGGGCATCGTGCCGCTCCACATCTGGCTGCCGGCGGCGCACCCGGTCGCGCCCAGCAACGTGTCGGCCTTCATGTCCGGCGTGCTCATCAAGACCGGCATCTACGGCCTGACGCGCGTGTGCTTCGACTTCCTTGGCGCGCCGCCGCTCTGGTGGGGCGTGACGCTGCTGACCGTCGGCACGATCTCGGCCGTGCTCGGCGTGCTTTACGCGTTGATGGAGCACGACCTCAAGCGGCTGCTCGCCTATCACAGCATCGAGAACATCGGCATCATCCTCATGGGCCTGGGCGCGGCGTTGATGTTCCTGAACACCGGCCATCCGGTGCTGGCCACGTTCGCTCTCATCGCGGGGATGTATCACACCATCAATCACGCCACGTTCAAAGGGCTGCTGTTCCTCGGCGCGGGCGCGGTGTTGCACGCCACGCACACGCGCAACATGGAGGAGATGGGCGGGCTGATCAAACGGATGCCGCAGACGGCGTTCTATTTCCTCATCGGCGCCGTGGCCATCTCAGCGCTGCCGCCGCTCAACGGCTTCGTCAGCGAATGGCTCACCTATCAGGCGCTGCTCCAGGGTTTCGGCACGACAGAGAGCATGATGCGATTGATTTTCCCGCTCAGCGGCGCGCTGCTGGCGTTGACGGGCGCGCTGGCGGCGGCGTGTTTCGTCAAGGCGTTCGGCATCACGTTCCTCGCGCAGCCGCGCAGCGCGCACGCCGAGCACGCGCACGAAGTGGGGCCTGCGATGCGTCTGGGCATGGGCCTGCTGGCCGTGGTTTGCGTGGTGCTGGGACTTTTCCCGACGCAGTTCGTCCGGTTGCTCGACCCGCTGACCCAGCAGCTCACCGGACAGCAGATCAGCGTGCAGCTCAGCGCGGCCAACGGCTTGGTGCTGGCGTCGCTGTCCGAGAAGGGCGGCACCGTTTCCACGCTCGGCATCACCTTGATGGCGGTGTGCCTGCTGCCGGTCCCGTTCGGGTTGTGGCTGGTCTTCTCGCGGAAGACGAAGGTGCGGCGCGGCCCGACCTGGGACTGCGGCCAGCGCGGGTTGACGCCGCGGATGGAATACACCGCCACCGGGTTCTCGAAGCCGATCCGGATGATCTTCAAGGCGCTGTTCCAGCCCCGCCGTGACGTGCAGCGCGAATACGACTTCTCGCCCTACTTCGCGACGAACATCCGGTTCGAGAGCCACGTCGAGGAAGTGTTTGAGCAGCGGATTTACCGGCCGCTGCGAATCCTGATCCTTCGCGTGTCGCGGCGCATCCGCACCATCCAGCACGGGAGCATTCACTTTTACCTGCTGTATATCTTCATCACGTTGCTGTTGCTCCTGATGTTTGCCCTATGAAGCTCGATCTTCTTGCCATCCTTGCACAGACGGCCTTGCTGCTGTTGCTGGCGCCGCTGTTGAGCGGTCTGATCAAGAACTGGAAGGCGAAACTCCAGAACCGCCGCGGCGCGCCCGTGTGGCAGCCTTACTTCGACCTGGCCAAGTTCCTGCGCAAGGACATGGTCATCTCCGAGCACGCTTCGTGGATCTTCACGGCGACGCCCTACGTGGTGTTCCTGACGGCGCTGTTGGTCGGGCTGATGGTGCCGATGCTCACGGCGCACGCGCCGCTGGACTTGTTCGGCGGCGCGCTGGCGGTCATCGGGTTGCTGGCGTTGGGCCGGTTCTTCCTCGCGTTGGGCGGGCTGGACCCCGCGAGCGCCTTTGGCGGCATGGGCAGCAGCCGCGAGATGACACTCTCCGCCATCGCCGAGCCTGCGATGATGCTCTCGATTTTCACGCTGGCCATCACGGCGGGTTCGACGAACCTCAGCCAGATCGTCCTCGCCGGCCAGGGGCCGGGCTGGAAGTTCCTCGACCCGGCCCATGCGCTGGCGTTCGCAGCGATGTTCATCGTGCTGCTCGCCGAGACGGGGCGGATTCCCGTGGACAACCCCGCCACGCACCTGGAGTTGACGATGATCCACGAGGCGATGCTGCTGGAGTATTCGGGTCGCTACCTGGCGTTCATTGAGTGGGGCGCGTCCATCAAGCAACTCGTCCTCATGGCGCTGCTGGCGAACATTTTCTTTCCCGTGGGCCTGGCGGCGGACACGACACCGGCGGCCGTGGGGCTGGGGTTGTTGTGGTTCGTCGGGAAACTCCTCGTGCTCGCGGGCGTGGTCGTGGTGGTCGAGTTCACCAATGCGAAGCTTCGGCTGTTCCGAGTGCCCGACCTGTTGAGCGCGGCGTTCATCCTCGCGACGCTGGCGCTGGTGTCCACCTTCCTGTTTCGATAGCCATGAACACGCCTCCCACCGAAACCAGTTCGCAATTCATCACGCTGCTTGCCTCGTTGATGCTGGTGGTGCAACTGCTGCTGGCCGTGCAGCGGATGCTCGTCACGAACATCCGCCTCTTCGCGCTCCAGTCGCTCCTGCTGGCCGCCATCGCCACGGTCGTTGCCTGTGTCTTTGGCGCGTGGCACGTGCTGGTCGTCGCGGTGCTGACGCTCATCGGCAAGGTGCTCTTCCTCCCGTGGTGGCTCGAACGGCTGGTGCGCCGCATCAAGATCGGGCAGGAAATCCACCCGTTCGTGAACATGCCCGCCTCGATGCTCATCTGCGGCGCGCTGACGGTGCTGTCCTACGTGGTGGCGCGCCCGTTCACCTCGCTGGAGCGGCTCGGCAGCAACACGCTGGCCGTGGCCATCGCGCTCCTGCTCACCGGGTTTTTCCTGATGATCAACCGCCGCAAAGCCATCACGCAGGTGCTCGCGCTCCTCACGATGGAAAACGGCGTGATGCTCGCGGCGATTGCGCTGACCACCTACGGCATGCCGCTGGTGGTGGAAATCGGCATCTTCTTCGACGTGGTCATCGCGGTGATGGTGCTGGGCATCCTGGTCTTCCGCATCCGTGAGTCGTTCGACTCGATGGACGTGAGCAAGCTGAACGAACTGAAGTGGTGACCCATGCTGCTGACCACCATCCTTTGCGTGCCGCTGGTCGTCGGGCTGCTTTGCCTGTTCGTCCGGCCGCGCGCCCTGATGGAGGCGCTGAACATCGCCGGGTTTGTCGGCGTGCTCGTCCTTGGCGTGAAGCTGTTCCATGCCGTGCTCGCGAAGAACGGCGCTGCCGTGACGGAGTGGAACGAATTCCTGCGCGCCGATGCCCTCAGCGCGTGGATGGTGCTGCTCATCTCCGTGGTGTCGCTCGCCACGTCGCTCTACGCCGTGCGTTACTTCCGGAGCGACCTGACGTCGGGCATCGCGACGGCGCGGCGCGTCCGCGAGTTCTACGTGCTCACGCCGACCTTTGCCACCGGCATGTTGCTGGTGGTGCTGGCCAACAACCTCGGCGTGATGTGGGCGGCGGTCGAGGTCACCGCGCTGTCCTCCGTGCTGCTCGTGGCGCTCTACAACCGCAAGACCTCGCTCGAAGCGGCGTGGAAATACGTCATGCTTGGCGGCCTGGGCCTGGTGCTGGCGCTGTTCGGCACCATCTTCGCTTACGCGGCGGCCATCAGCCCGACCGGCGGCGGGGCGCATCTGCCCAGCTTCAACTGGTCGCATCTGCTGGCGATGGCGCCGCAGCTCAATCCCCATCTCATCACGCTCGCGTTCGTTTTCGTGCTGGTCGGCTACGGCACCAAGGCCGGCCTCGCGCCGATGCACACGTGGCTGCCCGACGCCCACAGCGAAGCGCCGTCGCCCACCAGCGCGATGCTGTCCGGCGTGTCGCTCAAGATCGCCGTCTATGCGCTGCTGCGTTTCCACATCCTGACCACGGCGTGTCTGGGCACCGGCTACAGCCGCAACCTGCTGCTGGGCTTCGGCCTGTTCTCCATGCTGCTGGCCGGGCCGTTCATCCTCACGCAGAAGAACCTCAAGCGGATGCTGGCCTATTCGAGCTTGGAACACGTCGGCCTGATCTGCGTGGCGGTCGGCATGAACGCGCCGCTCACCGTCTTTGGCGCGTTGCTCCACATGGGCTACCACGCGCTGACGAAGCCCGTGCTTTTCTTCACCGCGGGCAACATCCATCAGCACTATCACACCCTCGATTTCACCCGCATCGGTGGCGGGTTGGTGCGCACGATGCCGGCGACGGCGCTGTTGCTGGGCCTGGCCGCCGCTGCCGTGAGCGGACTGCCGCCGTTCGGCCTGTTCGTGAGCGAACTGACGGTGCTGGTCGGCGGCTTCACTTCCGGCCATGTCTGGGTGAGTGTGGTGATTTTGACCACGCTCATCATTGTTTTCTGCGGCGTGCTGGACAAACTCGCCGGCCTGCTGCTCGGCCCGGGCCACGCCGAACCGCCGCGCGAAACAATATCCGCTGGCCACATCATGGCGATGGGCTGGCCGCTGGGCGCGCTGCTGCTCTTCACCGCATGGCTGCCGGGTTCCGTGCGCCAACTGATGGAGCAGGCATCCGGCATCATCCGGGGGTTGCCGTGACGTCGGCGCCGCAGGCTTGAACAGGTTTCTCATGTTACTGACATTGCTCATCTTGATTCCGTTGCTGACCGGCCTGATCTGCTGGCCGTTGCGCCGTCGCGCCGTGTTGGAGTGGCTGAACCTCCTTGCGTTCGC
>JACRKA010000011.1 GCA_016219905.1 Verrucomicrobiota bacterium
GACCGGCGGTGGCGGTGGCGACGACTTGAGTTGAGCGACCAACAATGCGGGTGCAGCCACAGCCGGTGCTGGCGGTGGGGCAGGGATTTTTTGCGGTGCAACCAGTTGCTGGAGGGAGCGGCTCCAGATCGTGGTCAGCGTGGCAACCAGCCTGGATATCGCGTGGGTGTGCGGAGCCTGAAGCGTTGGCGACGTTGCCGAGGGTGGCGTGAATCGGATTTTTTGGAACGCGTTGAGCACTCTCTGGAGCATCGTCTCCTGCGACGGGCCGGCGGAGGCAGTCTGTGTTGACGGCGCGGCGGTCTTGTTCGGCAACGGCAGGACTCCCGCAAAACGCGCGACCGCATCGGCCATTTGCTGAAGGGCGCCTTGGGCCTTCGACGTGCCCTGCCCCCGGCCGCGGACCCATTCAGGACGGGAACCAACCACTGCGGCCGCTGCCAGCAGCATCAATCCGCCACCGATCAACGCGGCGCGCCCCAGCCGCAGCCATGTGCGCTGCGGCGCAAGCGTCGCCACCGCCACGGGAACCAGCGGCTTCGCGGTTGGCTGCGGTTCGGGTTGCAGTTCGGGCTGCGGTTCCGGCAGGGGCGTGCGCATCCGTTGAATCTCCCCCATCAACTCCGCCGGCGACTGGAAGCGATCGGCCGGATCCTTGGCGAGCAGCTTCAGGATCATCGCCTCGAATTCGGGCGAGAGGTTCGGGTTGAGAAAGCGAGGCGGCTCCACCGGGTGCGTGATCTGCAGCGTCATGACCTTGGCCGGCTCATCGCCATCGAACGGCGGCCGGCCGCAGACCAGGTGGTAGAGCGTGGCGCCGAGCGCGTAGAGGTCCGTGCGCGTGTCGAGGTTCGGCTCGCCGCGGCACTGTTCGGGCGCGCAGTATTGCGGCGTGCCTTCGGTGTAGCCCGGCGCCTCCTTCTGGGAACCGTGCCTCATCGCCAGGCCGAGGTCCGCCAGTTTCGCCCGTCCGTCCGGCGTCGCCAGGATGTTGGCCGGCTTGATGTCGCGATGGATCAGGCCGGCCTGGCTCCACGCGAAGTCCAGCGCCTGTGCCACCTGAAAGGCCACTTCGATCGCTTCCTGTTCCGACATCGGGCCGGTCCGCAGCACCCGGTCCTCCAGGCTGCCGCCCTCCACCAACTCCATCACGAAGAACCAGACCCCTTCGTGATCGCCCGCCTCGATGGCCTGGACGATGTTCGGGTGGCTGAGCTTCGCAACCGCGCGCGCCTCTTGCAGGAAGCTCGCGGTGTATTCCGCGTCGGTGGCCAGCGTCGGCCCCAGGATCTTCACCGCCACCAGCCGGTCCAGCGACAACTGATGCGCCCGGTAAACGACGCCCCGGCCGCCTTCACCGATCTTGTCCAGCAACTCAAACCCCGGAATGTGTATCTCTTGGTCCATCGCGCCACCACAGCACTCTAACGCAGCTTGAAGTGGCAGGAAACAAGGTTTTTCGGACTCCCTGAAGTTTCTCGTCAGGTCTTCAGAGGGCGGCGGCGCCGGCCGTGGACTCCGCCAGCCACCGCGCAGCGGCTTCGATGGCTTTGAGCTGCGCGCGGACGCGGTCGCCCAGCGGCCAACTCGTCGGCGTCTCGATAGTGAGCGTGTGATCGGTGATCTGCGCGTAGGCCCAGATGGCCTCAGGCCAGAGTTTGCGACGGCAAATCTGCGGCCGGCGACAGATGACGCCGTCGCGCGCGGGACGGCGCTCGATGAGCTTGCGCCGGTCGGGCGGGATGATGGAGCGCACGGCAGCGACAATGTGCTCGCCCATCCAGTCGCCGCGACGGTTCAGTTCGTAGAGATAGAAGCCGGTGCCGTCACAATCCTCATGGAGATGAATGCAGAGGTCGAAGCGCCGGCCGCGCACAGCGCGCTTGACGGCGGCGATCTCCGGCACGCCGTCGCGGCGGAACTGGCGGTTGAGGTCGAGACCGTCAGGATTCTCTCTTTCGCCAGCCTCACAGCCGGCGGGGTTGAGGCACGGTAAGATGGTCCAGCGAAATGGCCGCATCCAGCGAGGCGCCCGTGGCAGTGACAGCAGCCATTTCACAGCCGTCACACCCGCCGGTTCGCCCCCGTGGATGCCCGTGGAGAGATAAATCGAACGCTCCGCTTGCGCCGGGGAGGGCACAAGCTCCACCAGGCGCAACGCGTGGCCGTGCGCCCTGCCGATGAGGCGTTCGCGCCGCGCGCTCCGCGTTGTCACGCTTCGGCTTCCTGGCGGTCCTTGACCAGTTCCTTCTCCGCCTCGACCCAGTCTGCGCGCGTGAGCGGTTCGCCTTTCTCAAGCTTCAGTTGGAACAGCTTGAAGGCGTAGTCGCGCACTTCGCCTCTGCGCACGCCGGGCGTGAACGGCTCAGGCTGGCCGCCGCCGGGTTTGGTTGCTGTTTTCGTGGCCATGATGCTTCTCCTTGACCGGCGGAACCTACACCGGCGCGCGGCCGGCGTCCACGCCCGTCCTTATCGCCGCAGCGTTGACGGGCCGCGCGTCTCGCCGTAGTGTTGGCGCCATGGCTGGCGAGAAACCCGCAACGTTCTACGGCCGACTCGACCGGATGCGGCAGTATTTGGAGGAAGGGCCGTCGGCCCAGGAAACCGCGCGTCCGCGCCTCAGTTGGCTGCACACCACCGGGCAGTTCATCTGGTTGGTCCTCCGCGGCTTCAACGACAACCGCGGCCCGCTGCGCGCCGCGGGGCTGTCCTTCTCGTGGCTGCGGGCGTTGGTGCCGATGCTGGCGGTCGTCTTGAGTGTCTCGAAAAATTTCCTGCACACCGAGACGGCCAACCTCGTGCCGCAGTTGTTGGACAGGGCCATCGCCACCATCGCCCCGCAACTCGAATACATGCCGGACGACGATGACGCGCCCGCTGCCCCGGCGAAGGCTCCCGTGACGGCCCCGGCTGCAGCTACGCCCTCACCGGCAAGCGCGCCGGCCGCAACGCCCGCGCCGACAGCGCAAGCCGCGCTTGCGTCTGCACCCGCCGCTCCAGACAAGCCCGCCGACGTCGTCGTCTCCTCAAAGGCGCGGCAGGAGGTCGTGGATCGCATCCAGTCCTTCATCGGCAACATCAACGCAGGCGCGCTCGGCACCATCGGCACCATCCTCCTGATCGTCGTCGCCATCCAGATGATGATGTCCATCGAGCAGTCGTTCAACGACATCTGGGGCATCGCCCAAGGCCGGCCGATCTGGCAGAAGGTCGTCTATTACTGGGCCACCATCACGCTCGGGCCGCTCTTGCTGCTGATGGCCGTCGCTTTCACGGGAACGATGGAGTTCTCGCAGTTCCTCGGCCGCGTCACCATCCTGCCCTGGCTCCAGAAAGCCGTGCTGTTCCTGATGCCGTTCGTCGTGCTGTGGACCGGCTTCGGCCTGATGTATGCCCTCATGCCCAACACCCGCGTCACGTGGCGTGCGGCATTCATCGGCGGCATCGTCGGCGGCACGCTCTGGCAGCTCAACAGCATCCTCAGCACCCTCTACATCTCGCGCGTGGTCGGCTACAGCAAGATCTACGGCTCCATCGGCATCATCCCCGTCTTCCTGCTCGGCCTCTACTTCGGATGGTATATCGTGCTGCTCGGCGCGCAGTCGTACTTCGTGGCGCAAAACCTCCGCTCCTTCCTGCTCCAACGCGCCAGCGACCGCGTGGACCAGGAAGGCCGCGAACTCATCGGCTGCCGCATCGTGCTCCTGGCCTGCCAGCGATTCCTCCACGGCCGGCGCGCGCCCGCATTCGAGGAAACCGCCACCACTCTCGGCGTGCCCGCCCCGCTGCTGAACCGCCTCGCGCGCCGGCTTGTGGAGGGCGGTGTGCTCGTTGAGGTCACCGACGAGGCGCGCAACCACGCCCTCCAGCCCGCGCGACCGCCCGATCAGATCACGATCAATGACGTGCTCCACGTCCTGCGCACCACCAACGGCCTCTGCGGCGACACCACCGGCCCCGCCGTCAACGATGCTGCCGGCGACTCGCTCCGCGCCCTCTACGCCGCCGCGAGTTCCTCTCCCGCCAACGCCCGCTTCAGCGACCTCGCCGCCAGAACCGCGAAGCCGGCCTGAGACGGCCCATCGGATCGTTCAACCCGCCCGTTTCCAGAGCGCGGCGAAATACTTCCCGCTCTCGCTCAGCGAGCCGTCGGGCTTCACGAGCCAGAAGCCGCGCATCAGTTTCGGGTTGGTCACCGGCGTCTTCGGCGGCTCGGACGGTTTGCCGGCGAACTCGTTGCAATAAAGCTCCCAGTGCGCGACGTAGTGGACGCGCGCCGCCAGCATCACGCCCATGAACTGGTCCCATCGCTCCGTGAGATTCTCTGTCTGCTCGTTCTCCGGAATGCCAATCTCACCGACGTAAACCGCGCCCTTGCCGAACAGCGGCCCCGTGCGCGCGTGGCGGCGAATCTCCGCGATGGCATCCCAAAGTTTCATCGGGTCGGCAAGGCTGTCGTAGGCGCTGTAGGAGACGAGATCGAGTTCCACGCCGGGCAGAACGTGCTCCGTCATCGTGGGGATGCCGCGCCAAAGATCGGCGACGCGGTTGACCTCGGCGGCGTGAGCGACGCGGCACTTCGCGCTGCGGCCGTTCTCGGCGCGGGCCTTCGTCACGCCGGCTTGGCGCGCCGCGAGCCAGTGTTGCATCCGCTCGCACCGCTCGCGCCAGTCCGCCGGCGGCGGGTTCCACGACTTGCCGGAGCCGCGCAGCATCCAGTCGCCCTCCCAATGCTGGAGCACAATCGTCAAAGGACGGTCGCGATAAGCCCGGTAGAAGTGCGCGGTGAGGTAGTAGAACTCCCGTGTCACCGCCTCGTAGAAATCATCGCCCAGCCCCGCTTGTTGCCACCGGTGCTCCACCGGACTTTGCGCTTCGAGGATGATCGTCTCGAATGGCAGCGCGAACAGTTGCTGGAAATAGTCCGACCGCGCCAGTTCTGCGAGGCTCGCGTAGCTGCCCCACTGGCTGTTGAACGGATACGACGACTGCGCACCGTCGGGCATGAACCAGAACTTGCCGAGTCGCGCGCCCAGCTCGAGCAGCTTTTCGGCACCCTCGATCAGGAACGGCTTCCGGGTCAGGTGGTATTTGCCGGCAACGTGCGCCGCGCCGACGCGCGCGCGAAAATCACGCGGCAGCCGTCTGAGCCAGCTCGGCCGGTTGGCGTTGATGAGATTGAGGATGCGCTCCCGCTCGGCTGGCGAAGTTGTCTGCCCTGAGGCAGCGTGTTTCTCCGCGCCACCGCAGTCTGCGGCGGCGGCCGCGAGTGTGCTTAGGAAAAGCCGGCGGCTGATGTTCCTCGACAAGGGCGGGAAGAAATGGCCGATGCGCCTACGCCATCCACGGGCGCGGGCGGCCCTTTTGCGTCACGGCCGCGAGCGCCTTCACGGCGAGATCGGAGTTCTCGACGACCTGGAAGTCGAACATGCCGACACAGAGGAAGTCCGCGCCGTTCTCGAAACACCACTGGAACGCCTGCCGCGGATGGAGCGCGCCGGCGGCGAGCGTCTTGAACGCGATCCACGGCTTCTTCAGCGTCGCCATGTAGGCGATCGTCTCCTTCGGGTTGGTGCACCACATGTTGTCGTGGGCGCGGTCGTGTTCCTTGGAGCCTTTGAGTTCGTCAAAGTTCTGGCGGTTCTTCTCCGGCGTCGCCGACCAGTATTCGTCCTTGTGGAGCGTCTTCACCCAAAAGTCAGGAGTGAATCCGGCCTCGACGCACTTGCGGACGGTTTCGAGGCAATGCGCGCCGAGACCGCATGGCACCAGTTGGTCCTTCATGAAGGACAACGCTTCCTCGACCTGCTTGATCTGGCCGTCTTTCACGAACCGGTCGCACATCCCGCCTTGGAGATAAACGGCGTCGGCTCCGCTGTCCACAGAGCCTTTGACGGCGTCCTTGAAGTTGCTGGAAGCGCAGTCAGAGATCCATTGGATCTTGCCGCCGGCCTTCCGGTAGGCGTTGATGACGCGGCTGGACACGGGATTGGTCAGCACGGTGTTGATACCGCGCTGCTCGGCGAGCCGGAAC
>JACRKA010000084.1 GCA_016219905.1 Verrucomicrobiota bacterium
ACACGTAGCCCGCTCCGCCCAGCTCGTGCGTCACCTCCATCGCCTTCTTCACCTGCGCGGCGGCGAAGGCGAACACATCGGCATTGCAACTGGTCCCCGCGCCGTGGACGAAGCGCGGGTTGGAGAACAGGTTCGCGGTGCCCCACAGCAGCTTGATGCCGGTGCGCTTTTGCTCTTCCTTCAAAACCTTTATGACTGCGTCGAGGTTCTTGTTGGACTCCTTCAGCGACTTGCCCTCCGGCGCGACGTCGCGGTCGTGGAAGCAATAGAACGGCGCGCCGAGTTTCTCGATGAACTCAAACGCCACGCGCGCGCGGTTCTGGGCGTTGGCGACGGAGTTGGAGCCGTCGTCCCACGGCCGCACCGCCGTGCCCGGCCCGAACGGGTCGCCGCCGGTGCCGCGCATCGTGTGCCAGTAGGCCACGCCGAAGCGCAAGTGGTCGCGCATCTTCTTCCCATCCACGGCCTCGTCGGCGTTGTAGTGCCTGAACGAGAGCGGGTTCCTCGACTTCGGTCCCTCGTAGCGAATCCTCATCACGTCCGGAAATGCTGGCACTGGCATTGAAATCGTCTCCTGTATCGTTTGGCTGAACTTCACCTGAAACCGCGCGCGCGATAACTAATCGCACCGCACCGTCGCGCGCAAGCTCGAAACTCCCGATCAGCCCGCAACGGGGCCGAAGCCTGCCCGCCAACGCAGCCGAAACAGGTTCGCGAGGATTCCGTTCCGCCTTCTCAGCTACGGGTTGCAGCGTCTCCGCCGCCGTTGAGCCGCCAGTCCAGCCAAGCCCATCATCAACAACACCCCGGTGCCCGGCTCGGGGATGGGGATGAGCCAACCGCCGCCGGCCAGCGCGTAGGTCTGGTCGTTCAGCGATGGATTGAGCGACGGATTGTAATAGATGTTGAATGCGGAGGTGATCTGCTGCGTGCTGGCATTGAAGAAGTCCACGTATAACGCCGTGCCTGCGTTGTCGGGATTGCCGTCAGCCAGGGTCACGCTGCCACCCGGGGAGACCGAAAGCGTGCCCAGCGCGAAGTTGTCGTCGTAGCCAGCCACGTTCGTTCCGAGGTCCGCCCCGGCCAGTTGGAAGACATGGCTGCCCGCTTGGAAAGTCAGACCCGCGTATCGGAAGCCGAACGTCATGTTGTTCGTGCTGTCGTTGAGGAAGTCGCCGCCGATGACGAACTCGTCGCCAACACCGCCGATGAGCGCGCCGGCGGGGCCGACCGCGAGCGTGCCGAAGGTGTTCGTGGCCGGGTCGCTGAAGTAGATGCCGTTGTTGTAGAAGCTGCCGTAGAAATTGGCGAAGCCGCCGGTGAGCTTGAGGGTCGCGCCCGCCAGGTTGGTCACCGCGCCGAAGAAGTTGGCCGTCGTTTGGAACACCGTGCTTGTCCCGGCCGCGTTGATGTAGGCGGCCTCGATGTTGGCGATGCCGTCCTCAAAGCGCGTGGTGTGGCGGTTCTCGATGGCCCGGGCCGTCCAGGTGCCGTAGCCCGTCATCGTGCCGGCGTTGGTGAACGTGGCGTCACCCGGCAGGTCCAGCGTGGCGCTTTGAACCGTGAGCGTGCCTTCGTTGCGCATGACGCCACTGACCAGGAGGGATTGGTTGCGGACCTGGAGGGTCGCGCCCGGCCGGTTGGTCAGGTCGCCAGCGACGGTGGTCGCCCCGAAGAAATCCACGGCGCCTTCGTTGTTGAGCGTGCCGGTCAGGCCGCCGTAGCCGCGGAGCGTGCCGTTGGAGGCGTTGTTGACGAAGGGCATGGCCAGCGTGCCGCCGCTCAGGCTGACGAGGCCGTTGGAGGCATTCTGGAGCGACGCGGCGCCCAGCGTGCCGCCGAGCACCGTCACGGTCTTGCCGGCCTCGTTGCTGAGGACAGCATCGAACACGACCGACCCGCCCGCATTGACGGTCACGTTGCCGCGGTTGATGACGGTCGGGGACTCGATGAACAGGTTCGCGCCGACGGAGTTCATCAGCAGGTTGCTGTTGACCAGCAATGACCCCGATAGGTTGAGGTTGCCGCCTTTGGCGTTGACGGTGCCTGCGTTGATCACATCAGGCCCCACGACACCGCGGCCGACGAAGGAGCCGGAGCCGCTTAGGACGAGCGTCCCGCTGCCGCCGATGGCCGTGCCCTTGTTGGTGATGGCGGCTGTAGCGGTCAATGTCCCGTCAATGGTCGTCTGCGCGCCCGCTTCAATCGTCAGCACCGAGTCCATCTGGCTGTCGCCAGCGACCACCAGCGCGCCGTTGTGGGCAACCCGGCCGCCTTTGACCACACCATTGGTCAGCCCGAACGTCCCTCTGGCGTTGAGGTTGACCGCCGGCGTGTCGAGCACACCGTCGATGAGGCTGTAGCTGCCCAAACCGGCGGCCGCGGTGCCGATGTTCAGCGCGCTGAGAATCGTGTTGGTGCCGCCGGCGACGGTCAACAATCCCAGGGATCCGGCATCCTGGCCGAGAGTGACTGCCTGTGCGGTCCACTGGCGGTTGGAGACCGTCATCTGGCCGACGCCGCCCTGGCCGATGCGTGTGCTGCCGTTGGTCAGGTTAAACTCGCCACCGACAAACACGACCGTGCCCGTCGCGCCCGCCGCCAGCCCCACGGTCAGTTGGCCCGCCAGCAAGTTGGTGCCGCCGGCGATGCGCAACGTTCCCTGCGAGCCGGACTCGCTGGCGACTGTCACGTCGGTTGCGCGCCAGAGGCCGTTGGAGACGGTCATCCGGCCGACACCCACTGCACCGATCGTTGTAACGCCGTTGGTCACGTGGAGTTCGCCGCCGGTGACCACCACCGTGCCCGTCGCGCCCGCGAAGAAGCCGATGTCCATAGTGGAGGAAACCGAGTTGGTGCCGCCAGCGATGAGCAACGATCCCCGCGAATTAGCCCGCAAGCCAACGACCAGGTTGTTTGCGCGCCAGAGACCATTGGAGACCGTCATTTGGCCGAGACTCCTTGCACCGATGGTCGAGATGGCGTTGGTCACGTTGAGTTCGCCGCCAGTGACGACCATCGTGCCCGTCGCGCCCACGAGCGTGCCAAGCGACAGATAGGAGGAAAGCGAGTTGGTGCCGCCGGCGATGAGCAACGATCCCTGCGAGCCCGGATCGCCGCCCACATCCACGCTCCTCGCGCGCCAGAGGCCGTTGGAAACCGCCATCTGGCCAACTCCCGATCCACCGATTATAGTGAAGCCGTTGGTCGCAGTGAGTTCGCCACCCGTGACGAGCACTGTGCCCGTCGCGCCGCTCGACAGGCCGACGTAAAGGCTGTCCGTCAGCGAATTGGTGCCGCCGGCGATGGTCAAGCTGCCTCGTGAACCGACTGCGGAGCCGAGGGTCGCTGACGTCAGCCGCACGACACCGCCGGACACGGTCATCTGACCTGCACCGTTGTTGCCGACGATGGTTGTGGTGTTGGTCGCGATAAAACTGCCGCCAGTGACCAGCATGCGGCCGATGCTGAAGCCCCCGTCGCCAACAGACAGCGATCCAAAAACCTCGTTCGTGCCACCCGCCACGGTCAGCGCCCCCTCGGTCCCGATGTTCCCGCCCAGCGCAACGTTGAACAGCCTCACAACGCCGTTGGACACGGTCATCTGACCGTTGCCCGAATCGCCGATCTTCGTCAAGCCGTTGGTCGCGAACATCTGGCCGCCCGTGACCAGGACGCTGCCCGTAGCGTCAAAACCGTAGCCAACGCGCAGCGGGCCCAATATCTGGTTGGTTCCGCCCGCCACGATCAGCGTGCCAAACGAGCCGGTATTTACCCCCAACTGCACGTCCCTGAGGTGAGCGAAACCGTTGGAGAGGGTGAATTGGCCCAAGCCGTCGTAGCCGATGCGCGTCACCAGCCCCGCGTTCGTTGCCACGAAGCTGCCGCTGATCAACGTGACAGCGCCGTCGTTGACGACACCTGCGCCGCCGGACCCCTGCACGGCGACCGAGCCGTTGAGAATCCGCAGCACCCCGCCGGCGCTGATAGTGAGGGCGTCGGAGATGGTCAGCGGAACGACCGTGCCAGGGTTGTCCAGAAACAACGTGTTCACATCACTGCCGGGCGCCGTCAGCGTCAGATTGCTGATGGTGAGCGACGCGGGGAAAGTGCCGGAAGTGATCGAATCAATCGTGACGGTCTTCGTAGTGGCGTTGGTGATGAAGACCAGGTGTGTGTTGGCCGGCCGCACGCCGAGCGACCAGCGGCTGGCGATGTCCCAGAAATCATCTCCCGTGAAAATCCAACTGTTGGTCTGCGCCTCAGCGCTGAAAGCTGCGGCGAGACTGGCGGCGGCGATGATGGCTGCCGCGAACCGGCCGCGAATGCTGGACGTCATCACGGCGTTCCCCTTTCACGAGACTACATCTCTTTCCGCTTCATTGGTTTCCCCCGCATCAAACACAGCCTGATTGGAAACCCCTCGGCTGTCACACGCCGTCTCCTATAGCACAACACCCGGCCCCCGTCGAGGCATTTGCCGAACCGTCCAAAAAGAGACGCGATGCCAATCCCCGCCTCGACATCCGCCGTGCGGTTGGATAAACAGGGCGCGTGAAAGCGCATTGCCGCATCAGCGACAACACCGCGCTCGCCGCCCAGCATCCCGATTGGTGCCAGCGCGACCGCGACGGCAGGCCACGCCCTGCTCTGTGCCTCAACTCCCCATACGTCGCCAAGGTCATCTGGCCGTGGATGACACGCGCGCTCGCCGATCCCGCGTGCGACGGCCTTGATATCGAGATTTCTTCCGCCGCCTCCGCGCCATGCTGGTGCGGCGCTTGCACCCAACACATCCGCGACGGCGGCCAGAAGACCGACGATGAACAGGTCCGGTCACAATTCGCCGCGGGCAGCGCACAGCGATTCAAAGAAGAAACCAAATCCTACGCCGAGGCTGTCCGCCCCGGCACGAAAGTGACATTCCGATGAGCGCACTCACCCCCACCGACCGTCCCGGCGTCTGGTCTTTCGAGACCGCCGCGATGAAAGGCGAACTCTCCGCCAACGCCGAGACCCACCAGCACGGCATCACTTCGCTCACCCAGAAGAGCACCGGCCGCCAGGTCGTCCGCGAGAAACTCTTCTGCCTTCATCTCTATCGCGTCCTCGCGCGCAACCAATGGTTCAGCCAGTGCCGCGACCTGCCCCACACCGCCGAGCTGGCAGGCGACGAACTCGTCGTCCGCTGGGCGCTGGCAAAGAAGGTTGATGAACCTTGCTTCGCGCCCGGAGTCGAAGCCGAAGCGCGTTACAAGATCACGGCGGCGAACGCGATTGAACTCGCCATCACGCTCAAGAACACCACCCGCTGGCACCGCGACTTCGAGCTGTTCACATCGAACTACTTCGACCACTCGATGAACCCCGGCCTCTACACCATCACGCCCTATCGCGGGCCGATCAGCGACAAGAACCCCGCCGTCGTCACACAGCCGCTGGACAATCCTTGCTCGCGCTTCTGCTACAACGGCTGGCCACGCGACATCTTCGCCGCGCAGATTTTCACTGATGGCCGTTGGGAATACGGCATGCACTCGCCCGTGGCGTGGGCGCTTGGCCGCTGGTTCGCCTATCCGTTCGGCTTCTACGCCACGGGCGACCGCAAGACCCTCGCCGTGGTCATGGCGCAGCCCGACGACTGCTTCGGCATGTGCACCAGCTACCACAGCGACGACCCGAAGGACGGCATCGCTCACCACAACTCGATCTACCACAACCTCATCGGCTGCAACGTCGGCCCCGGCTGGCAGCGGACGCTGCGGCAGCGTCTCACGCTCACCGACTGGGAAGCGGACGACGCGCCATTGAAGGCGTATCAGGAGTTTGTCGCGCCGCAAAGACCGTAGCCACGCAGCGGTCCGAGGAGCATCGGAGCATGAACCGACGTGAGTTCTTGAAGGCTGGAACGATTGCCGCCAGCGCGACGCTGGTCGGGCGCAATCCTGCGGGCGCGACGGAACCGCGGGCTTGCAGTCCAGCGTCTTCACCTGCAAAGCCGTTCAGGGAAACGTCGAACCTGACCATCCGCGATTACCTCTCACGCGAAGCGCGACGGATCACCGACCGCGCATTGACCGACAAGACGCCGCTGGCGGAGCGTCGCCGGCGCTACATGGAGATGATGGGCTTGCAGGACCTGCCCCCCGTCGGCCAGCGCCCGCCGTTGAACGTAAAGGTCACCGGTGTCGTGGAGCGGCCCGCGTATCGCATCGAGAAGCTCTACTACGAAAGCCTGCCGAAGCTCTACGTCACGGCAAACCTCTACGTGCCGAACAAGCTGACGGGCCGCGCGCCGGGCGTGCTCTACGTCTGCGGCCACTCCGACACGCAGAAGGTCAACTACCAAGCGCAAGCGCGCCGGCTTGCCGAACTCGGCTTTGTCTGCCTCATCGTCGAAACGGTGCAGCTTGGCGAAGTGCGCGGTTATCATCACGGCTGCTATCGCGAGGGCTGGTGGCATTGGTATAGCCGCGGCTACACGCCCGCCGGCATCGAACTTCTCAACGGCATCCGCGGCCTCGACCTGCTTTGCGAGCGGCCCGATGTGGATGGGGCGAAACTCGGCGTCACCGGCGCCTCCGGCGGTGGCGCGGCGACGTGGTGGATCGCTGCGGGCGACGAGCGCATCCAATGCGCCGCTACCTCCTGCGGCACTTCGACGGTGGCCTCCTACATCCACGACCGGACGATTGACGGCCACTGCGACTGCATGTGGTTCATCAACACTTACCGATGGGACCTCGCCGACGTCGGCGGGCTGATCGCCCCACGCGCGTTCATGATTTCCTCCGCCAACCGCGACGCCATCTTCACCATCGCCTCGATCAACGAAGTCCACGACCAACTCAAGCGCCTCTACAAAAAGCTCGGCGCGACGGACAAGCTGGCGCTCACCACCTATCCCGGCCCGCACGCCTACAGCGAATACAGCCGCACGCGCATCTTCTCGTGGTTCATCAAGCACCTGATGGGCAAGGACGTGCCGCCGGAGAAGGCCGGCGACATCGAACTGGACAAGACGAAACTCGAAAGCGCGGACACGTTGCGGGTGTTCGTCGGCGGCCCGCTCAAGGAAGACCGCACACTCACCATCCACGAGGACTTCTTCACGCCGCCGAAGCCGCCAACGATCGCCGACGCAGCAGCGCTGGAAAAGGAACGCGCCCGCGTCATCGCCGCGCTGCGCGAGAAAACCATCGGCGCGTTCCCGGCAACACCTCCCGCGCTGGGCCTTCAGGTGGAGTTCGAACTCAAATCAGGCCAAACCTCGTCCGGCAATCGCTTCGCGTTCACGTCGGAGGAAGGCTGGCGGTTGCGCGGCCGGCTGAGCATCACCGACGAGATCAAACAGCCAGCGCCGGCCGTTGTCGCGTTGCGCCTGCCCGGCGAGGAGCGAAACGCTTCCGAGAACTTCGCCGGCAAGGTGCGCGCGCCGTGGGCGAAGATCGTCGTCGAGCCGCGCGGCACCGGCGACACGGCGTGGGGCGACGAGTTGAACTGGCATCTGCGCCGCGCCAGCGCATGGACGGGCCGCACAATCGCCAGCATGCGGGTCTGGGATGCGCTTCGCGCCCTCCAAGCCGTGCGGACGCTCCGTGAGGTGGACCCGAAGCAGGTCTCCCTCGCCGCGCGTGGCGAGATGTGCGTCGTGGCGCTCTACGCCGCGTTGCTGGACGGCAACGTGCGGACGCTGTTCCTCGAATCGCCGCCCGCCACGCAGAACGCGCCCGGCGAGAAAGACGGTCGCGGCCCCGCCATCGAGATGCTCAACTGCCTGCGCATCACCGATCTTGCGCAAGTGGCGGGGCTGCTGTTTCCGGCGGAGATCGTCATCGCCGGTGCGACGCCGGAGACGTATGCGTGGGCTGGCGAGCTTTACGGCAAGCTCGGAGCGAGCAAAAACTTCCACCGCGTGAAGGAACTGTCGGCGTGGCGGGCCAGCGGAGCATAAAGCGTGAAACAGCAAACGACCTGTAGCCGCCGACGTGAGAAGGCGGATTATTCGGCGACACGGCCCCTCTGCATTTCCATGAACCATGTTCGAGTAAAATCGCAGAGTTGGCCAACTCTGCGATCTTCGTTGGCAGCAGGTGCATGGTCTCAATGCGTGGCCAACCGGCCGAGGGGGCTGCTATGAACCGCCTTTCGATGAGCGATGTGAGGCAGACATTCCTGTCTGCCTCCTTCGGGCAGGGCCAAGGCAGACAGGAATGTCTGCCTCACGGGTTCATGGTCCGGACGCGCCAACGCCGAGTTGATGGTGTTCTCCTCGCGTCGGCGGCTACGTATCTCCTCGCCGCCGCGTTCGCCTTCGCTGCCGACGGCATCCTCGTCGAGCACGATGCTCCCGTGCCGATGCGCGATGGCGTCGTGTTGCGCGCGGACGTGTTTCGCCCGGCGGAGGGCGGCCCGTTCCCCGTGCTGGTGATGCGCACGCCGTATAACAAGGAGGGCAAGAAGTTCGACGCCTACGTGAAGGCCGGCTACATCGTCGTCTGCCAGGACGCGCGCGGGCGCTACAAGTCCGATGGCCAGTATGAATCGCTCGTGCGCCCGCAGACCCACGACGCGGAGGACGGCTACGACACGGTGGAGTGGGCCGCGAAGCTGCACGGCTCCAACGGCAAAGCCGGCACGTTCGGCGTGTCCTACAACGCCTTCCTGCAATGGCGGCTCGCGCCGTTGCGTCCGTCGTCGCTGGTGGCGATGGCGGCCAGTTCGATTCCCGCGCGCATGACCGATCTCGAAGGGCCGGGCACCATCCGGCCGGGCCGGCGGTTGCAATGGTTCTACCGCACCATCTCACCCGACCTCTGGAAGCGCGAGAACCGGCCCGGCCCGCAGACGACAAAGGATGCCGCCAAGGTCTGGGATGACGGCGAGGGCGAGCGGCTCCTGCATTTCCTGCCGTGGTTGAAACTTCCCGACTGCGTCTTTGAGACGGAAACCGAGGCGATGCGGGCGTGGTTGCGGCATCCTGCGAACGATCCGTGGCAGTTGGACGCGCGCTGCGGCGACATTGCCGTGCCGAACCAGAACGTCACGGGTTGGTTCGACCACTGCAACGCCACGATCTTGCTGACCCGCGCGATGGTTGCTCACGGCCGCACCGAAGCGGCGCGCAAAGGCCAGCGGCTCATCATCGGCCCGTGGGGCCACTCCACGCTCGGCAAACGGAAGATCGGCGACCTGGATTTCGGCCCCGCCGCCGCGCGGGACACAGCACAGGCGGAGGTGCGGTGGTTCGACTACTGGCTGAAGGGCCGGCCGAACGGTGTGGATAAGGACGCGCCGGTGAAGATCTTCGTGATGGGCGCCAACCGCTGGCGTGACGAGGCAGAGTGGCCGCTCAAGCGCGCCAAACCGACGACGTTTTTTCTCGCGAGCGGCGGCAAGGCGCACACGCCCGCGGGCGACGGCAGGTTGGTCGCGAAGGCATCCGCGAGCGCCGGCACCGATCATTATCGTTACGACCCGCGCGACCCCGTGCCGACCCAGTGGACCAAGGCGATGTTCACCGTTCCCGCCGACCAACGCCCGCTCGCCAGCCGGCGCGACATCCTCGTCTATCAGACCGAGCCGCTCCAGCAACCGCTTGAAGTCACCGGCCACGCGGAGGTGACACTCCACGCCGCGTCATCAGCGCCCGACACGGATTTCTTCGCGCGGCTGATTGATGTGGCCCCCGACGGCGTCGCGCGCGACGTGGCGATGGGCATGGTGCGCGCCCGCTACCGGCGCGGTCTCGACAAACCGATGTTGCTCAAGCCAGGAGAGGTCACGCGCTTCACGATCCGGCTCGGCCCGACCTCGAACGAATTCCAGCCCGGGCATCGCATCCGGCTCGACATCACCAGCTCCGATTTTCCAAACTACGACCGCAACCACAACACCGCCGCGGACCAGAACGCCGACGCGGAACTGGCCGTCGCAGAACAGACGGTGCATCACGGGCGGCGCTGGGCATCAAAGCTGGTGTTGCCGGTGATCCCGAAAGTAGAGCCATGAAACGCGCTATCATCTTCGCCTTGGCGCTGGCTGCCGCCAGCGCGCCCGCTGCCGACATGACGCTGGCTGTCTCACTGAAGCCTGAACACAGTCAAGTCGCCGTGCCCGTCGAGGCGGACGTGACCCAGGCCCTCGGAAATCCCGGCGCGACGACCGCGTGGCAGCTTGTGGACGCCCGCACCAAGGAGGCGCTGCCGTGCCAAGTCTCGTCCGAACCGAAGCGGACGCTGCTGAGGTTCATCATTCCCGCGAAAGCCAGCGCGGAGCCGGTCACGCGCCAGTTTCGACTGACGAAGGCCAGTCAGCCCGACCCGCCCGCGTTCAAACTTGAAGACTTGGACAAGAAGTGTCTGCAACTCACGGAGAACAACCGGCCGGTGCTCGCCTACACCTACGCGATGCAGCTCAAGGACGGCGTGCCGGAGAAATATCGCCGCGCGTGTTACGTCCATCCAATCCATGACCTTGACGGCGTCCTCCTGACCGATGATTTTCCAAAGGACCACTATCATCATCGCGGCTTGTTCTGGACGTGGCCGAACGTGAAGTCACCGAGCATGGAGAAGGCCCTCGACCTGTGGGGGCTGGCGGGCATGGGCCAGAGGTTTCATCGGGCGCTCGGCCGCGAGGTCGGCCCGGTCTTTGCGCGGCTGGGTGTCTCCACCGGCTGGTATGTTGGCGAGCGCAAGATCGTGGACGAGACGGCGTGGCTGACGGTGTTCCGCGCCGATGAGACAGGCCGCGCGATGGACGTGGACTTGACGCTTGAAGCGACGAAGGAGCCTGTGACCATCGGTGGACGCGAGAAGAAAGGCTACGGCGGCTTTACGCTGCGGTTCGCGCCCCGCACTGAGACGGTGCTATGGACGCCGAACGGCAAGTTGCCGAAGGATGCCGATCACGACCACTTCCCGTGGGCCGACCTGTCGGCAAAGCTGGCCGGCGGCACTGGCGTTTCCGGCGCGGCCATCTTCGACCACGCGCAGAATCCCGGTTTCCCAAACACGTGGTGCCTGCGCCACTACGGCGTCATCAGCCCGACGTATCCCGGCGAGGGCACGCACGAGATCAAACCCGGCCAGCCGCTGCGGCTGCGCTACCGCGTCTGGATCCACCGCGGCGACGCACAGGCCGGAAAAGTCTCCGCTGCTTATGCGGCGTTCGCGAAGCCGCCGGAAGTGAAGATTCAACACGCCAAGTGACACACATGACCCAGAACCCACTCGCAGGAGCCAAACACATGAACATCCGCGCCCTGTTGTGCCTGATCACCCTCGTCATCTCCACGTCCGCAATCGCAGCCGCATCAGCCCCGCCCGCTGATGCCGTCACGCTCCGCGTCCGCTTCGGCATGAAGGACACCGACGGCACGGACTGGAGCGGCAGCGTCACCGCCACGCCGGGCAAGGTTGCCGACATTCGTGGCTGGCGCTGGACGCCGATGGACAAGGCCGAAGGCAGTTCATGGACCGTGAAGACACGCCAGATTCCCGCCCAGAGCAGCGCCCAGCGCGAGAAGGTCCGGGCCGGCCATCCGATGCCCATCGGCGACAACGGCGTCATCATCACGCTCGCCGACGTGTCGCCGTCGTCGGAGATCGTCATCGCCACCAAGCCCGGCGAGGTGAAGTTCAAACTCAGCGACCTGCCCTACGGCAGGCGGCTGATGCAGCTTGAGGGCAATCTGGAAATCGAGCGATCACCCGCGGCCACGGCTATCGCCGACACGCCCGCCGACGAGGATTACCCCGCCGCCGTCGCCGACAAGGACGGCACCGTCTATGTCGCCTACGTCGCCTTCACGCACGGCAAGGATTTTCCCGGCACGCGCGAGAAGCTCGCCACACCGGAGGTCAAACCCACCTCCGACGCGCTCGCGGCAAAGGCCCGTTTGATCGAGAAGCCCCAAGACCTCGACTATCTCGCCAACAAGACTGGCGGCGACCAAATCCTGCTCCGCATCCGCAAAGGCGGCGTATGGGGCGAGCCTGTCCCCGTGAGCAAGGCGGGCGGCGACGTTTACCGGCCGGCCATCGCCCTCGACGGCGCAGGACGCGTTTGGATTTTCTACTCCGCGCACGTCAACCCCGACGCAAGCCTCGATCATGGCAACTGGGAGTTGATGGCCCGTTGTTACGCGGACGGCAAGCTCGGCAAGCCCGTCAACGTCAGCAACGCGCCCGGCTCCGACTTCCTGCCCGCAGCCGCGACCGACGCCAGCGGCAAGGTCGTCGTGACATGGATGGGCGGACGCGGCCAGAGCTTCGACGTCTTTGCGGCGACGCAGGACGGCGACAAGTTCGGCGCGCCGGTGGCCATCGCCGCGACGCCCGCCAACGAATGGGACCCCGCCATCGCCGCCGACAAGAAGGGCAATGTCGCCATCGCGTGGGACACCTACGGGAAGGGCGATCACGACATCCACCTCGCGCTGCGCGGCGCCGACGGCGGCTTCGGCAAAGCGATGCCCGTGGCCGCGACGCTCAACTTCGAGGTGCGCCCGGCGCTCGCCTACGATGGCGAAGGCAGCCTGTGGGTCGTCTGGGAACAGAGCGGCGAGAACTGGGCCAAGGACTTCGGCGCGCTGAAGAAGTTCGGCATCCCGATCTACAGCGGCGGTCGTTCGCTCGGCACGAAGGTTCTCCGCAACGGCACGGAATGGTTGCAGCCGCCCGAAATCCTCGCCGCCCTGCCCGCTCCCGCCGGGAAAGGCAAGGGCAAGGGTAAAGGCAAAGGCGCGAAATCAACCGGCGCCAGCACACGCGGCGCGCGACAACAAATGGCACCCTGTTTCCCGCGCTTGACCGCTGACGCGCAGGGAAAGATATGGCTCGCGTTCCGTGGCCGTCCGCCCGGCGGCGAATGGCGCGTCGGGACCGGGCCGGTCTTCTGCGAGTTTGTCACGCGCATGGATGGCGACGGCTGGCTCGCGCCCGCGTGGGTGCCGCGCTCCGACAACATCCTCGACAACCGTCCCGCGTGGGCCGCGCTGCCCAACGGCGACCTGCTGCTGGCCTACTCCGGCGACGGCCGCAACGCCATCCACCCGCCCTACGGTGGAGGCGGCAAAGGCGCGGGCAAGAAAGCGGCAGGCGCAGCGGGCGCGCCCGACCCGAACAATACGCTTTTCGCTGCAACCATCAGCCGCGCCGAGGCCGTGCCTGCCGCGAAGCTGACGGCTATTGCCGCCGAGAAGCCCGCCGGGCCGACGCCGCTCGTAGCCGAGGAATTGGGAATCGTGAAGACGCTCCGCGACTACCGCGTGAAGCTCGGCAGCGAGACGCTGCGACTGTGGCGCGGCGAGTTCCATCGCCACACCGAGTTGTCGCCCGATGGCGGCGGTGACGGCGCATTGCTCGACATGTGGCGGTATGCGCTCGACGCCTCTTACATGGACTGGATCGGCAACGGCGATCACGACAACGGCAACGGCCGCGAATACTCCTGGTGGACCGTCCAAAAGACCACGACGCTGTTCACGCTGCCGGGCGCGTTCGTGCCGATGTTCAGCTACGAGCGCAGCGTCAGCTACCCCGAAGGCCACCGCAACCCGGTCTTCGCCAGGCGTGGCATCCGCACCCTGCCCCGCCTGCCCATCAGCGACGCGAAGCTGGAGAACCCGCCGCCCGCGCCTGACACAGAATTCCTCTACAAATATCTCCACCGTTTCGACGGCGTCTGCGCCGAGCACACCAGCGCCACCGACATGGGCACCGACTGGCGCAACAACGATCCCGTCGTCGAGCCGTTCGTGGAGATCTACCAGGGCTGCCGCAACAACTACGAGCGCCCCGACGCGCCCCGCAGCGCCGTCAGCGAATCGAAATCAAAACTCACCGCCGTCGAAGGCGAGAGCATCGGCGGCTGGCGGCCGAAAGGCATGGTCAACCTCGCCCTCAAGAAAGGTTATCGCCTCGGCTTCCAGTCATCCAGCGACCACGGCTCGACGCACTTGAGCTACTGCAACGTCTGGATCACCGAGCCGACGCGCGAGGCCATCCTCGACGGCATGAAGAAGCGCCGCGTCTATGCCGCCACCGACCACATCCTCGCCGACATGCGCTGCGTCGCCGATGGCAAGGAGCACTTCATGGGCGAGGAGTTCGCGACGAAGACAGCGCCAACACTGAAAATCAAGTTCGTCGGCGCCAAGGCCATCGCCCGCGTCACCATCGTCAAGAACGACGAGGTCGTCCACACCATCGAGCCGAACCAGAAGGAAGTCAGCTTGAGTTGGACCGACGCGAAGGCCGAGAAAGGCAAGACCAGCTACTACTACGTCCGCGCCGAGCAAGTGCCGGACGTGGACCGCGCCACGGGCGAGATCGCGTGGATTTCCCCGATGTGGATCAAGTATCAGCCGTGATCATCACGCGGAGCGTGGTGACTACTTTGCGGACAGGCAATAGAGGGATCGCCTGCCCCGCAAGAACATCTGGTTCCCCGCGATGGCCGGTGAGGCATCGAAGCCGTCTTCCAACCGGTTCCGGGCCAGCACTTCGAGTGTGTCCGTTTTTCGCAGAACCACTGCGCCTCCGTCACGGCCAACCAGATACACGCGATTGTCTGCGCCGACGGGCGATGCATACACGCCTTTCAAACCTTCCAGACGCTGTGCCTCGACCAACGGGTTGCCCGTGGACGCTTCGATGATGGACAGCACGGCGTTATTGCCGGAGGGCAAGTAGAGCAGGTTGCCGTAAAGCAGCGGCGACGGGACATAGGGTGTGTGCTTGTTCTTGGACCAGGCGACCGCAGGCGTGCCGGCAATGTCGCCGCGACTGCTGGGCCGCATGGCATACAGGGCGTTGCCGCGAAACCCGCTCGTGACAAAGACCAGCCCCAAACCGGCCACCGGTGACGGGATGGCATTGAGCGTCTGGCCGCCGCATTCCCACAGCAACTCGCCCGTGGACAGGTCGTAGCTGCGCGCCTTGTTCGTGGCATTCGCCACAACCTGCCAGCGGCCTTCATGCTCGATGATGAGCGGCGTGCTCCAACCGGTCGGCTCGTCGCGCTTTTGCCACCACAGTTCTTTGCCATCGCGGACATCGAACGCGACGATGAAATCCTCGCCTTCGTGGTCCCAGAGGATCACCACCGTATGCCCGTGCAACGCCGGCGAAGCGCCTTCGCCGTAGCCGTAGCGCGTCCGCTGGCGGCCCAGGTCTTTTTGCCAGAGCAACCGCCCTGTGAGGTCGTAGCAGAACAGGCCGTTGGACCCGAAATAGGCGACGAGATACTTGCCGTCCGTGACCGGCGACCCCGATGCATAACCATGATCGCGGTGATAGCCTTCATGCGGCACCTGCTCGCGGGCCGTCTGCTGCCAGCGAACCTTCCCCGTCGCCCGGTCCAAAGCCATGACCGTGAACCGCTGCGCCTCGCTCGCCGGGTCAACCATGTGGGCGTTGGGGCCGGGCGGGACGGCGTCCGGCTTGATCTCGATTTTCCGTCCGGTCGGGATGGCCGTCAGGATGAACACTTGGTTCTCCCAGACAATCGGCGTGGAGGTGCCGCGTCCCGGCAGCGCGACCTTCCACTGGACATTCCGGGTTTCGCTCCATTCGACCGGCGGATTGCCGTGGGGCGCGACGCCGTTGGCAAGCGGCCCGCGCCATTGCGGCCAGTTCGAGTCACGCGTGTTGTCGCCGGCAGAGGCGGGGCTGATGCAAAACAATGCGGTCAAGCTGAGGCCGGTCATCAGCGCACAACGGTTCATGGGCGCAGCGTAGCGGCCCGCCCGCCCACAGCCAACGCAAAACCTCCTGATGGTTTGCCCACTCCCCTAATTTGATTGAATCCGCGGCTTGGGAGCGTGTTCAATGCGGCGACACTCGCGCAGCGGACATGAACGCACTCATCACGGGCGGGGCCGGTTTCATCGGGTCCCATTTAGCGGAAGCACTGCTGGCGCGCGGCGACAGCGTCCGCGTGCTGGATGACCTTTCCACGGGCGCGCGGTCGAACGTGGCCGCGCTGGAGGGAAACGCGCGCTTCCGCTGTGTCGTGGGAGACGTGACGGACCGCGCGACGGTGGCGGGTCTGATGGAGGAGTGCGACGTGGTGTTCCATCTCGCGGCGGCGGTCGGGGTGCGGCTGGTGGTGGACAGCCCGGTGCGGACCATCGAGACGAACCTGCGCGGCACGGAGGTGGTGCTGGAACTGGCCGCCGAGAAGAACAAGAAGGTGCTGCTGACCTCGACGAGCGAGGTGTATGGCAAGAGCGCGAAGGCGTCGTTCGCCGAGACGGACGACCTGCTGATCGGTCCCTCGAACATGGGCCGCTGGTCGTATGCGTGCTCGAAGCTGATGGATGAGTTCCTCGCGCTGGCCTACTGGCGCGAGCGACGGCTGCCGGCGGTGGTGGCGCGGCTGTTCAACACGGTCGGCCCGCGCCAGACCGGCCGCTACGGCATGGTGATCCCGAGCTTCGTCTCTCAGGCGCTGGACCACCAGCCGATCACCGTCCACGGCACTGGCAAACAGCGGCGGGCGTTTGCTTATGTCGCCGACGTGGTCGGGGCGCTGGTGGCCTTGATGGACCGCGAGGACACGGCCGGCGAGGTTTTCAACGTAGGCAACGACCAGGACATTTCCATCGAGGAACTGGCCCGGTTGGTAAAGAAGATGGCCGGCAGCGCCAGCGAGATCGTCCGCGTGCCTTACGAACAGGCTTACGGCGCCGGGTTCGAGGACATGCAGCGGCGCATGCCGGACCTCTCCAAGATCAAACGATGGGTCGGATACGAGCCGCGCTTTCAGTTGCCAGCGATGCTGGAGCAGGTTATTGAATTCGAGCGCAGCCGCCGCGAAACGCGACCGGCAAGCCCTGTGACACGATGAAACTTTCCATCATCATCCCGGTCTTCAACGAGAAGAACACGGTGCTCGCGCTGTTGGAGCGCGTGCGGGCCGTGCCCTACGAGAAGGAACTGCTGGTCGTGGACGACGCGTCCGGCGACGGCACGACCGACATCCTGAAGGGACTGAAGCTGCCGGAGCTGCGGACGTTCTTTCACGGATGCAACCAGGGCAAAGGCGCCGCGATCCGCACAGCCCAGCCGCACGTGACGGGCGACATCGTGATCATCCAGGACGCCGACCTCGAATACAGCCCGGACGAGTATCCGAAGCTGCTCCAGCCGATCCTCGATGGCGAGGCCGACGCGGTGTATGGCTCCCGTTTCATCGGCGACCGGCCGCACCGCGTGCAGTTCTTCTGGCACATGGTGGGCAACAAGCTGCTGACGCTGGTCTCCAACATGTTCACCAACCTGAACCTGACCGACATGGAGACCTGCTACAAAGTCTTCCGGGCGCCGCTGTTCAAACGGCTGCGGCTGACCAGCAACCGGTTCGGGTTCGAGCCGGAGGTGACGGCGCGGCTGGCCCAGCATCACGCGCGCATCTACGAGGTCGGCATCGCCTACCACGGCCGCGATTACGCCGAAGGCAAGAAGGTCAACTGGAAGGACGGCGTCGCGGCGTTCTACTACATCGTCAAGTCCAGCCTGTCGGGAAAGCGAGACAAGGAGGCCGCGCCCGTCACCGACCCGACCGGCTCATGAGCGACGCCATTCACCTGGGGCATGAGACCCTGCGCCGGTTCGAGCAGGCGCAGAACTACAACCGCTGGATCGCCGACACGATCCGTCCCTACGCGGGCCGGCGCATCCTGGAGATCGGCGCGGGCATCGGCAACCTCAGCCAGTTCTTCCTCGACCGCGAGCGGTTGGTGCTCACCGACATTGAGGCGCATTACATCGAGACGCTGCGCGGGCGCTTCGCCGGCCAGGGCCACGTGCGCGCGTTGCACTACGACGTCGCCCAACGGCCGCCCGCCGACCTGGTCGCGGAACGGTTCGACACGGTGATCTGCCTGAATGTCATCGAGCACATCGAGGACGACATCGCCGCGCTGCGCAACATCCACGACCTGCTCCAGCCCGGCGGCCACGCGTTGCTGCTGGTGCCGGCGCACCAGTGGCTCTACTGCAAGCTGGACGTGAACCTGGGCCACCACCGGCGCTACAGCCGCGCGCTGTTCCGCCGGCGCGCTTCGGAGGCGGGCCTGGAGGTGCGGAAGGATTTCTATTTCAACCCCGCCGCCATCCTCGGCTGGTTCGTGATGGGCAAGATCTTCTGCCGCGACATGGTGCCCAGCACGCCGTTGCAGGGGTTCGACCGCGTGGTGCCACTGCTGCAAGCCCTGCCGTTGCAGCGGTCCCCCGTCGGCATCTCGACCATCGCCATCGCGGCGCGGCCCGCCCACGACTGAACCGGAACCGACCCGCGCCATGATGCCTGTGATCTTCCTCGTCGCGCTGGTGGCGCGCGCAGCCCTGCTCTTCCTCCTCGATCCGGGCCGGCTCTATTGGCCGGACGAGCAGGTGTATGACGGGATCGCCCAAGGGCTGGCCGAAGGCAAGGGATTCGCGGCCACCGGCTACCACTCCACGCCGTTGTGGCCGATGTTCCTCGCGCTGCTCTACAAACTTTTCGGCCACAGCTACACCGTCGCACGGCTGGCCCAAGCGATCCTCGGCGCGGCGACCTGTGCGCTGACCGCGGCGACGGCGCGACGCTTGTTCGACCGCCGCGTGGCGTGGTGCAGCGGGCTGGCTCTGGCGATCTACCCGCCGGTGGTTTATCTGGCGGGTGTTCTTTACATGGAGAACTTCTTCGCGCTCTGGCTGGCGCTGTCCACCTACGCGCTGGTGCGGCTCAGCCAGCAGCCCACGGCGGCGCGCGCCGCGCTGGCCGGCGTCTGCCTCGGTCTGGCCGCGTTGAGCCGGTCCATGGGGTTGATGCTCATCCCCTTCGCGGCGCTCGTGCCGCTGCTGTCGGTGACCGGCTGGCGCCGACGCGCGGGGCTGGTCGCGTTGATATGGCTGTGCGCCGCGGGCACGATCGCGCCGTGGACCGCGCGGAACTGGGCGACGTTCCATCATTTCGTGCCGGTCTCGATGGGCTTCGGCGGCACGCTGTGGCGAGGCAACAGCGAGGTGAGCCGCGGCGATGCCGATGACCGTTTCCTCGGGCCGCAAGGCGTGAGTTTCTGGCGCACACGGGCCACGGATCCCGCCGTGCGCGAGCGCATCGAGCAGTTGATCGCCCGCCTCGACGCGATGGACGAGTTTCACGCCGACCGCGCGCTGACGGCGGAGGCGCTGCGTTACATGGGCGAACATCCCGCCCGCTGCGCGTTGCTCTACGGCAAGAAGCTGCTGACGTTGCATGCGGCGTTCAGCCCCACCAACCAGGCCAACGAACACACTTCGGGCCGCAACCAGTTCATCGCGACCGCCTCGCTTTACCCGGTGCTGGCATTCGGGCTGTGCGGACTGGCGCTGGGCGTCCGCCGATGGCGGCCGCTTCATCCGCTTTACCTGGTCTGGGGCGTGTTTGCATTCGGGCTGCCGCTCCTCTCGACGTGCACGCGGTTCCGGCTGCCGACCGACCCGCTGCTGATCGTTTTCGCGAGCGCCGCCGCCGTGGCCGCGTGGGACCGGTTGGCCAAACCCTCTTCGACAACTCGACGTCTGGCGGTCGTGATCGGCCTCGGGTTCTGTGTGCGGCTGGCATGGTGCGCGACGATCCCGAACGAATTCGCCTGGCGCGACGAGTTTGAATACGACGCCATCGCGCGGCATCTGCTCGACCACGACGCTTACTCGATCACAGGTGAGCAACCCACCGCATTCCGCGCGCCCGGCCAGCCATTGTTCATGGCGGCGGCCTACAGCCTCGACCGTTCGCCCGCCGCCGTGCGCGTCTGGCAATCGTTGCTCTGGGCCGTTGCGATCTGGCTTGCCTTCAAGGTGGCCCGCGAAGCCGGCGCGACCGAGCGCGCCGCGCTCTGGGCCGCGGCGGCCGTTGCGGTTTATCCGTTTTACATCTACGCGGCGGGCACGTTGTTCCCGGTGACGCTGTTCACAGTGACGCTGCTGCTCGCCACGTGGGGACTGCTCCACCTCTACAACAACGGCGGCTGCCGGCTGGCGCTGCTGGCCGGCGCGGCGCTCGGCGCGGGCACGCTGATGATTCCCTATCTGTTGCCGTCGGCGCTGCTCGTGCCGCTGTGGCTCGGCCGCCGACGATGGCGCGAGTCCGCCTGCGTCGCCGTGGCGGCGCTGCTGGTGGTGGCACCGTGGCCGTTGCGGAACTGGGCGACGTTCGGTTCGCCGGTGATGGGCACGCAGCAGGGCTTGAACCTCTGGTATGGGAACAACCCGCAGACCACCGCCTCCAGCGGCAGCAACATCCGCATTCTGCCGCGCCCGCTGTGGATCGAATACCGCGACACGTTCAAGGTCAACGAACTCGCTGCCGACCGCCTCCTCGCCGGGGAAGCCTGGCGCAACATCCGCGAGAATCCCGCCCGCGCTGCGTGGCTCTGGGCCGCCAAGGCGCTGAACTTTTTCCGCCTCTGGCCCGAAACGCAGACACACAACCAATACACCACGCTCGCCACCAAACTGGCCGGCGCGCTCACGTTCGGCCCTGTGCTGGTGCTGGGACTCATCGGCTGGTGGCGTTCCGGGCTGGACCGCCGCCGCGCGGCCATCGTGGTGATCTACTTCGCCTGTTTCGTCGCCGTGGCCGCCGTCACGATTTCCAAGGACCGCTTCCGCATCCCGCTGGACGTTTACCTCATGATCTTCGCCGCCGCTGTTGTCGAGCGATGGTTTTCGCGCTACAAATCACCGCCAGACACCGGCACGACCCGTCCATGCTGACCACGCTGCGCATCAAGAACCTCGCCCTGGTCACCGACCTCACGCTGGCTTTGCAGCCCGGCTTCAACGCCATCACCGGCGAGACCGGCGCGGGCAAGAGCATCATCATCGGCGCGCTCAACCTCGTCCTCGGCGAGCGCGCCGACCGGACGCTCATCCGCAGCGGCTGCGACTCGTGCACCGTCGAGGCGGTCTTCAATATCGAAAAGCTGCGTGCGCCGCTGGAAAGCCACCTCGAAGAAAACGGCATCGAACCGTGCGAGGACGGCCAGCTTGTGCTCAAGCGCACCTTCACCGCCGCCGGCTCCAACCGCCAGTTCGTCAACGGCTCGCCCACCACGCTCGACAAGCTCGCCGTCATCGGCCAGTGGCTCGTGGACATGCACGGCCCGCACGAACACCAGTCGCTGCTCCAGCCGGCCCGCCAGCTCGCCATCCTCGACACCTACGGCGGACTGGAACCGCTGCGCGACGAGTTTGCCGCGCTGGTCCGCCGTCGCGCCGCGCTGGAAGCGGAAAAGGCCGCGCTCATCGTGGACGAGAAGAGCTACGCGCAGCAGCTCGACCTGTTGCGCCACCAGGTCAACGAGATCACCGCCGCCAAGCTCCAGCCCGGCGAACAGGCGCAGGTCGAGGCCGAATACAACCGCGCCAGCAACGCCGCCAGGTTGCTCCAACTTTGCCAGACCGCGCTCACCGTGCTCGGCGACGAGGACAATTCCGTGCTCTCGCAGGCCGGCGTCATCGGCCGCCAGTTGCAGGAACTCCAGCGCGTGGACCCCTCGGCCGAGTTGCTCCAGAAACTCCACGAGCAGGCGGTCGCCTCGCTCCACGAGCTGCAAGGCGAAGTGGCCCGCTATGCCGGGAAGGTGGACGTGGATCCCGCGCAGCTCACGGCGCTGGAGCAGCGGCTCGACCTGATCCAGTCGCTCCGCCGCAAATACGGCGCGACGCTGGCCGACGTGATCGCGTTTGGCGAGGAAGCGGCGAAGAAGCTCCGCGCGCTGGAGAACCACGACGCCGAGTTGCAGCGGCTCAACACCGAGCTTTCCAAACTGGACGCCGAACTGTTCCGCGCCGGCCGCAAACTCTCCGACCAGCGCCGCGGCCTCGCCGCAAAACTCGGCAAGGCCGCCGAAAAGCAACTTGGCGACCTCGGCTTCGACCAGAGCCACTTCAGCGTCGCGCTCCAGACGCAGGACAATCC
>JACRKA010000012.1 GCA_016219905.1 Verrucomicrobiota bacterium
TCGGCGTGGTGATGATGAGGTCGTGGTGCAGGATGCACGGACCGCTGTATTTGAGGCTGGGGTTCTTCCAGACCTCGCTGCCGTCCTTGGCGCGCAACACGGCCATACCCTGCGGCGTTTCGTCCTTGAGCCGGTCGGCGGCGCTCGCGCCGGCCTGGAGCAGCAGGTCGCGCTCCTTCGAGTAACCCAGCCACGAGCCGAAGATGTCCTTCGTGTATTCCCACGACGGCCGGCCGGTGCGCAGGTCGAACGCGACGATGCGGTAGTTCGCGGCCACGTCTTTGCCCGCGCGCTTGGCTTTGGCTTCCGCGCTCTTGGGCAGGCGGTCGAGGCAATACACGCGCCCGCCGCCGGCGACGATGCCGTTGTGGATGAACCCGTGGCGCGCGCCGGCCTGCCAGAGCAACTGGCCCGTGTGGCGGTTGAACGCGGCCAGGCCGAGGCTCGCGGCGTAGTCGCCGATGCCCGTCACCGCGTCCAGGCCCATCGGTGAAAACCGTTTGTTGAAATGCGCGAAGCCCGTCCCGCCGAGCAGCACGTCGCCGCAGACGCCGATGTAGCCCCACTCCGGCGCGGCGGCCCCCTTTTTGCCGGCGGGCATCTGGAGGGTTTGCACGATCGCGCCGGTGACGGCATCGAGCGCGACGCACTTGCTGCCGACCGCAACATAGATGCGATTCTCCGTCGCGACGAAGTTCGCGCCGCGCGCGTTGGCGCCGGGGATGTGCCGCTGGCTGTAGAGCGTGGTCAGCGAATCGGCCAGATGCGTGTCGTCGTAGTAGATGCCGCGCGTGTTGAGGCCGGGGATGGCCGTCTTCCACAACCGCCGGCCGGTATAGACATCGCGCGCGCTGAGGCAGTCCATGCCCTCGATGAACAGCCGCCCAGCGACCACCTGCTCGGACGGCCCGTGGCCGTGGCGCGGCAGCACGTCCATGTGCGTGTTGCCGCCAAACCACAGCAGGCCCGCCGGCAGCTTCAGCGCGCGGTCGTCGGACTTCACCGTGTTGGCCACGTCGCCGTATTGGTGCGTCCAGTCCGCCGCGCCGGGCAGCGCGCCTTCGCGGACCACACGCACGGCGTTGCCGACCCTTTGTGTCTTCGCGCCCGGCAATCCGGCAGCGTTGACTTTCGCGCCGGTGATCCACAGCGAGCCGCCGTAGGGACGCACTGATTCATACACCTTCCGCAACGTCGCCGCGTCGCCGAGCCGCGCGGCGAACGAGCCGCCGGCCACCACGAGGCTCGCGACGTAAGGCGGCGCGCCGAACGCATCCGGCTCGGCGGCGATCAACGCCACGCGCGTGCCGTAGAGCTTGGCCGCGTCGAGTTGCCGGCGGAGGCGGTCCACCTTCGCCGCGTCGGAGTCCACGCTGATGATGTGCAATCGCGACGACGCGGCCAGCGCGGTGATGAGCGCGCCGTCGTCGAGGCCGAGACAGAAAGCGTAACCGTCAACCGCGCCGGTCTGAGCGACGATGGCGCGGGCTTGTTTGAGCGCGGCGGGCGGCGGCACGATGGGACGAGCTTGCTCGTTGATCGGCGGCGCGTTGCCGATGCCCTGGCCAAAGGCCATGATGCGGCCTTCGAGCGTCACGGCGAACAACATGCCGTTGGCCGCGAGCAGGCGGCGCACGGTGCCTTGCACCGGCTGCGACCAGACAATCGTCGGTTGCCCACCCTGCTTCGGAAGCTCGATCGCAACAATCGCATTGGAGCCGGCGGCGTAGAGCCGGCCGCCCGCGCGAATGAGGTCGCCGGTGCCGTCCGCCTTGATCTCCCACTGCAACGTCTTGTCCGCCTTCCACGCCTGGATCACCGGCGATGGCTGGCCGGTGGGGCCGCTTTCCCTGGCACGACCCGACACGGCTTCGGCAGTCTGGAGTTTCTTCGCGGCCGAGTTGTAAGCGGCGGTGGCTTTCTGGATGGCGCTTTCATCACCGAGCGCGCGCGCGTCGGCGAGGTCGCCCTTCGCCTTCGTCTCACCATAGCGGGCGGCTTCCAGTTTCTGCTCCGCCTCCATGCGCGCCGTGAAGTTGGTGGAATAGTTCGCCGCGCAATAGACGTGCGTCCTGCCCAGCACCGGCTCGTTCACGGCGAACGAGGTCTTCTTGCCCGTCGCGAGATCGTAAGCCCGCGTGCCGCGCTCGCGCGTGTGGACGAAGAACTCCTTCTCGTTCGCCATCACCAGCGACCCGCCGGTGGCCTTGCCCGACTCGGCGATCTGGAAATACAGGAACTTCCCCGTGGCGCGGTCGAACGCGGCCGGGATGGACCGTCCACCCGGCACGAGCAGGATTTTTTCCGTGGCCACCAGCGATCCCTGCGGCGCGACGCCGGCAAACGCGGGCGCGTTGTGCGGCTGTTTGATGAACTGCGCGCCAGTGCCGTCGTTGACCCAGACCGGCTTGCCGGTCGCGGCATCGAGCGCGTAGATGAACGTGCCCATGAACGGCCAGATGCTCGCCGCGAAATAAACCACGCCGTCGCGGATCACCGGCCCGCCGCGCGCCGGCCACGCCGAGATCAGGCGGCCGTTGCCGAGGGCTTTGCGCGCGGAAGGGCCGCCGCGGAATTTCCACGCCAGCGTCCCGTCCGCCGCGTTGACGCAATACAGGCAGCCGTCATCGCTGGCGAAATAGACTTTGCCTTGCGCCGCCGCCGGCGCGAGCCGCACCGGGCCGTCGGCGTAGAACGTCCACGCTTCCCGGCCCGTGCGGATATCCAGTGCCACCAACTTGTCAGCATCGTTGAACCCGATGAACATCCTGTCGCCGAGCACCACCGGCTCGAAGACGGTATCAAAGGACATGAGATCCTGGTTGAGAGGGTCCTCCCACGCCGGCACGCGCGGCCTGTATTCGCGCGCCCAGCGCAGCGTCATCTGCGCGGGAAGTTTCTCCGCTGAGTCAGCCGTGCGGTTGGCGGTGCAACGCCACATCGGCCAGTCGGCGGCATCGAGCGACGCGGGCGCGAACACCGACACTGCGACAATGGAAGAGAGAAAGACATGAAACAAGTTGCGTCGCGGCTGCATGGCGGCGGCAGGCTAGCGCATCGGCGCGAGGAAAGGCAAACGGAAGCTTGAACGCGACGGCGTGGTGACGCCAGACTCCACGCGTCCCGACAATGGAGAAGGCTTCCCAACTTTTCGTGAGCCGCGTGGCAACGATGCTTGCTGTGACAGGCGCCGGTATCCTGCCCGGCTTGGCCGGCGCCGTCGAGGCGCGCGCAACGCGCCATCTGTTTCTCGATCCGGCCTTCGTTCAGCAGGCGACGAACGTTTCGCTCCACGTCAATCCGCCGCAGCAGCGGGAGATCGTCATCCGGCCCGACAAGCCGTGGGAGCAGCTCATGATCAGCTTTTACCTCACCGTGCGCGACGAGGAAGGCAAGCTGCGGATGTGGTATATCTGCCGCGACAAGGCCAACCGCCCCAATGTCGCCTACGCCGAGTCGCGCGATGGCATCCACTGGACCAAGCCGAATCTCGGCATCGTGGACTACGACGGCAGCAAAGAGAACAACCTCGTCGGCTTGACCTCGCTGGAAGGCGTCGTGTTCCGCGACCCCAACGCGCCGGCGCAGGAGCGTTACGCCTACGTGACGCATCTTTCGGTAGGCATGATCCGGTTTCATTCGCCCGACGGACTGCATTGGCAGCGCGACAAAACGCCGCTACTGCGCCTCGGCGCGGACACCCAGAACGTGACGTTCTGGGACGAGCGGCTCGGCAAGTATGTGCTCTACCTGCGCGGCTGGCAGCGCGGCGCGGACCAGAAGCTCTATCGCAAGGTGGTGCGCGCGGAGATGCCGAGCCTGACCACGCCGCTGGACATCGGGCCGTCGCAAAAGAGCCTTTACCTCTGGGGCAAGGAGAAGGTTCCCGTCATCGGCAACGAGTTCCCGACGGTCTTCGCTGCCGACGAAAGCGATCCGCCCAACAGCGACGTCTATAACCTCTCGGCCCAGCCTTATCCGCCCGACCCGCGCTGGTATGTCGGCTTCCCCTCGATGTTCCAACGCGAGCAGCGCATGAGCGACGGCCGGCTGGAGGTGCAGTTCACCGGCAGCCGCGACGGCATCACGTGGCACCGCTACGACCGCAGAGCCTACGCGCCGCTGGGTCTCGCGGACTCCGAGAGCGCGAACATGACGTTCATGGGCACGGGCATGGTCGTGCGCGGCGACGAAATTTGGCAATACGGCACCGGTTTCCACTCACGGCACGGCGACAAGGCGGCGCGTGAGAAACGAACCGACGGCGTCATCTACCGCTACGTCCAGCGTGTGGACGGCTTCGTCTCGCTGGACTTCGACGACGCGGGCGGCCGATGCGTGACCGCTCCTGTGAAAGTGGACGGCCCGCGCTTACTGCTCAACGTGGACACCGGCGCGCTGGGCCAACTACGCGTCGTCTTGCTGGATGGCGATGGAAAAGCCATCAGCGGGTTCGCGGCAGACGACTGTAAAGTCCTGCGAACCAACTCGACGCGCGCGGAGGTAAGTTGGACGGGTGGCAGTGATCTCGCCACGCTCAAAGGCCGCGACGTGCGGCTGACGTTCACCGGCTCGCGCGCCAAGCTCTACAGCTTCCGGTTTGAGCGATGACCATGAGCCGGTTCGTTTTCATCATCTTGCTCATATTCAGCATCGTGGTGCAGAGCCACGCATTGGAGTTGCGTGAGATGCCTTTGCTCTTTGCCGACGACAGCGGGATCGCGTCCAGCAACGGCGTTGTCCGCACGGTGCATCCGGCGCGCACGCTCAACGCGCCGGTGATCGAGCCGGACCGGCCGTGGGAAGGCAGCCGTGTCTATGTCTATGGCTCGGTCTATTTCGACGAGGCGGCTGGTCAGTTGCGTTTGTGGTATATGACTCGCGTTCAGGCGTTCAAAGGGGATTTTCTGCTGCACGCCACCTCCCGGGACGGCGTGCGCTGGATCAAGCCGTCGCTTGGCCTCCATGCCTTCGAGGGGTCCTCCGAGAACAACATCCTGTTCGGCATCCACAGTCCCAGCGTGTTGCTGGACACGCGCGAGACCGACCCGGCGAAGCGATACAAGATGCTCGGCTCGAAAGGCGGCGGTTACCACGCGGCGTTCTCCGCCGACGGGCTGCGGTGGACGAGTTATCCGAAGAATCCGGTGTTGCAATATGGAGACACGATCACGCTGACGCAGGATCCGGCGACGGGCGAGTATCTGGCGTTTCACAAACGCCCCGCAAAGGTCCGCAACTTCGGCCGGCGCGTGGTGTGGCTCTCGCGCAGCCGCGATTTCCAAAAGTGGACCGAGCCGGAACTGGTCTTCGCGCCGGATGAGGAAGATGACGCCTGGTGCAAGAAGCCACAGGAGCGGACCGAGGTCTATGACATGTCGGTCTTTCCGCACGCCGCCGGCTTCATCGGCCTGCCCAGCATCTTCCGCGTCACCGCTGCGCGCCGGCCGAAGTCGGAGTTGACGCCGGGGCAGAGTCCCGACGACGGGCCGATTGACGTGCAACTCGCCACCAGCGCCGACGGTCGCACGTGGCAGCGCACACAGCCGCGCGTGAACGTCATCCCTCGCGGCGCGCCAGGGACGTTCGATGGCGGCTCCATCCTCGGCGTCTCCAGCACCGCCGTCCATGTCGGCGATGAGACGTGGGTTTACTACACGGCGATGACGACGACCCACGGCGGGCCGATGCCACCAAAACGTCTCAGCATCGGCCGCGCGGCATGGCGGCGCCACGGTTTTGCCTCGCTCGACGCCGCCGGGCGCGGTCGTGTGGAAACGAAACCGTTGCGGCTAGGCGGGCCGTCGCCCATCATCAACGCCGACGCCAGCCGCGGCGAAGTGCGCGTGGCGTTGCTCGAAGCCGATGGCCGGCCCATTGGCGGTTTCGGTTTGGACGACAGCGAGCCGTTGCGCGCCGACGCCACGCGATGGACTGCGCGCTGGCGGTCTGACGCGAGCGTGCCTGCGGACCGCCCGGTGCGAGTGGTCGTGGAAATGACCAACGCCCGGCTCTTCAGCATCTCGAGTGAACAGAAGAATAAATGAAAACACGCCTTTCAAATTCCTTTGTCCGGGTCGGGATTGTTGTTCTGACCAGCCTGGCCTGGCTCGCGGCGGCTGTTGCGGCGGAGCCGCAGACCGTGCGCCTGCTCACCGTCGGCAACAGTTTCTCCCGCAACGCCACGCACTATCTGCCGGACTTGGCGAAAGCGGGCGGGCATACGTTGATCCACCGCCCCATCGTGGTCGGCGGCGCGTCGTTGCAGTTGCACGCGGAGAAGTTCCGGAAGCACGAACTGGACATTACCGACAAGGCGGGCTGCTACACCAATGGCCGCAGCTTGAAGCAGGAACTGGCGGCGGACCGCTGGGACTTCGTGACCATCCAGCAAGCCAGCATCAAGAGCCACGACATCGAGACCTACCGGCCATTCGCGGGACAGCTCCGCGACTACATCAAGAAACACGCGCCGCAGGCGAAGCTGCTGGTGCACCAGACGTGGGCCTATCGCTGCGATGATCCGCGTTTCACAAAACCCTCCGGGAAGCCTGGCGAGCCGCCTACGCGCGAGGCGATGTATCGTTCGCTCACCGACGCCTACCGGACGATCGCCGCCGAGTTGGGGGCGCGCATCATCCCGGTGGGCGATGCGTTTGGTCTGGCCGACCGCGACGCGAAGTGGGGCTACAGGCCGGACGCCAAGTTTGATTTCAAGAGCGTGCGGCCGCCTGCGCTGCCCGATCAGAGTCATTCGCTGCACGTCGGCTGGCAATGGAAGAAGGGCAAGGATGGCAAGCAGACGTTCGGCATGGACGGCCACCACGCCAACACTGCCGGCGAATATCTCGGCGCGTGCGTCTGGTATGAAGTGCTTTTCGGCGAGAGCGTCGTCGGCAACCGCTTCGTTCCGAAAGGACTCGACACGGCTTATGCGCGATTCTTGCGGGAGACAGCACACCGAGCAGTTGCGAACCTCACACGTTAATGCCTTTGTCACGAACACGTCGCACGCTTCCCCGGCAAGTCTCGCTGGTGGCCGAGACCGCGCGGCTCTTGCGCGAGGGTTTGCAGGCCGGCCGGTGGCGCGATCACCTGCCGGGTGAGCGGGAGTTGTGCGAGAGATTCCAAGTCAGCCGGCCGACGGTGCGCGGCGCCCTGGAGCAACTCCGCCGCGAAGGCTGGCTGAAGGTTGCGCATGGCAAACGCCGCCGCATCCTCGCTCCGCAGCGCCGTGCCGCGAGCGGCTTGTGCGCGAAGACCATCGGTTTGCTCTCGCCCGTGCCGCTGAAGAGTCTGCCGCCGTTTGTGCTCTGCTGGACCGATGAATTGCGCACGCACCTGTCGCGGGAGGGGTTCGAGTTGGAGTTTCACGTCAGTCGGAAGTGTTTTTCGCCCCAGCCGGCCCGCGCGCTGGCGGCGCTCATGGCGCGGACGCCGACGGCGGTGTGGGTGCTGTTCCGCTCCACGGGCGAAACGCAGCGGTGGTTCGTTGACCAGAAGCGTCCCTGCCTGTTGGCGGGAACCTGCGCGCCGGGCGTCGAGGTGCCGTCGGTGGATGTGGATCATCGCGCGGCGGCGCGGCACGCGGCGGCTTTGTTGTGGCGTAAAGGACATCGCCGGGCGGCGCTGCTTTTGCCGAGAGGCGCGCACGGGGGCGACGCGGAAACTGAAGCCGGGTTTCGCGAGGCATTCACGGCGAGCACAAGCGATCCCGGCAAGCCGCTGGTGCTGCAGCACGACGGCTCAGTGGCGGGCGTGGAATCCTGCCTCACGGCCGCGTTGCGGCCGCCGCGACCGGTCACCGCGTTCTTCGTGGCGCGCACGGCGCATGTGTTGACGGTGGTGACGCATCTGCTGCGGCGTGGCCTGCGCATCCCGCAGGACGTGGTGGTTATCTCGCGCGATGACGACACGTTTCTCGAATTCCTCACGCCGGCCGTATCGCGCTACGTGAGCGCGCCGGAGAGCTTCGCGCGTCGGCTGTCGCGCGCGGCCATCCAACTCGCGCAAACCGGCTTCACATCCATCAAACCGGTCCGGCTGATGCCCAAGTTCATCGCGGGCGAGACGATCTGAGAAGTCCCGCAAGAGCGCGCGGCCGGCATCGCGACAAACTGGTCATCTCGAATGACCAGTGGAACGGCCTTGCCGGCATCACTCTGGTCGGAAACAATCGCTGGCACAACCGATGACCGGCAAAGAACGCATATTGGCCACGCTCGCGGGCGACATCCCAGACCGCGTGCCGTTTGTGCCAAACCTCTGGCAGTGGTTTCACGTGAACCAATCGCGCGGGACGCTGCCGGCGATGTTGCAGTCCTGCCAGTCTCCCGTCGAGGCGTTGTGCGCGGTCGGCGCGGACGTGATGTCGAAGTTCGACGGCATTGCGTTGGCTGAGAAACTCCACGACTGCCGGCTGGCAGTGAGCTTTGAGGACGACGGCGGCGCGAAACCGCAGTGGACTTCATTCACCAGCTTCGAAGGCGGCAACACCCGCAACGAAACGCTGGAGACACCGCACGGCAACCTGACGCACGTCTGGAAATACGAAGCCCAGACCGGCGCGCCGTTCGAGGTGGAACATTGGTGGAAAGATTTCGAGCGCGAGCATCCTGCCGTGCAAGCGTGGCTGGAGGACGCGGATTGGCAGTTGGACCGCGACGCCATCGCACGCGGCCTAGCCAACGTCGGCGACAACGGCATCGTGTTGTTCCAACTGCCGCCGACGCCGCTGAAGAAGTTCTTCTGGCTCGCCGGACCGGAGCAGGCATCGCTGTTCATCGCTGACTATCCCTCCGAGATGGCGAAGTTGGCGCGCATCCACGAGCAGAAGGCGCTGGCCGCGTTGGAGGAAGTCGTGGACTTGGACGGCGTCTGGGCGTTCGAGTGGCCGGAGAACCTCGACAGCCTGTTTTATTCGCCGGAACTGTTCCGGAACTTTTGCCTGCCGGTCATGCGACGCGCGGCAGGGCTGATTCACGCGCGCGGCAAGTTCATGTTCGCCCACGCCTGCGGACGGCTGAAGGCGCTCGCGCCGTTGATCCTCGAAGCGGGGCTGGATTGCGTCGAGGGCCAGGCGCATCCGCCGCTGGGAGATTGGCGGCTCGACGAAACCCGCGCGCTCAGTGAACGCCTCATCATCTGCGGCGGCATGACAGCGCGCGAGCAGGAATGGACCGGCCCTGACGCGGCAGGACGCATCGAGCGTCATGTGCGCGAGCTGTTCGCGTCGCTGGGCGACAAACGCCGCTTCCTGTTCGCCAGCGGCTGCAATTCCTCGCCCCAGATGCCGTTCGAAAACCTCATCGCCTTTCGCGATGCTGCCCTGAAGCACGGATGCTTCTCCTGAAACCAACCATGAAACAAGAACAGGGACACTTCGTGAAAACAGATCAGAACCGATCGGTCCGACGGACGATCACCACTGCGGTGATTGGCCTCTTAGTCTTCTTCCACTCGCACGCTGCCGAAAGTGCTGCTCCGTTCCTGGAGAAACAAAACCTCTTCGAGGCCCGCACCAACGGCTACTGGACCTGCCGCGTCCCCGGCATCGTCGTGACGAAGAACAACACCGTGCTGGTCACCACCGAGGCCCGGCCAGGACGCGGCGGCGACTACGATTTCAACGACGTGCTGATGCGGCGCAGCACCGACGGCGGGAAGACGTTCGGGCCGACCGTCAAGCTGATGGACCACACCACCTACGGCGACGGGCCGACGAGCAACTTTGTGATGATTCCCGACCGGGACAGCGGCCGGGTGGTCGCCGTGTTCTGCCATGACTACGCCCGCGTCTTCACGATGCACAGTGATGACGACGGTGCCACCTGGAGCAAGCCCGTCGAAATCACCGGCGTGTTCAACCAGTTCAAGCCGGACTATCCCTGGCGCGTTTGCGCCACCGGTCCCAGCCACGGCACGCAACTGCGCAACGGCCGCATGATCATCCCGGTCTGGCTCTCCAACGGCAGTGGAAAAGAGTTCGGGAAAGGCAAGCACCGCGGCCATCGGCCGTCCATCGTCACGGCTATTTACAGCGACGACCGTGGGACAACCTGGAAGCGTGGCAGCATCGTCTGCCGCCATGGCGACGTGGTTGAAGGCGTGACCGTGGTCAACCCCAGCGAAACCATCGCTGTGGAGCTGGCCGACGGCCGCGTGATGTTCAACATGCGCAGCGAATCGAAAATCAACCGCCGCTTGGTGGCCGTCAGTCCCGACGGCGTCTCCGGCTGGAATGGCCACCGCTGGGACCCGGCGCTGCTCGAACCGGTCTGCATGGCCAGCTTGATCCGCTACGATTGGCCGAAGACCGGGAAACCGGGACGGATACTCTTCGCCAATCCCAGCAATCTGGAGAACGAGTTGGTCCGCCCCGGAGGCAGTCTGGCCCACGACCGCAAGCGGCTCACCGTCAAGATGAGCCTCGATGACGACGCAACTTGGCCGGTCTCGAAAATCCTGGAGCCAGGCCCGTCGGGCTACAGCGACCTCGCCGTGCTGGCCGACGGCACCATCCTCTGTCTCTACGAAGCCGACATCCTCACCCGCATGTGCGACGACCGCTATGTGCGCCTGGCCCGCTTCAACCTCGAATGGCTGAAGAGCGTTTTGGATCAGCCCAACCTGCCCATCGTGGACATCTCCGGCGAAACCTCCCGCCACGTCATCATCGCGCGGGGCACCGAGACGATCTATCAAGGCCACCCGACCACCGTGCTGCTGCCTGACGGCAAGACGATGATCGCCGTCTGGACCTACGGCCACGGCGGCGTTTGCGGGCCGATGAAACGCAGCGACGACGGCGGGCGAACATGGAGCGAATTGCTGCCTGTGCCGGAGAGTTGGACGCAAGCGAAGAACTGCCCGGCGATCTACCGGTTGCCGGACCCGAACGGAAAGGTGCGGCTGTTTGTGTTCGCCAGCACGGGGCCGGACGGCAACATGCACTCGTCCGTCTCGGAGGACGACGGCAAGACATGGAGCGAGATGAAGACGACCGGCCTGAAGTGCATCATGCCGTTCTGCACCATCGAGCAGATCGCGGGCGGCAGGAAACTGCTCGGCATGACGAACCTCCGCCGTCCCGGCGAGGCGAAGGAGAAACGCTCCAACGTCGTCGCTCAAAGCCTCTCCACTGACAGTGGCTTCACGTGGGGCCCGTGGCGTATCGTCTGCGACATCGCGGGCCTCGCGCCGTGCGAGCCGGCGCTGGTGCGTTCGCCCGACGGCAAACAACTGCTCTGCCTGATGCGCGAGAACAACAAGGCGGAATCGCTCTACATGACCAGCGACGACGAAGGCGCGACGTGGTCTGCCGCGAGGCGGCTGCCCGCCGGTCTCGTCGGCGACCGCCACATGCCGCGTTACACGCCGGACGGGCGGCTGGTGGTCTGCATGCGCGACAAGACCAAGGCGTTCGGGACGCATGGCCATTTCGTGGCGTGGGTTGGCCGCTACGAGGACATCGTCACTGGTCGCGAGGGGCAGTATCGGATCAAACTGCTCCACAGCCATGCCGGCAGCGATTGCGGTTATCCAGGGCTGGAACTGCTTCCCGACGGCACGCTGGTCGCCACCACCTACATCAAATACCGCCCCGGCCCGGAGAAGCAGTCCGTCGTCAGCACACGATTCAAACTTGAAGAGATAGACAAGATGGTGGCCGTAGGACAGACACTCCTGTCTGTCCAACCATCCAAGAGCGCGCAGACAGGAGTGTCTGCGCCACGAGCCGCCGGCATCGTGATGGACGACGACGCAGGTGTGTTCACCGGTGATTGGGTTGAGAGCGCAAAACAACCCGCGCTCGTCGGCAACAGCTACCGTCACGATAACAACCGCGAGCAGGGAAAGAAGTCGGCGCGCTTCACGCCGGACATCAAGGAGGCTGGTGACTACGAAGTGCGGCTGATCCACGTCGCGACCAACAACCGCGCCACCAAAGTGCCGGTGACCATCGTGAGCGCGGGCGGTGAGAAGACTGTGACCGTCAACCAACGCGAGGACGTCCTCGTCAACGGCGTGCCACGGGCACTCGGCGTGTTCAAGTTCGCCGCGGGCGGGAAAGGTTCCGTGACCATTTCCAACACGGGCGCGGATGGTTTCGTCGTCGTGGATGCGGTGCAGTTCGTTCCTGTCGAGATCGCGAAAGCGGAGCGGGCGGGGAAAGGTGGCGCAACCTTCCAGGTTGCGAAACGTGGTGCAAGCCTCCGGCTTGCCCATCAGGATGATTAGCAA
>JACRKA010000081.1 GCA_016219905.1 Verrucomicrobiota bacterium
GCGCTCGGCGGCGTGCCGCGTGAGAAACTCATTGAAGCCATCAATGCCGAGGGCGTGCCCGTCAGTGCGGGATTTTACGAGTTGTTGCACCGGCTGCCCTACTTCCGCGACGGTTTCGACCTATTCGGCAACGGCCGCGGCCCGATCAGCAAGAGCGACTCCACAAACTTCGACGCGCCGTGGCCCGGCTGCAAAGACGGTGATTTCCCCGTCACCGAGGCGATGCACGCACGGTTGTTGTTCCTGCCCATGCTCAGCGACCCGGCCCCGAAGGCGGCGGCGAAAATCCTCGAAGCGATCCGAAAAGGAATCAAGAGAGTCGCCCAGGCAATCCGAAGTGCATCCGCTGACTAGCGGCACGAGAACTTCAGGGCGCGCACGCCCCAAGCGGGAAGCTCAAACTCAAGGGCGGGCTTGTTCGCGGTTTCGACGGCAGCGCCAGTGTCAGCCTCCTCGACGGTGGACGCTTCCGGGAAACCCGACACGGCGACGCGGACGGTTTCGGGCGAGGAGTTGCAGACAAAGAGATAGCGCGACGTGCCGCGGGCCAGTTCGCGCCAGCTTACAGCCGGATATCTCAGACTCATGCCGGCCTTTTCCCGCTCGGAGAGTGACTTCGCCTCGGCAGTCTTCGTCTTGTCGGCGAGCGTGACGGTGGTGGGGCCGCTGAGTTGCTTGACTGTCAGGTCGCGGCGTGGCGCGCCGAACAGGAACACCTCGCCCAACTTTCGCTCGCCCGTGAGTTGGCGGGCGGCGTTGGCGTAGGCGCCATACCAAATGTCGTAGCTTTCGCGGACGGCGGGCCGTTTGAAGAGGGAGAAGATGACGACACCCTTCGCGCCGTGGATGAGACCGCAATACACATCGTGCCGGACCCAGGCGGGAATCTGGCTGAAAAGCGCGGGTTCGGGGTCTTTGAGCAGTTCGGGCACAACCAACGGCGTGCGCTGGCCGCGAAGCTCTCGGATGGCCTCGACTTCCTGTTCCATGCCCCAGCGCACCCACACGCGACGATCCCGGTAACCGGCATAATTGACGTAGCAACCCTTGCCGACAAGGTCGAGGTGGGCGCCCGTCTGGACGAGGGCCTTCGCGTCGCGGTGATTCGGGTCATACATCCACACGGGCCACTTCAACGGGTCAGCCGCGCGGATGGCTTCGGAGGCCGCCTTCATATAGGCGATCTCGTTCTTCCGCCAATAGCGGATCTCTTCCGGCGTGAGATACCACCAGCAGATGTTCGTGCGCGACGCGACCTCGGCGACTTGTTTGGCGATGGCCGACTTGATCTCCGCCTCGCTGAGAGAGAGCGGCTTGTCGGAGTGGAACTTCATGTCCAGCCCGATGGTGTAGGGAAAGGGCAGGCCCGCCTTTTCGTTGGCTTCGAGGGCGCCGAGCCGGTTGGTGCCATAGACGGGGCCGTGCATCGTGAAGCCGTTGGCCTTCTCCCGCTCGGGTTTGCCCGAGTATCCTGAGAATGGAAAAATCCGGCCCTGCGGATAGATGCGGTCGGCGGGAAGCGACGCGCAGGAATCCGGGGCCGGTCGGAAAAAATCCCCCGTGTCAGCGGTAACGTGATTGCCAGCCGCAAGAAGCAACGCGACCAGGGCGGATGGATGGGGGAAGACTGTCATGACTTCGACCGCGTCACACGATCTCCGGCACGACGAACGGCGCGCGGTCCTTCCGGTGGGAAAGCTGGTTGGCCTGGTCGGCGAACTCGCCGGCAAACTGTTCTTTCTTGGAATCAAACGTCACCCACGCCCCCAGCACCGCCGGCGTGGCGCCGAGATCCACGCCGTTCTCGCGCAGGTTCTCGCGGCATCGCTCGAATGCGTCGGACATCTCGCTGTTGGAGCGGATTCTCTCCCGAATCGCTTCGGGAGGAGTTTGTTTGCCAAGCCGGTGGGAGACGTTCGCCATGTGACAGCACGCTGCGGAGGCGTGACCAACGGCGGCCTCGGCGGCCAATGTATCGGCTTTCCGGCTGCGGACGGCGGCGATGAAGTTGGCCGCATGGGAGACTTCGATCGCGCCGGTTTTACTTCCGTCTTGGAAGTCTTTGATCTTCTTGCTCTCTTTGTCGAAAGCCGCGCCACTGGTGTAGTCGCCGGCGAAATAGCCGCCTTCGCACACGATCACGATGCCGCTGGCGCTGCCGCGGAACTTGCCCAGCGTGCTCGGCGCTTTCGGCACGGTGTTCTTGGAGACGTTGCGGATTTCGCAGATGATCGGCGCAGGCTGGTAATCGAAGATGGCGATCTGCGTGTTGGGCGTCTCGCCGGCATCATCGAACGCAAACCGCCCGCCGATGCTCATCGCGCGCGGCGGCGGCTGGTTCACTCCCAGCCCCCAGCGACAGATATCGGTCATGTGCACGCCGTTGTTGCCCATCTCGCCGTTGCCGGTCGGCCAGACCCAGTGCCACTCGTAATGCAGTTGCTTGCGCATGAGCGGCCCCTTCGGAGCCGGGCCGCACCAGAGGTCGTAGTCCACCCTGTCGGGCATCGGTGTCGGCTCGCTGACCTTGCCGATGCCGACGCGAGCGCGGAAGACCAGCGCGTGGGCGAAGCGAATCGCGCCAAGTTGGCCGCTGCGCAAGTAATCGAACGCCACCGGCAACACCGTGCTGGAGCGGCGCTGTGTGCCGACCTGGACGATGCGTTTGTATTTGCGCGCGGCGGCGACCATCTGCCGGCCTTCCCAGATGTTGTAGGAGAACGGCTTCTCCACATAGACATCCTTGCCAGCCTGGCACGCCCAGATCGTCCACAAAGCGTGCCAATGGTTCGGCGTGGCGAGCACCACCGCGTCAATAGCCTTGTCGTCGAGCACGCGGCGAAAATCAACGTGAGTCGCGACGTCTTCGCCGCGGTCTTTGAACTGCTTCGCCCCGTCGTCGAGGATCGTCTTGTCCACGTCGCACAGCGCCACGATCTTCACGCCCGGAACTTTGAGGAAATTCTTGATGAGCTGGCGCCCCCGTCCGCCCACGCCGCCGGCGATGTTGATTCCGCCCAACCCGACGACGGCGATGCGGAGTTCATCGCTTGGACTGTTGCTGGTGGCCTGGCTCGGCATTCCAAGCGCCAAGCCGGCAACCGTCGAAGTCTTCAGGAAATCTCGGCGTGTCATTTGTTTCATTGTCTTCTCCAATCACACTTCGTCATCCTTCCGAATCCAAGGCGGCAGAGGACAGCCGCAGTCCAAGATGCTGCCGCACTGTGGACAGCCCCTCGCGCAAACGCGCGAGCGTCTTGGACTGCGGCAGTCCTCTGCCGCTTTTCCCGCACCGATGGAAAGCCCCGCCAAACACAAGGCCGAGGGACTCGTCCGGCTCATGAAGCCTGTCTCCATATCTATCGCGTTGCCACGCCGAGCGCCGAACCGTCCGCCGTCAGCGCAACGGCCTGGCCATCGCTAATCGTAAGGTCGTTCACCGCCGCAGCCGTCGTCGCAACCGCTCCACTCTCTCCGTCCAGCGACAACCGCACGATGCCGTTGGCCGACGCTGCGGCAATATAGGTGTCACCGTCGCGCGCGAGACGCTTCACCGGCTCGCCGAGGTCGCGCTTCCAGATCGGCTTGCCCGACGCGTCGAGCGCCCAGACGTAACCGCTCTCCGA
>JACRKA010000085.1 GCA_016219905.1 Verrucomicrobiota bacterium
AGACGATGTCGCCACAACTCGTCGAGGCTTTCTGCGCTGGCTTGGAGTAGCGCGATTACCCCTACGACATCGCCTACGTCCGCTGGGCCGGTCACGGCGACAACGCGGTGCCCGACCCGGCCATCTGCGAGTTCGTGAAGGAGTGGAACGCGACACACGCGTGGCCGCAGTTCGTGATCTCGTCCACGAGCGACGCCTTCCGCGCGTTCGAGAAACGCCACGGCGACAAGCTGCCGCAGGTGCGCGGCGACTGGACGCCGTATTGGGAAGACGGCGCGGGTTCCTCCGCCGCCGAGACGGCGATGAACCGCGCCAGCAGCGAGCGGCTCGCGCAGGCCGAGACACTCTGGGCAATGCTCGACCCGAAGCGTTATCCGGCGAAGCGGTTCGAGGAAGCGTGGAACAACGTGCTGCTCTACTCCGAGCACACGTGGGGCGCGTATTGCAGCATCTCGCAGCCGGCGAACCCGTTCACGACCGACCAATGGACCATCAAGCAGTCCTACGCGACCGTCGCGAACCTCCAGTCGCGCCAACTGCTCAGCGACGCCGCAGGTAGCCGCCGACGTAAGGAGGCGGAATCGTCGCGCCCAACCAGCCGTCCGCCTCCTCACGTCGGCGGCTACAGCGCGCCGGCAGAACGTGAAATGGACATCTTCAACACCACGTCATGGCCGCGCAGTGAACTGGTGTTGATCCCGCACGAGATTTCCGAAGGCCACAACTTCGTCACCGACGACCAGGGCCAGCCCGTTCCCGCGCAGCGGCTCGCCAGCCGCGAACTGGCTGTGTTCGTGCGCGACCTGCCGCCGTTTTCCGGCCGGCGCTACACATTAGCTGGGAGGGGCGACATTCCTGTCGCCCAATCGTTGAAGATCACGGCGGCTGGAAAGCCGCCGCTCCCAGCCATCATCGAGAACGACAAGCTCCGCGTCCGCCTTGACGAGAAGACCGGCGGCATCGTCGAATTGCGCGCGAGCGGCATCGAAGCCAACCTCGCCGACACCGCCAGCGGCCACGCACTCAATGATTACCTCTACCTCATCGCCGACGACCTCACCGCCCTCCAGCGCAACGGCCCGGTCAAGATCACAGTCCGCGAGCGCGGCCCGCTTGTCGCGTCGCTGCTGGTGGAGTCCGACGCGCCCGGCTGCCACAAGCTCTCGCGCGAAATCCGGCTCGTGGCCGGCGCGGATTACGTCGAGTTGCTCGACACGGTGGACAAGAAGCGGCTCGAAGCGGCCAGCTACCACGCCAACGACGGCAAAGAGAGCGTCAACATCGCCTTCCCATTCAACGTCCCCGGCGGCGAGATGCGGCTCGACGTGCCGCTCGGCGTCATCCGCCCCGAACACGACCAGATGCCGAGCGCGTGCAAGAACTGGCTGACGGTGGGGCGCTGGGCCGACGTGGCCAACAAGGACTTTGGCGTCACGTGGGTCACGCTCGACGCGCCGTTGGTGCAGGTCGGCGGCATCACCGCGACGCTGCTCAACTCGCAATTCAATCCCGACGTGTGGCGCAAGAAGATCGAGCCGACGCAGAAGCTCTACGTCTGGGCGATGAACAACCACTGGGGCACCAACTACCGCGCCTACCAGGAAGGTCCCGTCGTGTTCCGCTTCGTGCTCCGTCCGCATCGCGGCACGACGCCCGCCGAGGCGACGCGATTCGCCACCGGATTCAGCCAGCCGCTCGTGGCAACGCCCGCGCGTGGCCGTGCGCCGTCGCCGGCGCCGCTGTTGCGCGTCGAACCCGCCGACGTGCTCGTCACCGCGATGAAACCGAGCGATGACGGCAAGGCGTGGATCGTCCGTCTTTTTGGCGCTGGCGGAACTCCGGCGGACGCGAAGCTAGTTTGGTCAAGACCCGCGCCGAAGAACGTCTGGCTCAGCGACACAAGCGAGCGACCGCTTCAGAAGCTGTCCGGCGACGTGTCAGTGCCAGCGTGGGGCGTGGTCACGGTGCGGGCCGAGTTGCCGAAGTGATCGGCTCTGCGCCCAGCCATTATGGCGGCGAATCAAGGAGCGGCGGTTTGAAACCGCCGCCGTGGTTGCCTTCGGGGTTGGCGTGGCGAAACCAAACCTGTAGCAGGGTGTTTCACTGGCCGAGTTTTCAGCAGCCTTATTGCGTGCTTGCGCTGAAGCGTGCGAACGGCTAAATGCCACGACGTCTGGAGAACACTGGAATGAACAAACTTATCGCATCCTTGCTCGGCGGCATGTGGATCACAATCGCGGCGGCTGCCGGCGACGCCAACATCCTTCTCATCGCCGGCCGGCCGAGCCACGCGCCGGGCGAGCACGAACACAACGCCGGCGTGCTGCTGTTCCAGAAATGCCTGGCGGGTGTTCCCGGCGTCAAGGTCTCCACTTTCCTCAGCGGCCAGTGGCCCGACGAGGCGGTGTTCAATGGCGCGGCGGCCGTGGTCATCTACTGCGACGGCGGCGGCGGACACGTGGCACTCCAAGGCAACCGGCTCGAGCAACTCGGCGCGCTCATGAAGAAAGGCGCCGGCTTCGGTTGTGTCCATTACGCCTGCGAACCGACGACGGAGAAGGGCAACAAGGAGTTCCGCGACTGGATCGGCGGGTGTTTCGAGACGTTCTGGTCGGTCAATCCGCATTGGGACGCCGATTTCAAGAGCCTGCCCGACCATCCCATCACGCGCGGCGTGAAATCGTTCCAGATGCGAGATGAGTGGTATTTCCACATGCGTTTCCGCGAACGCATGAAAGGCGTCACTGCCATCCTCTCGGCCGTGCCGCCCGCGGAGACCATGAGCCGGCCCGACGGCGCGCACAGTGGCAACGCCGCCGCGCGCGAGGCGGTCAAGAAGGGCGAGCCGCAGCACGTGATGTGGGCGTGCCAGCGCGATGACAGCGGGCGCGGCTTTGGATTCACCGGCGGCCACTTCCACAAGAACTGGGGCCAGGATGATTTCCGCAAGGTCGTGCTCAATGCGATCCTCTGGAGCGCGAAAGTCGAGGTGCCCGCGGCTGGCGTGGCATCCGCAGTGACCGAGGAGGAGTTGAAGCAAAACCTCGATACGAAACAGCCGCGCAAACCCAAGGCGCCTCGCGCCGGGAAGAAGTAACCTCCACCTCATCTTCCAGCTTCGCACATCGGCGGTGGTTGCGGTCGCCGGCGAACGCAGCTTGAAGTTGCCGTTCCCGTCAAGCCGTGCTCGAATAACAGCGTGGCAGTCAACACCGCCAACACGGCCCCCTTCACCCGCGCCGCCAGCAAACCGACGACTGGCGCGCGCCCGATGCTGCTCTCGCCGGCGGGCGACTGGGACTGCGTGCGCGCCGCGGTCGAGAACGGCGCAGACGGCATTTATTTCGGTCTCGACCGCTTCAACGCCCGGATGCGCGCCAACAATTTCACCGAGGCCGACCTGCCGCGGCTGATGGAGTTCCTGCACCGGCGCGGCGTCTGCGGCTACGTCACGTTCAACATCCTCGCCTTCACCGACGAACTCGCTGAGGCGGAGCGTTACCTGCGCGTCATCATCGCCGCGGGCGTGGACGCCGCCATTGTGCAGGATGTCGGCATCTGCCGGCTCATCCGTGCGATCTCGCCCGACTTCCCGATCCATGCTTCGACGCAGATGACCGTCACCAGCACCGCCGGCGTCGAGTTTGCCCGCGAACTGGGCTGCTGCCGCGTCATCATCGCGCGCGAGTGCTCGATCAAGGAGATCGAAAAGATTCATGCTGCCGTTCCCTCCGCAATCGAGCTTGAGACGTTCATTCACGGCGCGCTCTGCGTCGCCTACTCCGGCCAATGTCTCACGAGCGAATCGCTCGGGGGCCGTTCGGCCAACCGCGGTGAATGCGCGCAAGCCTGCCGGATGCCTTACGAGCTGGTCAGTGACGGCCAGCCCGTCGCGCTTGGCGACCGGCGCTACTTGCTCAGCCCGCAGGACCTCGCCGGCATCGAAGTCCTGCCCGACTTGATTCGTGCTGGCGTCGCGGCGTTCAAGATCGAAGGGCGGCTGAAGTCCCCTGAATACGTCGCCAACATCACCCGCATCTACCGGCAAGCGCTCGACAAGCTGGCCGTTCCGTCACCCGTCACCCGTCACCCGTCACTCGTCACTCCCTCCGATCGCTACGACATGGAGATGGCGTTCTCGCGCGGCCTCCACACCGGCTGGTTTCGCGGGACGAACAACCAGGCGCTCGTCCATGCCCGTTTCGGCAAGAAGCGAGGCGTCTTTCTCGGCGAAGTCACGCGCATCGAACGCGACCGCGTCTGGCTCAAACTCAACGGCCGGTTGAAACCCGGCGACGGCATTGTTTTCGACGCGGGCCGGCCTGACGAGAAGGAGGAGGGCGGTCGCGTCTATGTCGTGGAACGGCGCGGCGACGAGACGGCGATGGAATTTGGGAGCGGCGACGTGGACTTCCGCCGCGTTCACGCCGGCGACAAGGTCTGGAAGACCAGCGACCCTGAACTTGATCGCCGGCTGCGCCAGACGTTCGCCGGGGATGAGCCGCGCTTCCACCGGCCGGTGGCGATGGAAGTCCACGGCCACACCGGCGCGCCGCTGACGTTGATTGTGCGCGACGAAGCCGGCCACGTGGTCCAACTGGATTCGGCGATGCCGCTGGCCGTGGCGCAGAAGCAACCGATGACGGATGAGCGACTGTGCGAGCAGCTCGGCCGGCTGGGCGGGACGCCGTTCCGGCTGGGCGAACTGAAGAATTGTCTCGAAGGCGAGGTGATCCTGCCGGTGAGCGAGTTGAACCGCCTGCGCCGCGACGCGGTGGCGCAACTGGAGTCACTCCGCGCGACGCCGAAGCGATGGACGCTGAATGAATGTGGGAGGGGCCTCAGCGCCCCGACTTCTGGCATTTCACAAACAATCGGGGCGCTGAGGCCCCTCCCACATTCAGCCGAGTTGATCGTCCTCGTCCGCAATATGCGGCAGCTCGAAACGGTCACGGGATGCGGCGCCGAGACGGTCTATTGCGAATTCGAGAATCCGAAGCTCTACCGCGACGCGGTCACATTGTTCCGCAATTCCGCACTCCGCACTCCGCAATCCGCGATCTTCGTCGCTCCGCCGCGCATCACCAAGCCCGGCGACGAATGGATTCTCAACCAGGTCCGGTCCAGCGACGCCGACGGTTACCTGGTCCGCAACTACGACCACCTGAAGTTCTTCGCTGACTGCCGCCGCGTTGGCGACTTCTCGCTCAACATCGCGAACCCGCTCACCGCCGACTACTTCATCCACCGTTTCGGCTTGGAACGCGTGACGGCCAGCTACGACCTGAACATCGCGCAACTGGAGGCGTTGCTGCGCGCCGCGCCGCCGGCATGGTTCGAGATCACCATCCATCAGCACATGCCGATGTTTCACATGGAGCACTGCGTGTTCTGCGCGTTCCTCTCCAGCGGCACCGACTACACCAACTGCGGCCGGCCGTGCGACCGGCACGACGTGCGGCTGCGCGACCGCGTCGGGGCGGAGCATCCCGTGAAGGCCGACGCCGGCTGCCGCAACACGGTCTTCAACGCGCTGGCCCAGACCGGCGCTGAGCACGTCGCGCGGCTGCTGGCGCTGGGCGCGCGCCGGTTCCGCATCGAGTTCCTCAACGAGCCGCCCGACCAGGTGGCGACGACGATCGAGAAATACTACCGGCTGCTTCGCGGCGAGATCACCGGCGCGCAGCTCTGGCGCGAGTTGAAGCTGCTCAACCAGCTTGGCGTCACGCGCGGGCCAATGGCGTGACAGGGCTTGTCCGCCTTGACTTGTCAGGTTTGGCTCTTAAGTTTGACGCAGGAAGGAGGGCGTCATGATGTCGAGGGCTGAACTTCAAGGGGTCATCGGGCGGGAACCCAAACCAGGCCATCACGTGCTCAGCGTGTATCTCGACGTGCAACAATCCCAAGCGTCGCGGCTGGCGCGAGGGTTTGAGCCGGCGCTACGGGGCATGTTGCGCGCCGCCGGGCTGCAGGTGCGCACAGAGGAGGACCGCAAGGCGTTCGATGCGAGCGCCGAGCGGGTGCTGCGCTTCGTGGTGGACTATAACAAGCCGGGCGCGCCAAGCCTGGTGATGTTCTGCGACGCGACCGAGCCGTTTTTCTGGAGCCGCGAGTTCCGCGTGCCGGTGCGCAACGTGGTGCATTGGGCCGAGGCGCCGCACGGCCGGCCGCTGCTGGAGTTGATGGATGACCACGAGTGCTACTGCGTGGCGCTGACCGACCGCGGCCGGGCGCGCATCTTTACAGTGTGGTTGGGTGAGATCGAGGAGCACGCCAGAGCCATGGCCAGCGACCCGGTCTGCCGCAGCCGCAAGGTTGGCGCCGACCAGATGCGCTCGCAGGCGGGCGTCCAGCGGCGGGCCGAGCATCACTCGCATTGGCATCTGAAACATGTGGCCATGGTGGCGGACGCCATCCTCAATACGCACGCCTTCGACCGGCTGGTGCTGGCTGGCCCCGTCGAGGCGACCAGCGAACTGCACCGGCTGCTGCCGCGCCGGTTGCGCCCGCGGCTCGCGCCGGCCATCCCCCTAGCCATCGAGGCCAGCGAGCAGCAGGTGCTCGACGCGGTGCTGAAGCTGGAGCAGGTGGTCGAGCGCGATGCTGAGATGCAAATGGTCCACGAAGTGACCGTCACGGCGGGGAAGAACCCGCAGGCGGCGGTGGTGGGCGACGAGGCGACGCTGAAGGCGCTCCAGGCTGGCCGCGTGTGGAAGCTGGTCTATGCGGATGGTTTTGCGGCGGGCGGCGGCCAATGCAAAGGCTGCGGCGCGTTGTTCGTGGACCGGCGCGCCACGTGCGGCTACTGCGGCGCCGAAGTCGAAGCCGTGGACGACGTGACGGATCGCTTGGTGGAACGGGCGGTTGCCAGTGACGCGAGGGTGAGGATCGCTCGCGCCGCCGCGGCCGAGCAACTCCGCAAGCATGGCGGCATCGGGGCGTTCCTGCGGTTCTGAAATGGCGCAAGCAGCCGCGCGACGGGGAGCGCGTTGTCGTTCGGCCGGCGAAACATTCGCCCGGACGGCGGTGTTAGCACCACGGCAATCCGACAATGTTCCAATGAAACAGTTCTCCATACTCCTCGCCTTCGCCTTTGCTGTCGCGGTGTCCCACGCCCAAGACCGCCCGCCCGCCCGTGTGCCGGAAGGCGTCAAGACGCACCGCAACCTCGCCTACGTGCAAGACGGCCACGAACGGCAGAGGCTTGACTTGTATGTGCCCGAAAAGGCCGATGCGCCGCTGCCGCTCATCATCTGGATTCACGGCGGCGGCTGGGCGGCGGGGAGCAAGGACAACTGCCCGCCGCTGCGGCAGGGCTTCACCGGGCGCGGCTACGCGGTCGCCAGCATCGGCTACCGGCTCAGCGGCGATGCGATTTTCCCGGCGCAGATCGAGGACTGCAAGGCGGCCATTCGCTGGCTGCGCGCGCACGCGAAGGAATACGGCCTGAACCCGGACCGCTTCGGCGTGTGGGGCAGTTCGGCGGGCGGGCATCTGGTCGCGTTGGTCGGCACCAGCGGCGGGGTGAAGGAATTCGATGTCGGCGCGCACCTCGACGTGTCGAGCCGCGTGCAAGCGGTGTGCGATTACTACGGGCCGACCGATTTGTTGCAAATGGACGCTCACGCGCCGCCGGACGCGCGGTTGAAACACGACCCTGCCACTTCGCCGGAGTCGCGGCTTATCGGCGGGCCAATCCAGGAGAACAAGGAGAAGACCGGGCGAGCCAATCCCATCGCTTACGTCAGCAAGGACGACCCGCCGTTCCTCATCGTGCACGGTGACAAAGACCCGCTGGTGCCCATCCATCAGAGCGAATTGCTTTTCGACGCGCTCCGGAAGGCCGGCGTGAGCGTCCGCTTCCACACCATCCACGGCGCGGGCCACGGCCAGGGCTTCGCCGGTCGCGAGATTGATGAGATGGTCAACGGTTTCTTTGACCGATGCCTCAAAGGCACCGCGTCCGCCGCCGGCACGGGCGCGACCCAGACCGGGAGCGTTGCCAGCGCCATGCCGCCATCCGGTGCGGGTGGAGCGCCGCGCGGCCCGCGGTTGAACTGGGAGCAGGTTCGTGCGCGAGAGAGCGTCGCCGACGACGGGCGCGTGACACGCGACAAGTTCAAAGGCCCGCCGCCGCTGTTCGAC
>JACRKA010000082.1 GCA_016219905.1 Verrucomicrobiota bacterium
CCGGCCGGTACCCGCAATTCACCTCGGCGAAGCTCTTCACGCGCTCGCACGGGCTCAACTCGCGCACCGGCGTACGTTGCTGCGGGATGGTGCGGATAGTCTTCTTTTTGGCCATCGGCAGCTACCGCCAGTTTTTCGGCCGGTATCTGTCGTGCAGCGTCGAAGGTGGCATGAATGTCCAACGCGGCGAAGGCTATGATCGCGACTTGACCCTGGCGCGGGCAGCGGTGGATTTTTTCATGGGCAAGCTGACCCTGCAGCTCGGCTATCAATTCACGGACGAAACTTTTCTGGGTGACATGCGCGAGAAGCAGTTTTTCTACTTCCGCGGCAAACGGACATTCTAGCAATGCAGCGTGACATTCATCCATCGCGTGCAGACAACCGGCTGACAGCCCTCGGTCGGTGGCGGCTGCTGCTCGGCGCGGCCGTCTTGGGCACGATCGTTTCAGTTGCGGTCTGGCCGGCCACACGGCTGGCGGCGGCGGACAAAGCTGCGCCCGCCAAGGCGCCGCCGCGCACCTGGCCCGCGCCGCCGGCGGAGCCGCGCGTCGCTTTCGTGCAATGCATCTCCAGCCCGGCGGATTTCGGCGTGCGGCCTTCGTTCTGGGGGCGGATCGGGAACTTTTTCACCGGCAGGAACCGGGCGGCGCAGAAGTTGGTCAAGCCCACGGGCATCGCCCTTGATGAAGCCGGCAATATCTGCCTGACCGACACCGGTGAGGGCACGGTCTGCTTCTTCGAGCGCGCGGCCAAACGCTACCAGCGCTGGTCCAAGATCGGCCCGCATGTGCTCCAGTCGCCAGTCGCCATCGCCCGAAGAAACGGCGTCTTCTACGTCGCGGATTCCGGTCTGCGGAAGGTCCTGGTTTTTCGCAGCGAGAAAGAACTGCTCTTTGAGATCAGCAGCGACATCCAACGCCCCTGTGGCCTTGCCATCGCCGGCGACCGGCTGTATGTGGCCGACGCGGTGGCCCATGGCGTCGCCGTCTTCGATTTGCGGGGCAAGTTCCTCTTCCGCTTTGGGAAACGGGGCAGCGGGCCGGGCGAGTTCAACTTCCCCTCGCACATCGCGGCCGACTCGAATGGCCGGCTTTACGTGACGGATTCGATGAACGGCCGGGTCGAGATGTTCGACGGCGAGGGGCGTTTCCAAGGAATGGTCGGCAGCCTCGGCGACACCTCCGGCCACTTCAGCCGGCCCAAGGGCGTGGCCGTGGACGCGCTGTTCGACAACATCCAGATTTTCGATCAGCAAGGCCGGTTCCTCCTCGACATCGGCAAGGCCGGCTCCGAGACGGGCGAGTTCTGGCTGCCCGCCGGCATTGCCATCAGCCGCGACAACGAGATCTGCGTCGCGGACTCCTACAACTGTCGCATCCAGGTCTTCAAATACGTGGGCAAGTCATGAAAACCAAATGTCACAACCTCCGCCGCGTGGGATGCATCCTGTTGCTCCTGTGGCTGCCGCTTCTGCCCGTCCGCGGAGAGAGCATCGTCAACTCCAAGCACAACCTCTCGGTCAGCGGCCCCGGCTCCATCAAATCCACGACGGAAAGCGACGTCTGCATCTTCTGCCACACACCCCACAACAGCGCGAAGGAAGCGCCCCTGTGGAACCGCTTCGATTCCGGCGCGACCTACACCCCTTACAGCAGCACCACCGTCAAAGCCACCATTGACCAGCCCACCGGCGCGTCGAAGCTCTGTCTCAGTTGCCACGACGGCACGGTGGCGCTCGGCTTGGTGCGCAGTCGTTCCCAGCAGATCCCCATGCAAGGCGGCATCACGACGTTGCCGCCGGGAGCGACGCATTTGGGCACCGATCTGGCGGACGACCATCCCGTGTCGTTCACTTACGACGCGGCCCTCGTGACTGCGGATGGCCAGCTCAACAACCCCAGCCAGTTGACTCCGCCCGTGCGGCTGGACAAGACGGGTCAACTCCAATGCACCGCCTGCCACGACCCGCATGATAACCAATACGGGAAATTCCTGGTGCGCAACAACTACGCCTCCGCCCTCTGCGTGACCTGCCACGACAAGACCGATTGGCAGGGTTCCAGCCACCGCACCTCTGTCGCAACGTGGAACAGCCAGGGCACCAACCCCTGGCCGCACACCACCGAAACGACCGTTGCGGCCAACGCCTGCGAGAGCTGCCACGCGCCCCACGGCGCCGGCACCAAGCAGCGGCTTCTCAATTTCGCCGATGAAGAGCAGAACTGTTACTCCTGTCACACCGGCAACGTCGCCTCCAAGAACCTCCAGTCGGAGTTCAACAAGATCAGCGTTCATCCCATCCTCAACACCAGCGGCATCCACGACCCGGCCGAGGACGTCATCAACCCGACCCGCCACGTCGAGTGCGTGGATTGCCACAACCCGCATGCCACCCGATCGGCCACGGCTTCCGCGCCGAACGCGCCGGGGTCGCTGGCGCGGGTCAAAGGCGTCAACTCCTCCGGTGGTATCGTTGATTCGATCACCAAGGAATACGAGTTGTGCTTCCGCTGCCACGCCGACAGCACCGGGCGCGGGCCGGCCCGCGTGACGCGGCAATACATCCAGACCAACACCCGGCTCGAGTTCAGTTCCTCCAGCGCGTCCTTCCACCCGGTCACGACCACCGGCAAGAACCCGAACGTGCCGAGCCTCATCTCCCCCTGGACCACGGCGAGCCTGATGTATTGCGGCGACTGCCACAACAACAACCAGGGGCCGGGCGCGGGCGGCACAGGCCCCAAAGGTCCGCACGGCTCGTCCTACATCCCCATCCTCGAACGCCAGTTGACCATGACCGACAACTCGCCCGAAAGCTCCGGCATCTACGCCCTCTGCTACAAATGCCACAGCCGCGCCAGCATCCTCGGCGACCAGAGCTTCAAGGAGCACAACAAACACATTGTTGGCGAAAGAGCCGCCTGCACGACCTGCCACGATCCCCACGGTGTTCAGGGCAAGACACACTTGATCAACTTCAACACCACCTATGTCACGCCTTCATCGGGCGGACGGCTGGAATTCATCGACACCGGTGATCGCCGCGGCACGTGTTACCTCACCTGCCACGGCAAGGACCACAATCCCGAAAATTACAACCCGTGAGCCAGCCTCAAACCGTATTAGTGCACGAACCGACCCGGCGCTGCCGCCGCTTTCTGAAGAACAGACAATCTTGCCACTTTCAACAATTGCGGACTTGCCTTCAAAACAGGGCGCGGTAAAAAGAACGCACCGTCCGCACAACGGAGAGAACGTCACTCATGCGAAAAATGATGGTCGTAGCGATCGGGTTGATCGCAGGCTTCGGTGCGGACCGGCCTGTGGTTAACGCTGTAGTTGGCAACAAACCAGAGCTTCCGGCTCAGCCGCCGCCTGTAGCAGTCCAGGCGAGCCAGCCTCCGGCCAAGGCGGAGAAACCCAGCCCCCCTGCGCCGGTCAACGTTTCCCCACCGGCCCCCAGCGCGCCCGTGCCGGCCGCGACGCCCGCCCCGGCGGCAACGCCACCCGATAAGACGGGCAAACCGGGCCAGAAGTATTCCCTCGCCCCTTTGCCGAAGACGGTCAAGGCAAGTTCACTGCACGGCCCTTACGACGCCGGCTCGTGTGGCCTTTGCCACAAGAACGACGACGCGAAAAACCCCGGGCCGATCACCAAGACGATGGCTGAGATGTGTCTGGACTGCCACGATGAGTTCAAGAAGTTGACCACCCGCAAATTCACCCACACGCCCGCCAAGGATAACTGCACCGCCTGCCACAACCCGCACAACTCGGTCCAGCCCAAGCTGCTCGTGGATGAGATGGGCAGCCTGTGCATGAGCTGCCACGAGCCGATCAAGAAACTGGCGACGGGCGCGAAGGTGAAGCACGGCGCGATGGCCGCGGACAAGAAGTGCGCCAACTGTCACAACCCCCACGGGACCGATGTCGAGCACCTGCTCGTCCAACTCCCCTTCGACCTCTGCATGAAATGTCATTCCAAGGACGACATGACCGACGCCGGGGGGCGGAAACTGGCCAACTTCAAGAAACTGCTCGATGAGAACCCCGTCTGGCACGCGCCGGTGGCGGCCAAGGATTGCAGCGCCTGCCACAAGCCGCACGGCGGCGATCATTTCCGGCTGCTTGGCTCCGACTATCCGCCGCAGTTCTATTCGCCTTACGATGCGAAGAACTACGCCCTCTGCTTCGAGTGCCACAATGACGAGATGCTGAAGTCGGCTGAAACGACCGCGTTGACACAGTTCCGCGACGGCAGCCGCAACCTCCACTATCTCCACGTCAACAAACTCGACCGCGGCCGCACCTGCCGGGCTTGCCATGAGGTGCATGCCAGCACCCATCCGCATCACATCCGCGACAGCGTGCCTTACGGGCCGAAGGGCTGGATGTTGAAGATCAACTTCACCAAGACCGAGACGGGCGGTTCGTGCGAACGGACCTGTCACACGAAAAAGACTTACACCAACAAGCCGCTCAAGACACCGCCCCCGCAGGAGAAGAAGTAAGAGGAAGCATGATGCGCCGAGGGTTCGTCCCGTGGACGATCTGGCTGCTGGCCCTGCTCGTGGTTGAACCGCGCGTTACTCCCGCAGCCGGTTCAGCGGGTATCCGGCCGGCGTGACTGCGCGAACCTGCATCGTCGTCCGGCTTGCCTCTTCGCTTGCGGTTGGGCAGTTCGCGCATAGAATGGTCGCCATGATACACAGGTCAATTTCGTCATGCTTGTCGCTCCTTGCCGGCGTCGCGGGAGTTGTTATCACGGCTGCCCTGCCTGTTTTCGCCGAGGAGAAAGCCCCGGCCCCGCAATCTCCACCGGCGAATCCTCACGGCGGCGGCGATCCGCACGCAGGCATCCCGATGGCCAAGCCGCGAGTGAAATGGTCCAAGCTGCCCGAAGGGTGGAAGGAGAATGCCAATCCCGGCGCCATGCGGGCGGCCAGCTTTCTGGTCAGCGGCGATGAGGGTCGCACCGCCGAACTGGCGGTCGTGCCGCTCAGCGACATGGCGGGGGTCCACTTGCAGATCATCAACCTATGGCGCGGCCAGGTGAAACTGCCGCCGCTGGCCGGGCCGGAACTGGCCAAGCAAATGCAGGACGTGGCGATTGGCGCAGACAAAGGCGGGCTGTTTGACATGGCCGGCACGGAGCCGGTCATCGCCGGCAAATTCCGCGCCCGCATCCTGATGGCTATGCTCGACAAGCGGGGCACGACATGGTTCTTCAAACTCACCGGCGACGATGCGTTGGTCACGAAACAAAAGCCGGCCTTCCTCGAATTCCTGAAGGGAATTTCGATTGAGGCAACGGGGGCGTTGCCTGCGGGGCACCCGGCGATCGGTGGCGGCGCGCCACACGGAGCGGCAGGCGGCCCAGCAATGGCAGCGGCTGATTCGGGCGTCCCCCAGCCCAAGTGGCAGGTGCCGAAGGGCTGGGAGGCGGTCGAGCACACCCAGTTTCTTGTGGCGAAGTTCCGTGTTCGCGGTGACGGCAGCACTCGCGCCGACATCAACGTGAGCAACTCGGAGGGCGGCGGCGGCGGCTTGCTGCTGAATGCGAACCGCTGGCGCCAGCAACTCAGCCTTCAACCACTGGATGCCGCCGGGATGAAGAAGGCCACCGCCACACTGGACCTGCCGGCGGGCAAGGCCAGCCTGTTGGACTTCTCCGGCACGGACCCGGAGAGCGGCCAGAAAATCCGCCTGGTGGCCGTGGTGCTCGCGATGCTGAAGGAAACGTGGTTCTACAAGCTCATGGGCCACGAGCCAGTCGTGGCACGGGAGAAAGAGTCTTTCATGAGCTTCGTCCGCAGCGCCAAGTATGCCGCCGCACCCTGAGCGGCCGTTCCAAGGAGTCACTCGTCTATGAATACACATTCACTTCTGCGCCTCGTGGCTCTGGCCATCCTCGCCAGCGCACCGTCCATCCTCGCGGCTGAAGCCAACGCGTCCGCCTCGTGGCACGCACAGTCGCTCGGCCAGGCGGTCGGCTACATGCTGATCTTCGCCATCATCGGCATCGCCGTGGCGATCACCGGCTACAAGCTCTTCGACAAATGCACGCCGGGCGACCTCCACAAGGAGATCATCGAGAACAAGAATGTCGCCGCCGCGATCATCGGCGCCGCCGTCATTCTCGGCGTGTGCATCATCGTCGCGGCGGCGATGCTCGGCTGAACCGGCCTCCCCGGAACCACGGTGAAACGCAGCAAGAGCATCCGGCTGGTCTTGATCGGCGGCTTGTCCGCCGGCGCAGTGACAAGCTGCGGACCTGACGGCGGACAACGAGGTTCTGCAAGCGCGAGCAACGTTTACACCAACAATCATTACGTGTCCGGCCTCGGCTATTACCACGCGCCATTCCGGGGCTGGTATTCGCTGCCCTACAATCATTATGACCCGCAGCGGCAGGGCTACTTCCAAGGCGGCCAGTGGGCGGCGGCGCCGCACCTGAGCATCACCAACCTCTCCGAGCCGATGATGACGCCCGGCCAAACGGCGCCGTATTCGCGCACCGGCGTGGCGCGCAGCGGCTTCGGCAGCAGTTCACGCTCCTTCTCCTCCATCCACTCCTGATGCAACGCCATCGCTGCACTCCCAGGTCCGATTGGAAAGCGAAGGTCGAGGAGACCGGCCTGACGTATCATTCGCACAATGACGGGCCTTACTGGGATGAATCCGCCTGCTACGAACTGACCGCGGCAGAGGTGGACGCGTTGGAGGCTGCGGGCAACGAACTGCATCGGCTCTGCATTGATGCCGCCGAAGCCGTTATCGAGAAAGACTGGTGGGCGCGACTCGGCATCCCGGAGACCGCCATTCCGAGCATCCTGCATTCATGGGAGCGCGACGACTTCAGCCTCTACGGGCGGTTCGATCTCGCCTACGACGG
>JACRKA010000013.1 GCA_016219905.1 Verrucomicrobiota bacterium
CCGCGCGAGGTGGTGCGCTCCAGCGTGCCGTCGCCCCAGACCATGCCCATCGGCGCGATCAGCTTGTTGCCGGAGAAATCCGTCCGCAAATCCTTTCCCGCATTCAACTGCGCCCAACCCCAGCCGCAGGAGGCGGTGATCAGCCCGCCGCCGTCGCGCACGAACTTCGTCACCGGCTCGACGTCTTTCTCGGAAAAACTGTGCGCATCGGCGACGAGGACATGGACCGCGTTCAACCGGCGCAGGTCGGTGTCGCCAGCCTTGAAGCCGTTCTTGTCGAAGAATTCCTCAAGCTGGCCCTTGCGATAGAGGCCCACATGGATTTTGCCCGTTGCCGGCTTGCGTTCGCCCGCGGCCCAGCGCGCGGCGTTGGCGATGAACCGGCCCGTGTCGGCGAACTCCAGCGCCTCCGCGCCGAAGTAGCCGTTGTGGCTCAGCGCGACAACGCGGCCATTGCCAAACTGTGCCGCGCTGGCCACCGTCCCCCACCCGCCCCGGCCCGCGCCGCCGATGACGACGGGGAATGCCGCGTCGCCGAAGACGCACAACGTGCCCGGCACGCCCGGCGCGGCGATCTCATGCACACCGTCGAGCAGCGCGGCGAGGCCGGTCTTTGGCGTGGAAGCGGCGGGAAGTCCGGGTGCGACGACGGCCAGCAGCGCGATGAGCAGCGGGAGACGGGCGGTTCGCATGGCGGCGGCGAAGATGCCTCATTCACTGCGATGCTTCAACTGATTTGGCTGTCCTCGTGAGCGGGCGGGCCGCGGCGGAACAGTTGAAGGCCCTTGCCAGCCACGTTAGGATGGCGGGGTGTCTTACCTCTTGATTTTTCTGGCGAGCGTGGGCTGGTCAGGCCACTGCATCGGCATGTGCGGCATGTTTCCGTTGAGCCTGGCCGCGCCGGGACTGCGGGCGGCGCGGCTGGTGGCGCACCAGTTTTTTTATCATGCGGGAAAGACCTTCACGTATGTGTTCCTGGGCATGGTGGCGGCGTGGCTGGGGCTTTATCTGGAACGTTGGGCGTGGTGGCTGGGTTGGGGCGCGGGCATCCTGCTGGTGGTGATCGGGTTGAACACTCTCGGCGTTTTCCGGCGGGCGAAGGGCTTCAGTTCGTTCCTGGAGGCGATGCCGCTGTGCGCGATGCTGCGCGGGTTCATGCAGCAGACCAGCGCGCTGTCGGCGTTTCTGCTCGGGTTGGTCAACGGGTTCCTCCCCTGCCCGCTCGTCTATGCGATGATGGGCATGGCGGCGACGCTGCATTCGATGCCGCAGGCGATGGCGACAATGGCGGTGTTCGGCATCGGCACGGCGCCGGGGCTGTTGGCCGTGGGGCTGGCGGGCGGCTGGCTGAAGAACCGCGCCAGCGGCGTGTGGCTGCTGCGGCTGTCGGGCGTGCTGACGATTGCGCTCGGCGTGATCACAGTCCTGCGCGGGTTTGATTTCTTCCATGCGACGTTTTGCACGCACTGTCTGCGCGAAGGCGGCTGAGGCGGGAAGGCAGGCGTCACCAGACTTGACCTGTGAGCGCAAAACGTTTAACAAGTCGCGACTTTTTCTTGCGCGGTGCTGTTAGTATGGCCGTTGGATCGTGCCACAACCAGCTTTCAAGGAGCCAAGAATGAACATGTTGATCCGACTCTTCAGCTTCTGCCTCTGCGCCGTCAGCGCCTTCGCAGCGGAGGACGCCGCGCTGGCGAAGATGAAGTCTTTCTCAAGCTTCCCAGATGCGACCTTGGCCGTGCTGGCAGGCGGGGAGATCCTGACGCAGCGCGGGCCGCTGATGAAGTTCCGGCGCGGGATGCTGGGGGAGAGTTGCTACATCGTGAAGGCGACGCCGGCGGCGACGGCCCACGGAATCCAGACCTTCGACCCGTCCGGCGAGGATTCGAGCGTCCATTTCCACAGTGCCATCCACAATCCGGTCCAGGACAGCGATCTGGCCAAGCTGAACCTGGAGTCGTCACGGTATGGCGTGAAGCGGTTTGTGACCAAGACGCAGGCGATCGTGCCGATTCAGAATGATTTTTTCATCAGCAAGGCCGAGGCGGCGCAGATCCAGAAGACGGTGAAGGCCGCCGGCAGCGCGGCGAAGCCCGCGGACGTGGCGCGGCAGGCGTGGCTGGAGGTGCTGAAGGCGCGCGCCGCCGAGTTCGACAAGGGCGGCCTCTCGAAGCTCTCGGTCTATGAAACGGGGGGTGCCACGGTGGATCCTGTGGAAGACATCAAGAGCCTGTTCGGCGAGCTGCCGAGGATCGCCGGCGAGTTCAAGCAGTTGCTGGCGGAGACGGGGCTGGAGGGCGCCGGCACGTTCCGCAAAGAGGCTGCCGGGCAGCTCTATGCCGAGGTGATCAACTACGACATCCAGGCCACGCTGGAGCTGGGCGCGACCTTCACGCGCGAGTTTCCTGACGGGCACATCCAGATCCTGGACTGCATCTATTTTTCGACGGGCATCTTCTACGTCTCTATGGGCGTTTACGAACTCTGGCCGGTGGAGGTGGGCGGCAAGCCGGCGACGCTGGTGTGGCGCGGCGACCTGCTCTCGACGCCGACGCTGGAGATCACGCGCGGCGTGGAGCGCATGGCCTACGGCAAGGTGATGATGGTGGAGATCCGCAAGTCCATCGAGTCGTTCCGCAAGCGGGTGGCGAAGGCGCAGAAATGAATTGATGCGCCGGCGCGGCTGCTGTAGGAACAAGGGACAAGGTGCAACGATGAACCCCCGGTTGATGTGTGCCATTGCGCAAGGTTTCCGCCCGGCGACCGTGCTCGCCGTGGCGGCGCTTGCTTTCACCCTGGCGGGACCGGGCCTGTTTGCCGCGGACTCCTCCGGCAAGAGCAAGACCCGTTTCGGCGAAGCCCCCGGCAAGGAGGAGGAATTCGCGGGCGGCGTGTCTTTCGAGAACAAGGCCCAGTATTCCGTCACTTCCGGCAGCCGCACGAGGTCCGGCAGCACCCGCGTCGGCCATGTCAGCTCGCAGAGCGCCGCCGCGGAATCGGTCATGTCGCTGCATCTGGACGAGGACATCCTGCTGCGCGCGGGTGTCGGCTGGGAACGGCACTCGTTCGGACTGGCCGGCCACGTGCCGCTTCCGAAGGAGCTTCAGTCGGCCAACCTCATCATCGGTGCCGACGTGGACATCAGCGACCAGTGGTTGATGCGCATGGAGATCCAGCCGGGTGTCTATGGCGATTGGCTGAATGTCGGGTTCGACGACCTCAACAGCCCGCTGATCATCGGCTTTTCGTGGCTGCCGGACAAGGACCTGCAATGGTTCTTCGGCATCTACGTGAACCCGCGCGCCGACGTTCCCGTCTTTCCGGGCATGGGCCTGCGCTGGAAATTCGCCGACCGCTGGACGCTGATGGCGTTGCCGCCCAACCCGCGGATAGAGTTTGACCTGACAGAGAACCTCACTCTCTTCGGCGGCGCGAACCTCCATTACGGCACCTATCACGTGAACAATGTGCATGGCGTGGTCCGTAGCCACAACCTCGACGACAACATGGTGGACTACACCGAAATCCGCGGCGGCCTCGGCCTGAAGTGGAAAGTCGCGCGCAGCGTTGACTTGCAGTTGCAAGGTGGCTCGATGCTTTATCGCGAGTTCGACTTTCATCGCCACGATACCAAGTTCCGTGGCAAACCCTCCCTCTACGGCGAGTTTGGCATCGTCGCCAACTTTTGACGCGCCGCGGCAGAACGCGCCGCCCACACAATGGGCAATGGACCGCCAAAGGTCACGGTGGCCAGTGAGGCGAAGTTCAGGCACTCCCTGATGCCAGCACGCCCGCGCGCCGTCTCATTCGCCGCCGCGCTCGTTGCCTTGGTTGCCACGGGCTTCGTAGTAGTGAACGGCCAGGCGGCCGTGCCGGCAGACGCCGGCAAGCCGGCCGCCTCGGTATCCACCCCCGAAGCCAGACCCGCAGCGAAGAGCGCCGGTCTGCTCAATGACTGGCTGCGGAAGGAATCGGAGGCGATGCGGGCCTGGGACATCGGCGGGGACGTCCGAATGCGTTACGTGAATTCCGAAGGCGCTGTTTCCACCGGCCCCGTGATGACCGCCACGCCGTCGGGCACCAAGCCGCTGACCACGCCGGTCAATGCGAACAACGATTTTATCGCCAAGGGCAAGCCCAACGACAACGAAGAGTTGCTGCTGCGCGAAAGATTCCACGTTGGTTACACGCCCGTGTCCTGGTTCACCGTCTTCGGCGAATTCCGCAACAGCACCGCAAGCTGGGACCAGCGTCATCCCTCGCCGAACCAGGATGAGACCGATCTGCATCAGGCTTACCTCGCCTTTGGCGACCCGAAGCTCTTTCCGCTCGTGGGGATATTCGGCCGGCAGGTGCTCAACTATGGCGACCGGCGGTTGGTCAGCGATCCTCCCTGGCTCAACAACGGCCGCACCTTCGACGCGGTCAGGTTGCGCTTCGTCAGCGATGCGGTTTGGGTGGATGCGTTTGCCGGGCATCAGGTCGTGCCGCAGCAGGACCATTTCAACCGCTCCAACAGTGACGATTTGCTCACCGGCATCTACGCCTCGACCGACAAACTCCTGCCGTGGCAGGAAACGCAACTCTATTTCCTGGCCCGCAACGCCAACTCCAACGCCATCAGTTCGGTGGACTCGTTGGTGCCCGGCGCGCCCGCCACCGCACGCGACATCTACATCCCCGGGTTGCGGTTCAAGTCGCTGCCCGGCAAACTCGGCGGCTGGGATTACACCGTCGAAGCCGCCGGCCAGTTCGGCAGCATCCATAACGCCACCCTCAAAAAGCGGCTCGACCAACAGGCCTACGCGGTCTTCGCCAACGTTGGCTACACCTGGACCAACACGTGGGGGGCGCCGCGGCTGGGCGTGGGTTACGAAGGCGGCTCCGGCGACAGCAACCCGAAAGACGGCAGGAACGAAACCTTCGACAGTGTTTTTGGCACCATTCACCAGTATTACGGCCAGATGGATCTGTTCGGTTATCGCAACCTGCAAATCCCGCGGGTCGGCGCGTCGCTCACGCCGCTGAAGAACCTCGTGCTGACGGTGGATTATCTGAAGTTCTGGCTGGCTGACACGCAGGATTATCTCTATCCGGCCAGCGGCCCCGGGCGCAACAGCAACGGCTACGGCATTCACCCGACCTTCGATTCGTATGTGGGATCGGAAGCGGACGTGATCGCGAAATACGCGCCGCTGGCGTGGTTGAAACTGGAAGCCGGCTACGGCCACTTCTTCGTCGGCGACTACATCAGGCAATCGGTGAAGAGCGTCGCTGCCAATGGCGGCACCGTGGACGCCGATTGGTGCTACGTGCAGACCACAATCAGCTTCTGATCAAGCTGCATCCTTGCGAAAAGACTCGACCCGCTAATGAAACAGCCATCAGCCATTGCGCTTCGGACCATGTTGGTTTTTGTTACCGCGATGAGCACAAGCATCGGGAACCTCTCCTCAACCGCCCGCGCCGCGGAAAACACTGCGCTGCGACTGGCCACCACCACCAGCGTCGTGGACACCGGCCTGGCCGCCTTCATCTTCCCCGACTTCGAGCGGGCCTGCGGCTGCAAGGTGGACGCCATCGCCGTCGGCACCGGCCAGGCGCTGGAGATCGGCAAACGCGGCGACGCCGACGTCGTCATCGTCCACGCGCGCAAGCTGGAAGACCAGTTCATCGCCGACGGCCACGCACGGGAGCGGCGCGAGGTCATGTATAACGACTTCATCATCGCCGGGCCGAAGGACGATCCCGCCAGCGCCTCGACGGCGCAGTCCGCGGCGGAGGCCTTCAAGAGCATCGCCGTAGTCAAAGCGCCGTTTTTCAGCCGCGGCGACAAGAGCGGCACGCACACGAAGGAACTGGCCATCTGGGCCACCGCCGGCATCGCGCCGGGCAAGGCGATGCCGTGGTATAACGCCCTCGGCCAGGGCATCCGCGAGGTGTTGCTCTCTGCCAACGAAAAAGGCGCCTACACCCTCGCCGACCGCGGCACGTGGCTGTCGCTTCGCTCCAAGCTGCCCAACCTTCGCATCGTCTTCGGCGGCGGCAGCGCCGCGGAAAACCCGGACAAGGACTTGATCAACCGCTACGCCGTCATGGCCGTCGCGCCGGACAAACATCCCGGCGTGAACCATCCACTCGCCGTGAAGTTCATCCAGTGGCTCCTCCAGCCGGAGACGCAGCAGAAGATTGGCCGCTTCGGCGTTGACAAGTTCGGCCAATCCCTGTTTTACCCATGCGCCAGATAGCGCGGGCATCCCGCCTGCGCCGTGCATGACATGGATGACATCTCTCGCGGGCTGACGCACGCCCTCCAGTTGATCGTCTCCGCCGACCCGGCGGTGATGCAGATCATTTTCCTGTCGCTTGAAGTGACAGGGCTGGCCCTCGTCATCAGCACGCTCATCGGCGTGCCGCTCGGCGCGATCATCGGCCTCTCCTCGCGCGCCCGCGCCCGCGGTTTCATCACCGTGCTGCTCTACACCGGCATGGGCCTGCCGCCTGTCGTTGTCGGCCTGGTGGTTTACCTGCTGCTGTCGCGCAGCGGGCCGATCGGCGCGCTCGGATGGCTGTTCACGCCCGCCGCGATGATCGCCGCCCAGATCATCATCGCCCTGCCGCTGGTGACCGGGCTGACGATGGCCGCCGTGCAAAGCGTGGACCCGAACCTGCGGCTCCAGATGCGTTCGCTCGGCGCGACCCGCTGGCAGGAGACACGCGCCGTGCTGCGCGAAGCCCGCATCGGCGTCATCGCCGCCATTGTCGCGGCGTTTGGCGGCATCATCTCGGAGGTCGGCGCGGTGATGCTCGTCGGCGGCAACATCGAAGGCAAGACGCGCGTGTTGACCACCGCCATCGTGCTCGACACGCGCATGGGCGAGTTCGACGCCGCCATCGCGCTCGGCATCATCCTGCTGGCGCTCGCGTTCGTCGCCAACGCCGCGCTGTTCGCCCTCCAACGGAGGGCCGGAGATTGACGCTCATGGCTTCGCCCGTTTACCAGATCGAGAACCTCCAGAAAGCCTACGACGGCCGCGTCGTCGTGGACATCGGGTCGCTGGAGGTCCGGGCGGGCGAGGTGCTGGCGCTCGTCGGCCCCTGCGGCGCGGGCAAGTCGGCGCTGCTGCGCCTGCTCCACTTCCTGGAG
>JACRKA010000086.1 GCA_016219905.1 Verrucomicrobiota bacterium
ACCTTCAGGCCAGCGCCGGCAATCCGGTCCAGATCCACGAAGCGCGCAATCGCCTCGCAGTGCGCGCGGCGCACGTCCTCAATGACAATGCTCCGCTGCCCCCTCGCCGTCTCGAACACGGTCCGTTTCACCGGCTCGCGGTCCATGCGCGCCTCGATCTGGCCCGTGATCTCCGTGTCGGCCGGGCCGCCGAAATCCGCCTTGATCTTGATGCCGTTGAACTCCGGCGGATTGTGACTCGCAGTGATCATGACGCCGCCGATCAAGCCGCGCTGCTTGACGGCGTAACTGACCGCCGGCGACGGGCACGCCTGCTCCGCGTAAAGGGTCGTGATGCCGTTCGCCGCGAACACCTCCGCGACGGTTGCGGCGAATTTCTCCGAGAGAAACCTCCGGTCATAGCCGACCACGGCGCGCGACGGTTGTCCCTTCTTCGCGCCTTCGCCGCGCCAGTAGGCCGCCACGGCCTGCGCGACGCGCCGGACGTTCGCGAAGGTGAAGTCCTCGGCGACCACTGCCCGCCAGCCATCGGTGCCAAATTGAATCGGATCGGCCACGGCCATCAACGCTTTCCGCTAGCACGCCCCCCGGAATGCCGCGATGGCCCTGGCCATGTCGGGCGCGCGAAAGAGCGCCGTCCCCGCGACGATGGCGTTTGCGCCGGCCCGCACACACGCGCCGACGGTCCTCGCCGTGATGCCGCCGTCCACCTCGATGTGGAAATCCAGCTTGCGTTCGTCACGGAGGACGGCAAGCGCCTTCACCTTGTCGAGCGCCGACTCGATGAAGTCTTGGCCGCCAAAGCCAGGGTTCACAGTCATCACCAGGACCAGATCAACCAGACCGAGCAACGGCTCGAGCGCGCTGACCGGCGTGGCGGGTTTGAATGACAGCCCCGGCCGTTTGCCCGACGCGCGGATCGCGCGCAGCGTCCCCGCGACGTCACCCTGGCTCTCCACGTGAATCGTCAGCCAGTCCGCCCCGGCCTCCACAAATACCGGCGCAAAGGAATCAGGCCGCTCCACCATCAGGTGCACGTCCAGCGGCAGCTTCGTCGCCTTGCGCAGCGCGCGCACCACGTCCGGCCCGATTGTCAGGTTCGGAACGAAATGGCCGTCCATGACATCCACGTGCAGCCAGTCACCGCCCGCGGCTTCGGCCCGCGCGGCTTCCTCCGCGAACTGGCCAAAGTCAGCGGCGAGGATGGATGGCGCTATGAGCAACGGACGCGGCATAAATGCAAAATGACTCTAGCCGCGTGTCGCAAGGCGACGCAAGCAGATTGAAATCCCCGGACGCGGAACGGCGGCAGGATTACTTCCAGTAGTTCGCAGGCAGGAAGCCGGCCACCTGCACGCGGCGGCGGTTTTCGGCTTTGTGGGCATCGTGGCGGCCGCGGTTGGTCGAGCAGACCTTGCAACGGCCAATCCGGCTCGCGAGGTGTTGCTCCACAATGCGGACGCCGCAGAGTTTGCAGAAAAGAGAGGCTGGTTCAGATCGTTTCATTTGCGCGCGGTATTGTCGTTCGGGAAACCGGCTTTGTCAAATCATACGTGTTCAGTCTTCAGTGTTCACAAGAGGCACGATTCCATGCAGTTATTCAATCCACGCCCCCTCCCCCAGCACCGATTCTGCCGCCTAACCTGCTTTCGGCTGCTGTATAAGCTCGATTTCGTAGCCTTCCGGCGCGTCAACGAACGCGATGATCCTGCCGTCCGATGCCCGGTGCGGGCCGTCGGAAACCGGCACGCCGACCCGCTTCAGATGCGCCTCAAACGCGGCCCAGTCCTCCACCTCGAACGCGAGATGTGTCAGGTCGGGCTGGACCTGCACCGGCCCGCTGGCGGGGTAATGGCAGATCTCGATCAATTCCTCGCTGCCAGGCGCCTTCAGGAAAACCAACTCCGAGCCGCGCCCGCTCTTGCTCCGCTTGACCTCTTCCAAACCGATCACGTCTTTGTAGAACCGGATCGTCTTCTCCAAATCATTCACGCGGTAACGCGTGTGGAGGAGCTTCGTGATCATGCCCGCCATCTCCCGTTGCGCTTCAGTTGACCCGCTCAGCAATCTTGTAGTTCAAGACGCGCTTCTTCATCCAGCGCACGGCCAGCAGGTCGTGGAAGCTCTTGAAGAGCCGGTTCCAAACACCGTATTTCGACTGGCCGGCCAGGCGCGGGTTGTTGGTCACGGGGATCTCCGTGACGGTGAAGCCTTCCATCTTGAACAGCGTCGGCAGGAACCGGTGCATGCCGCGGTAGAGTTTCAACTTGTCAACGCACTCGCGCTTGAACGCACGGTAGGTGCAGCCCGCGTCGGAGATGTTCTCCTCGCTGAGCGAGTTCCGGACCCAGTTGGCGATGCGCGAACTGGCCACGCGGATGAAGTTGTCCCCCCGGCCGCGCGCCGCCACGCGCGTGCCGCAAACCACGTCGTGGTGCTGGAGCGCCTCGAGGAACTTCGGCAGGTCGTTCGGGTCGTTCTGGAGGTCGGCGTCAATCGTGACAATGTATTGTCCCCGTGCAGCGCGCATGCCCGCCTCGCTCGCCGCGGTCTCGCCGCAGTTGTAGGCGAACTTCTGCGCGCGGATGCGGCCGTCCCTGGCCGCCATCGCCTTCATGATCTCCCACGAGCCGTCCTTGCTCCCGTCGTCGGTGAGAATCAACTCATAGCTGATGCCAGCCGGTTCCAGCGCCTTGCGGACCGCGGCCGCGAGAGGCTGAAGATTATCCTCTTCGTTGTAAACCGGGACCACGAGCGACAAGACTGGGCGTTCGTCGGGCATGGTCAGGCTTTCAGGTATTCCTTGATGCAGTTGCAGACGTAGGTGACCTGCTCCGCGTTGATCTCACCGTAGATCGGCAGCGAGAGGATGCGGTTGATGACGCGCTCGGTCACCGGCAGTTTCGGGATGTCCTTGTAAAGCGCCAGGATGGCCGGTTGCTGGTGGCACGCGATGGGGTAATGGATGCCGGTGCCCACGCCTTTTTCGCCGAGAAACTTGCCCAGCCCCTCGCGATTGTCCACCTGGATGACAAACATGTGATAGACGTGCTCGCAGCCGGGCCGCTCCACCGGCAGCGTGACGCCTTGGACGCCGCCCAGCAGCTTGCGGTAGAGCGCCACCGCATCGCGGCGGCCTTGGTTGAGCCGGTCGAGTTCACGCAACTGGATGCGGCCGATGGCGGCATTCATCTCGTTGAAGCGCAGGTTGAAACCAATCATGTCGTTGGTGAACTTGTCGCGTTTGCCGTGATTGCGGAGCTTGCGGACCAGGTTGGCCAGTTCATCGTCGTTGGTCGTCATCGCGCCGCCGTCGCCGAAGACCGACAGGTTCTTCGATGGGAAGAACGAGAAACCTGCCGCCATCGTCATCGAACCGACGCGGGCGCCCTTGTATTTCGCACCCTGAGCTTGCGCGCAATCCTCGATGATCCAGAGTTTGTGCGCTGCGGCGATTGCCTTGATGCGCTCCATGTCCACCGCCAGGCCGTAGAGATGGACCGGCAGGATGCCGACGGTCTTCGGCGTAATCGCCCGCTCGATGGCCGCCGGGTCAATCGTATAGGTCTCGTCCACGTCCACGAACTTCACCACCGCGCCGGCGTGGATGAACGGCTCGCAACTCGGGAACGCCGTGTGGCTGGGCATGATGACCTCATCGCCCTCCTTCAGCCGGCCAAGCTTCTTCAACGACAAGCAGAGCAGATAGACCGCGGCGGTCCAGTTGGCGGACAGCACGCAGTTCTTCACGCCGGTGTGGGCGGCCATCTCCTTCTCGAACGCCTCGGATTCCTTGCCGAGGATGAAGTTACCGCCATCAATGACGCGCAGCACGGCGTCCTTGACTTCCTGGGTGACGTAGGGTTTTGACAGTTGGATTTTCATAGGGTTTCCGCGAGAGCCGCGCAGCATCGCCTTGAGTCGCGCCACGCTCGCATTTAGTTCTAGATTGTTATCCCCATTTTCTTATCGTGGCGCGGTGCTGCTCCGCAACATCTTTCTCTGCCTTTTGCCGGTGGGCGCAATGGCGCTGGAGCTGTCCTTGCCGACCGCAAACCAAACCCTGTTCGCGCCGGGCGCCGAGGAGCAGTTCTTTCAAGGCACCGCCGGCCACGACTGGCGCAGTGGCCAATACGGCTGCGTCCGCTCCGAGGGCCGGCAATATCATGAAGGGATGGACATCCGCTGTCTGCAGCGCGACCGGCGCGGTGAGCCGACCGACTCCGTGCTGGCCGTCGCCGACGGCGAAGTGGCCTATGTCGCCCGCGTCGCCGGCCAGTCCAACTACGGCCGCTATGTGCTCGTGCGCCACGACTGGAATGGTGTCGAGGTCTTCTCGCTTTATGCGCACCTGCGCGACATTGCCTCCGGTTTGCGCGCCGGCCATCCGGTGAAACGCGGCCAGCCCATCGCCACGCTTGGCTATTCGGGCACGCAGAACATCTCCCGCGACCGGGCGCACCTGCACTTCGAAATCTGTTTCCAACTCAACCGCAACTTCGCCGCGTGGTTCGCGCCGCGATTGTCCCAGGGCGACCGCAACGACCACGGCAACTTCAACGGCATCAACTTCCAGGGCATTGATCCGGCGGCCGTCTTCCTCGCGGCGCGGCGCGATCCCCGGATGAACTTCCGCGAATACATGGAAGCACAGCCCGTGGCGTTCACGGTCTTGTTTCCTGCGCGGCGCGCGCCTTTGTCATGGATGCGCGCGCAGACCTGGTGCATCGTCAACGGCCCGGAGCCGGCGCCGGTCACGGCCTACGAGGTCTGGTTCATGGCCGAGGGCGTGGCGACGTTTGTGCGGCCCCGATGGGACGTCGCGCCGGCGGGCTGGACGGTCGAAGGCGTGAATGAGATCGCGTTGAACACGCTCGCGGGCCGGCCACTCGTCGCGCAGAATGGCAAGCGCGGCGACTGGACGTTCACACAGCGCGGCGCGGAGTTGATGGAGATGCTGAGTTACTGAATGAAGGCGACCGAGAACAATGTGGTGCGATTGATGGCCCGGCTTGTGGAGCGGAACTTCGCCGCTCGATGCGAGCCGGGGAAGACGTTTTCATGGCTCTCCCCTGCCCTCCCTTTGCCCCGCGATTCTGCTTTGGCGAGAATCCGGCAGGAACTGATCGGGCATGCTGCGCCGACGAAGACACCGCTCATCGTGACCGCGTACTTCAGCGCGCCGCTGAATCTCATCTTCGAGTTCGACGAAGCCCGGCAATTCAACCCGTGGCGGGCGCGGTCGCTGGCGCTTTACCCGGCCGACGTGCCGTTGAGCTTCAGTGTGCGGAGCTATGAAGAACTTTGCTGCGACACGCGAACACGCCGTGTCACGGTCGCGAAGCAGAAACAGCAGGCGTTTCTCGATGCGCTGGTGGACTTGATGCCGGCCGCGCACGGGTTGAACCCGACGTTGCGCATCGCGCAAGCCGAACTGGTGGACAATCCGCGCCAGGAATTGCGCGAGTCGGAACTGGAGAAACGGCTGGCGAAGCTGCTCGATGAGCGCGTGGCATTGAGGGCGAACACCACTTTTCTCCACATGCTCCGGCATCCGAGCGCCAAGCCCTGGGTGCCGACGTTGTTTGCCACCAAGCAGAAGCGTGAGGAGTGAGCGGCCTGCCGCCCTTTGTGCTGCCGCTGATGATGATGTCAGTCGTCTCGTGTGGAGGGATTGTTGGCCGGACGCGCCTCCTGCATCGTGGCATATTGTGGCGCGAGGACGCCCCGTTTATTGCGCGCGACCGCCCGACGGAAGGCCCATCGGGTCCGGGTGCTGTTCACTCGGCGAAGGAACTCCTGCAGGCGCAGGTTACGGCGGCTGAGCGATTCGCCGCGGGTCACCCAATAAATCAACCCGACGAAGCCAACGAGAGGCAGAATGGCCGCGAGAAACGCCCCGAACAGTGCGTCGCCCTCCTCGCTCTCGGCCGCATGAGCAGCCAGCGGCGGCAAAAGAAGCGCCGCAGCGCTCACCCAGCAAAACAACTTATTTCTCATATCTCGGATAATCCCCTTGGCCAGCGGCTTCAGACCCCCGCCAGCAAAACACCGGAATATTCGACCTGTCAGAAGCCTTTGTCAAATGAGCACCCTTTCATTCACGCTCTGGCCCCACATCCCGCGTCCTGCTGCCCCTTGCCCCCGCGGGCGGCAGCACATATACGTCCCGCCAAACAGCATCGCATACGGGCAAAACTGCGGCTGCTCGACCAGGCACCATGCGAACTCCGCGTTCATCACGATGCCTTCCGTCCGGCAGATGCCCGGATCAGGCAGAACTCCCCCGGCCACCGCTCCGGACTTGGCACAACCTCCAACTCCATATCGTGCGTCGGACATACTCGGACCCTTCGGCCTCGATGCAAGCCTCCAGCCCACCTTTGGCTTACGAATACCTTCTCGCCCAACGCCTGACGCAACGCAAGCAGGAGAACACCTGAATTTCGCGTAGGGAAACCCCCTACCCCGATGGGTGGCACCGGCGACAACAGGAAGGAGCACCCGCCGGCTACTCGACGATGATGTCGTTGAAGGTCTTGCCGGCGGGGATCATCGGCAGCACGTGCTCGGTGAACGGCACGATGACATCGAGCACGTAAGGCTCCGTGCTGGCCAGCATCCGCTCCAACGCAGGGCGCACGTCTCGCTTGTAGATGACGCGCTCGGCAGCGACGCCGAAGCCCTGCGCAATCTGCATGTAGTTCGGATAGACCTGGTGCGGGTTGCGCGGGTCGCCGAGGTAGGTGTTGCCGCGGACGCCCTGGTAGAAGCGGTCTTCCCACTGCACCACCATGCCGAGGTGCTGGTTGTTGAGGATGATGGCCTTGGCGGCGATGCGCTCGATGTGCGCCGTCGCCAGCTCGTGCACGTTCATCAGGAAACTGCCGTCGCCGTCAATGTCCACCACCTGCTTGTCCGGCCGGGCGACCTTCGCGCCGATGGCGGCGGGATAGCCGAAGCCCATCGCGCCGAGGCCACCGCTGGTGATGAACGTTCGCGGCTCGGTGAAGTCGTAGTATTGCCCGGACCACATCTGGTGCTGGCCCACGCCGGTGGTGATGATCGCGTCGCCTTTCGTCAGCGCGCACAGTTCCTGGATGACGAACTGCGGCATGATGATCTGCGACTCGTCGTCCTTGAGCACGTCGTGGACATAGAGGTTGTGCCGCACCTCGTCGGTGACCTTGTAGCGGAACGGGAACTTGGCCTTCTGCTCGCCGATGGCGGCGCGCCACTTGGCGAACTTGTGCGACGGGCCGCGGGCGATCTTGTTGAGGCGATGGAGCGCGAGCTTCACGTCGGCCACGGCGGCGAGGTTCGCGGGCTTGTTCTTGTTGATCTCGCTCGCGTCAATGTCAATGTGGACGATCGTGCCGTGCTTGCAGAACGCCTTCACGTTGCCGGTCACGCGGTCGTCGAAGCGCACGCCGAGGGCGATGAGCAGATCGGCGTTCTCCACCGCCCAGTTCGCATAGACGGTGCCGTGCATGCCAAGCCACTTCAGCGAAAGCGGATGCGTCTCCGGGAAGCCGCCGATGCCCATGAGCGTCGTGGTCACGGGAATCTGGGTCTTCTCGGCGAACTCGAGCAGTTCCTTGTGCGCGCCGGAACTGATGATGCCGCCGCCGCAGTAGATCACGGGCCGCTCGCTCTTTCCGATCAAGCCGGCCATCTCGGCGAGCTTCACGTCGAGGTCGTCGTCGCACGGCGAGGGATTGTAACCCGGCAGGTTCACCTCGCTCGGGAACACCGGCTGCGTGGTGGACTGCTGGATGTTCTTCGGGATGTCAATGACCACCGGGCCGGGCCGGCCGGTCTGCGCCACGTAAAACGCTTCCTTCATGATGCGCGGCAGGTCGGCCATGTCGGTGACAAGATAGCTGTGCTTGACGATGGGCAGCGTCAGGCCGAACACGTCGGTCTCCTGGAACGCCGTCTTCCCGATCATCGCCTGCGGCACCTGGCAGGTGATGGCCACGAGCGGCACTGAGTCCATGTAAGCGTCGGCAATGCCGCTGACGAGGTTGGTCGCGCCGGGGCCGCTGGTGCTCATGCAGACGCCGACCTTGCCGCTGGCGCGGGCATAGCCGCCCGCCGCGAACGCCCCACCCTGCTCGTGGCGCGGGAGGATGGTGCGGATTTTCTTCGAGCGGGTCAGCGCCTGGTGCAACTCCAGCGACGCGCCGCCGGGATAAGCGAAGATGACCTCGACGCCCTCGCGCTCCAGGCACTCGACAACGATCTCGGCGCCTTTCATGGGACGGCCGAGTCCGGCTGTCCGCGCGGTGGCAGAGGTCAGAGCCGACGCGGCGGGCGCCGGCTTCGCGGTTTTCGCTTCGGTTTTCCTGCTCATGGTCGTTTCACTCTGTGCGCAGAATCAATCGACGCCGGCATCAACCGCCCGGCGTCGTCGGGG
>JACRKA010000006.1 GCA_016219905.1 Verrucomicrobiota bacterium
AACCCGAAGTTCGCCGCCGTGAAGCGCGACATGGCGAAGTGGCTGCCGAAGGTGAACAAGAAACCCGTCCCCGGCAGCGCCCACCGCATCCTGACCTACGACGCGGCGACTGGTGAGGCGGTCTGGGAAGGCAAACCCATCGGCAAGAACGATCCGATTCCGGAGTGAACGGCGGGTGGGGTGAAGGACGGAAAGGGGGAATTAAGAGCGAGGGCGGCGACTCTTGCCCCATATAAACCCGAGGTCGTTGAGCAACCACTCCCGCTCCGGTCTGAGCTTGCCGCGCTTCTTGTGTTGTCGTTGGTTAACCACCCATACGCCAAGGCGAGGGTTTTCCGAATACCGCACCGGCACGTTGCAGTGACCGTGAGATTCCTTGAATTGCAGCAGTTCCGCGTAACGTGCTTCCCAAGGTTCTACACTTATCCCCCAATTGAAACCAATCTCGTTGAGCAAACGTTCGTGTTCTGCGCCGAGCTTGCCGCGCTTTTTGCGTTGCCGTTGGGAGGATAGCCAAGCACCAAGCGTGGAGCTCTTTGGATATTTAACCGGCACGTCGCAGTTTCCATGAGTGTCTTTGAACTTCATCAATTCGGCATAACGCACTTCCCATGGTTGCGTCGGTTGTCTAGGCCCCGCCACTTCCCAAGTGAATCCAATCTCTTCGAGCATCTTGACTTGATCCGGATGCAGTCTCCCTTGCTTCTTGGATTGGCGTTGCCTGCTCACCCAGTTGCCGAGTTGCTCGTTTTCTGACCGCTTGGTCGGGACATCGCAATCTCCGTGCCTTTCCCTGTAGCGAAGAAGCTCGTCGTAGCGCACCTTCCATGCGGTGCTCATTCCATCTTCGCCGCTACTGCGCGTTGACGCCCAAGCAAAGCCGAGGGCGTCCAGCTTTGCGATACGGTCGGCAGAGAGTCTCCCACTGTTCCGCTGTGACCGCATTGCGTTCACGAAGGGACCAAGCTTCGGCATCTCTGGATAGAGCGTCGGAATATCACAATGACCGTGCTTTGCCTTGAAGGCGGCGACTTCTGCAAGACGGTCTTCCCAAGTTCCCCGTTCGCGATGCTGCCATGTGAACCCAATCGCATCCAAGAGTTGAACCTGTTCTTGGGACAATGCCCCTTTCTTGCGAGATTGTCGCTGGCGTAATACCCACCCGGCAAGTTGTGGGTCTTTTTTCCAGTGGTTAGGCACATCGGCGTCGCCGTGTTCGGCGTGATACTGTTTGAGCCGCTCATACATCTCACGCCACCTCAGCATGTTCATTTGGCTTTCCAAATTGAAGCCAATCCCGTCCAACATTGCTTTCCGGCTTCGTTCCAGTTCGCCTCGCGCTTGAGACAATCGCTGTCGATTAGCCCAAACACGCAGGTCGCTGTTGTGGCTATCCTCCATTACGACTTCGCAGTGACCATGTTTGGCCTTAAACTCCTTCAGCCTCTCGAAGTTCTCCATCCACTGTTCTTCACGGACATCCCAGCGGAAGCCCAGCTTGTTCAGCAAGGCGACTTGCTCATCTGTTAGTGGAGGCGCTGCTCCGTAGGACCGGTCACGTCGTGTTCTTTGAATCCAGACCCAACTCGCCAGTTTTGAGTTTGAGTGTCCATGCGGCACGTGCGGATTGCCGTGCTCACGCGTGTATTTTTCCAGTTCTTGATACCACTTCATCCAAGTGTTGTGGGTCTTCTGGGTCTGGTAATTCCAAACGAAACCAAGTTCGTTCAGGCAAGACAGCAATTTGTCAGGAAGAGCACCTCTCTTTTGCTTGTTCCGAATGGAAGCGACCCATCGTGCTAATCGAGGATTCTCAGGGTGTCTGATGGGCACGTTGCAATGACCGAAACGCTTTTGGAAGCGTTTTAACGCCTTAACAAGTTTTGAATCACTCGCGAGAGAGCTAGTTGCATACGCCTCCCATACAAATCCGATATCGTTTAACTGTTTAATCTGTTGTCGTGACAACAAACCCTTCATGCATTTGTTTCGTGTTCTGCTTGCCCATGAAGCGAAGGTTTCATCCTCCTCCCACGCGGAGGGCACTTTGCAATGTCCGAATCGTTCTTTGAACGCCCGGAGTTTGCCAACCCAAAAGCTCCAGGATGGATAGAGGCATTCAAAGCTGCGCGTAGTGACGGCTTCTCGAAGAGTTTTCAATTCAAGACGTGCGCCGCCAAAGTCAATCCGGTCAGCAAAACCGCGGTCATCAAATCCCTTGCCCCGCCCTTTCTGTTCTCCCACGTAGCGGATCAACTCCGCCAAGATTTCATCCTGTTCTTGAAGCGATTGGAGCACGTCCCAGACCTCGTCGAAGTCCGCCCTGCTCACCGCATCTCCGACGCTCTCGCCAGCGGCCAACTCCACATAGAGGGGCACCAGCACGTAGCCGAGCGACTTCCCCGGCGAACGCCGCATGGCGCGTCCGGTTGCCTGCACGATGTCCACGCGGCTCCGCCTCGGCGAAAGAAATGCGACCATATCCACCGCCGGGACATCCACGCCTTCGGTCAGGCAGCGCGCATTGGACATCACAGCGCGAGCCGCTCCACGAAATTCGTGCATGACCCGCTCGCGCTGGGCCGTCGGCATTGTGCCATTGACGTGGTAGCTCCCGAAGTCCGGCAAGTGAGTCCGAATCCCTTCGCTTCCATCGGCAACAAAGGACGCGGCAGACTTGACCGTATTGTGGAAGGTGAAGATTTTGCCGACGCCGTATTTCTGGATGGCATCGCGGAGAGCGACCTGGTTGGCCACCTGTCTGGCGCGGACGGCGTCGCCATTGACGAGCACCTCGCCCCGGCTGAGAAGCTCGTTCGTGACCATCTCGGAGGTGATGACGGAGATGATGACCTTGTAGCCGCAGATGATGTCACGGCGCGCTGCCTCGCCGAACGTAAGGATATAGGCCTGTGGGCCGTAAACTGCCGGGTTGTCCATCGAGAAGACGAGTTGTGCTTCGCCTTCCTGGTCTCGTTGATGCGGGTTGTAGTGGCGCTGGGTTGCGGTGACGAAAAGGCGTTTTCGGATGGGGATGTTGGAGTCGGCCAGAGCGAACGCATAGTTTCTCCCTTCCCGCCCTGCCGTCTTGTGGGCCTCGTCGAACACCCCAAGGTCGAACATCTCACCCGGCTTCATCGCATGGCCCACCACGGAGGCGGATTGATAGGTCGAGAACACAACCTTTGTTCCATCGAACGCAGCATCCAGAAACCGGCGGACAGTATCTGAATCCGTCGAGACTTCGAAATCCAAGTCCGATTGTTGGGGGGTCAGCGCGTCAACGTTCTCCTTGACCGTAGGATCGGAACACACGCAGAGGTAGGCAAGCTCCGGCAGTCTCGTTTCGCGCAACCATTCGTGGAGAGTCTGGCGGAGCAGGGCCAAGGAGGGGAGGAGGACAAGGATTCTCGATGCCTGCAACCGCTCCGCCGTCCAGAGGGCGACGAGAGTCTTGCCGGTTCCGCAGGCCATGATGGCGGAGACGCGGTCGTGCTCTTGGAGGGCCGGAAGCAAGACGGCCAGCGCCTCCGTCTGGTGAGGCTGCGGCTCTTTCTTCGGCGTTTCAAAAGCCGACTCCGCCAGCCATGCCTCGATGGCGCGGAAGTCCCCGACTTCAAGCCGGCCGAGGTCGGAGCCGCGAATGCAGAAGAAACCCCGCCGCTCGTTCAGGACGGAAGGCAGTTCATCGCAGTTTGTGATGAGGATGCGGCTGTGTATCTGTGGACTGTCCGCCAGCCCCATGAAGGTGGACAGCTCGCGCCATGTGAGCGGCGGGCGGGCGCTGCGGAATTTGACCTGATAGGCGTTGTGGTTCCCAAGGAGCGTCTGGAAAACGCCGTCCACGCCATAATCCTGTTCAGACAAGCCAAGTCGTTGAAGAATCTCCAGAGGCACTGCGGTCAGAGGCCAGACTTTTGCGGCGTCGTGCTTGCGCTGCGTTGCCAGATAAGCCTCGGCGAAGACCTCGAAACTGTCGCCCTTTCGCTTGTCGTCATCAAAGGCGGCGATGCGCTTCTCCAACTCCTCGAAGCTGCTCAAGCCGGAATACAGACCCGCTTTGAACAGCTCTTTCGCCTTGGGATGGAGTGGGCCACTCATTTGCCTGATTCAGTTGGCATCAAAAAGCTACGACGAACCTCTTGCGGCGGGATTATGCCAGCAGAGCTTTCTTCCAGCAAACCCAAAGCTGGGTCTCATTCTGGAACGCTGAGCCGGAACGATGCAGTTGCCCCTCGTAGGCGCCGACGTAAGGCGGCGAAACTCTCATAATTGCCGAACGATTCTGCCTCCTTACGTCGGCGCCTACGACAGCGAACATCCGCTTCAACTGCATCGTTCCGGCTTAGGCATCCTGACGCTGCTGAAAGGCTCGCGGTTTCTGCTGCGCGGCTAGATCAGCCACGACTCGCGCGCGGCGCGGCTGAGGAAACGGTTGGCTTGTGGATCGTCGGGGAAGACCTCGCGCGCCGGGTCCCACTTCAGCGGCCGGCCGAGGCGCGCCGCGTGGCAGACGGTGATTGCGCCGGGTATCAAGGGGCTTTCTGCGGCTTGAACTCGCCCGCCAGCCGCTGCGCTTCGGCAATCTGCTCTTTTGTCATCAGGTTCCTGACTTCAGATTGGGTTTTCTTTGCCAGGTCGAAGTCTTGGGCGGCTGAGAGGCTAAACCACTTGAGCGCTTCCACATTATTTGTCGGCACGCCTTTCCCATATTGGTGGTAAAAGCCGAGCATGTATTGGCCTAATGGGTCTCCACGCTCGCCGACCTTGCGAAACCACTTGATGGCTTCGATGTTGTTCGTCGCAACGCCTTCCCCGTTCTTGTAGCAAAAACCCAGAAACAGTTGCGCATGGTTGTAACCTTGCTCAGCAGCTTTGCGATACCACTTGACTGCCTCGGTTGCGTCCCTGGTCACACCGTTCCCGTATTCGTAGCAAGTGCCGAGCCTGGTTTGGTCAAGTATGCTGCCCTGCTCGGCGGCCTTGCGATAGCTCTCGACTTGGGCTTTATCCGCAGCCTGTGAGCTGACGGCCAACAAGAGCGCGGCTGCGAGTGCAATGAGATTTCCCGGGGTTTTCATTTCGATATTTCCTGCGACAATTTTGAGGCTACGCCTGTGAGATTCGCCCAGTCAAGTCGCAAAGGTCGCGCTTAGAAATAACAGTCGCGGCGACGGCCCCGCGCAGGGCTGGGCAGGTCAAACCAATCCTGTCCGGTGCTTGGGCGCCGTGATACCGATGAAAGCCTTGTGGCCTTTAGTGCGCGCCTAGATCAACCACGGCTCGCGCGCGGCGCGGCTGAGGAAACGGTTGGCTTGTGGATCGTCGGGGAAGACCTCGCGCGCCGGGTCCCACTTCAGCGGCCGGCCGAGGCGGGCGGCGATGTAGCCGATATGGCAGACGGTGGCGGTGCGCTGGCCGATCTCGGCGTGCGCGGCCGGGAGGCGGCGGTTGATGACGCAATCGAGAAAGTCGGCATGATGGCCGGGGCTGGGGCGCAGGCGGATTTCGTTCGGGGCGATGGTGGAGGTCAGGATTTTCTCCGGGGTGCCGGTCAGCGACCAGCCGTTGGAATGGAGCCAGCCCTCGCTGCCCTCGAACTTCACGCCGAACTCCTCCGCGCTGCCGAGGATGAGCCGGACGCCGTTCGCGAAACGATAGGTGATGTCGAACTCCGTCGGCGCGTTGTAGATGCTGGTGGTCGGGAACGTGGCCTTGCCCTCGACCTGCAGCGGCCCCGTGTCGTCAGCGCCGATGCCCCACATGGCGAGGTCCACGAAGTGCACGCCGTTGTCGCTGATGTAGCCTTCGCCGTAGTCGAGGTTCCAGCGGAAGTTGAAGTGGCAGCGCGCGGCCGTGTAGGGCGCCCACGGCGCCGGGCCGAGCCAGAGGTCGTAGTTGAAATCCGCCGGCACCGGCTGCGGCGCTTCGTTGCCCGTGAAGTCGCCACGCACCTTGAAGCCACTGCCGGGGCCGCAGCGCACGGTATGGAGCTTGCCGATGCGCCCGTTGCGGACCAGTTCGCACATGAACCGGAACGTGCCGATGGACCGCCGCTGCGTGCCGGTCTGGAGCACGCGGCCGAACCGCGTGACCGTCTCGACGATGGCGCGGCCTTCCGCGACGGAGTAAGCGAGCGGCTTCTCGCAATACACGTCCTTGCCGCGGCGCGCGGCGGCGATGGCGATGAGCGCGTGCGTGTGGTCGGGCGTGGCGATCATCACCGCGTCAATGTCGTCGCGTGCGATGATCTCGCGGAAATCCTGCGTCACGGCGCAGCCTTTGTAGCTGCCGGAGTCGGTTTGTTTGGCGTAATGGGCTTCGATGTTGGCCGCCATCGCCTTGGCGCGCGCCAGATCCACATCGCACGACGCGACGAGTTGCGCGCGCGGGTCGGCCAGCAACTGGCGCGTGTCGCCGCCGCCCTGGTTGCCGACGCCGATGCAGCCGATGGTGATGCGCTGGCTGGGCGGCGGCGCGGCCTGGAGTTTCGGGTGGAAGAAGAACGGCGCGGTCACTGCGCTGCCGGCGACGCTCTTGAGGAATCCGCGTCTCGAACAGGTCGTGTTCACGACGCCGTTATACGCAAGGCCGGCAGTGTTGACAACGCAACAAACCGACATATCGGCTGGCAGACGGCGTTCATGTATGGCAGAAACGCTGGCTGTCACACGGACAACCGCTGGAAAGGAACCCGATGAAACACGGCAGATGGACTCATACAATCCTGGCAAGCATCCCAGGTTGGTTGGTCATGGCGGCGTCTGCCGACGACTGGCCGCAGTGGATGGGGCCGCAACGCGACGGCGTGTGGCGCGAGACGGGTGTGGTCGCGTCTATCCCGGCTTCGGGTCTGCCGGTGAAGTGGCGGACGCCGATCGCGCTGGGTTACGCCGGGCCGGCAGTGGCAGGCGGCAAGGTGTTCGTCATGGACTACGTGCGGCAGTCCGGCGAGACGAAGAACAACTCGTTCAACACGGATGAACTGGGCGGCACCGAGCGCGTGCTTTGCCTCGACGCGGCCAACGGCAAGTTGCTCTGGAAGCACGAATACGAGCGGCCCTACAAGATCTCCTACAGCAGCGGGCCGCGTTGCACGCCGACGGTGGATGGCGACAAGGTCTATGCGCTGGGCGCGGAAGGGAACCTGTGGTGCCTCGACGCCGCCACGGGCCGCGTGATCTGGAGCAAGGATTTCACGAAGGACTACGGCGCGAAGACGGCGGTGTGGGGTTACGCATCGCATCCGCTGGTGGTCGGCGACACGCTCTTCTGCGTGGTCGGCAGCAAGGACGGCGTGGCGCTGGCGCTCGACAAGGACACGGGCCGCGAGCGTTGGCGGGCGTTGCCGGCGGAAGCTCCCGGCTACTGCCCGCCGAGCCTCATCGAGCACGACGGCAAACGGCAGGTGCTCTTCTGGCACGGCGAGGCGATCAACAGCGTCGAACCCGGCAGCGGCAAGGTGAACTGGTCGGTGCCACTCAAGCCGAGCTACGGCATGGCCATCGCCGCGCCGCGCAAGGCCGGCTCGCTGCTGTTCGCGTCGAGTTACAAAGAGGTGGGCGCGCTGCTGAAGCTCGGCTCAGGCGCGTCCGGCGCGGAGGTCGTCTGGAAAGGCAACCCCAAGAACGCGCTCTACAGCGGCACGGCCTCGCCGTTCATCGAAGGTGACGTGGTCTATGGCTGCGACGCGGACAGCGGCTCGCTGACGTGTGTGCGGCTCAGCGACGGCGAACGGCTCTGGCAGACGACCGAGCCGACGACAGGCGAAGGCAAGAAGGGCCGTTACGGCACGGCGTTCCTGATCAAACACGAAGACCGGTTCTTTCTCTTCAACGAGCAGGGCGACCTGATGATCGCGAAGCTTTCGCCGAAGGGCTACGAGGAACTCGGCCGATTCCACGTGCTGGAGCCGTCGAACAAGACCTTTGGCCGCGCGATGGTCTGGAGCCATCCGGCGTTCGCGCAGCGATGCCTGTTCGCCCGCAACGACAAGGAACTGGTCTGCGTGGACCTCGCCGCGACGGTGAAGTAACAAAGGGGCACCGTTGCGGCTGAGAACTGTGCCGTTGCGCTGTCATCGGTTGGGACGCTATGGTTGCAGGAATCGTATGAGGCCGAATCGGTTGTTGTTTGTTGTCGTCTTCGCTGCCGCTTCTGGGATGGCGGCTTCTCCTGCTCCTGTCGCGTCGTCTCCGAAGGCGCTGGGCGAGCAGAAAGTCCTGGTCATCATGGCGAGGTTTCCCGATGTCGAGCCGGGTTTCTCCATCGAACAGATGCGGGGCAAATACTTCGACAAGCTCGACCGTTACCTGCGCGCCGTGTCGTATGGGAAGGCGCGGGTGACGGGCAAGATGACGACTTGGCTGACGCTGCCCCACGCGGTGAGCCACTACCGGATTTCGCGGCACAACCTGTCGGTGGAACGGGACCGGGTCATGGAGTTGATCCAGGATGCCGCCGACCTTGCCGACAACGAGGAGGATTTCTCGCGCTACTCGATGATCTTCATCTCGCTGGGCGCCAAGCGGGCGGACTACGGCATGGCCGGCCTGTGCGGCTATCCGGGCATGCTCGGCTGGCGGAGCGAACTGCCCCTCAAGACGCGCAAGAAGCGGCAGACCCTGCCGGCAGGCGTCGCGATCTATTGCGAGGAGGCGCACGTGGGCGTGGTGTTTCACGACATGGCGCACATCATGGGCGGCGTGCAAGGCGGCCGGCGGCTCATGCCGTGTCTGTATGACCACGATCTGCAAGGCCAGCCCGGCGCGTTCAGGAACTATGCGCGATTCTATCTGGTCAACGTCGGCTACTTCGACCCGATGTCGTGCCACATGTTCGCTCAGGATCAAGGACCGCCGGGGCCATGCGTCTGGACCCGGCTGCGGCTGGGTTGGAACGAACCCCAGAAGGTCGTCACCGTGCCGCGCGGCAAGAGCAGCCGCCTTGTTCTCGGTCCCTTGAACCGCGAGACGTCTGAAACGCTCGCGGTCAAGCTGCCCGTGGATTCGACGACTTATTACCTCGTCGAAAACAGACAGCCGATCGGCCCGGACAGGAATCTTCCGTCACACGGCGTTCTCATCTCCCTCTGCGACGACCAAGTGGCGGAGTGCCGGCGCGGCCAAGCGCCGGTCAAACTGATGGACGCCAATCCGGCCACGCCCGAATTGAGAGGCGCGCCCTTTTCGGTTGAGGGCAAGAAGGAGTTTCAAGACAAGAAGCGGCGGATTCTCGTCAAGGTCGTTGGTCACAAGGCAGACGACTGCGAGATCGAAGTATCCAACGGCTTGTGACACAAGCTTGCCCGGTGCGGACGCGGCGCAAACGCTCGGCCGCGCGAGGCTGCGGAACCGCCCGTCGTTCGCGCAGCGGCGCCTTTTCACCCCCGACGACAAAGAACGGGTTTGCGTGGACCTCGCCGCGCCGGCAAAGTAACGGGATGACCGCAAGTCCGCCGAACTCTACGACGCGAAGCTTTCCGGGAATGAGCCTTTCACCAGCCATCAACCTCGCCACCGTCAACAAGAGACTGCGTGCCGCAAGGGTCACGCGGGAGGCAGGCAGGGCGAACTTCTTCGTCTTGTTTGTCCTTGCTGCGGCGGCGGTCGCGGCGGTGTTATGGTTCAGGGCGCAGTGGAATGCCTCCGACGATGCGGCACCAGCAAGGCCGGATCATACCGGCGGCCTGCCCAAGACCGTCTATGAGCCGCGCACGGAGACGGGGACGGCCAGGGATGTTCCTCCGCGGCTTGCTGGAGAACAGTTGCAGGGCGTTTTCAAACGGCTGAAGAAGCTGAACCCCGGTTTCGACCCGATCGCCGCGGCGGAGAAGCACAGGATTGAGGGCGGCCAAGTCGTCGAACTGTCTTTCTTCAGCGCCGGGGTGACGAACCTTTCGCCGGTGGCTGTGCTGACAAGTTTGCGCGCGCTCACACTCGACGGCCCGGCGGCGAATTCCCCGCTGGCGGACCTGTCGCCGTTGCGCGGGATGTCGCTGACCCGGCTGTCAGTGAAGAATACGAGCGTCGCCGACCTGTCGCCGTTGCGCGGGATGCCGCTCGGTTTCCTGGACATCAGCGGCACGGCCGTGACCGATCTCGCGCCATTGGGCAGCATGCCGCTGACGGCCCTGCGCCTGGACATGACCATGGTGCAAACGAAGCGAGCCGTCCAAGTGCTGCTGGAGGAGATCGGCACGCTACAGACCATCAACGACATACCGATGGCCGATTTCCTCCAGCGAGCCGCCACCTCGTCGGGGCTTTGGGCGCGCACAGCCAAGCCTGTCCTGGATCAGTTCACCGTTGCTGTCATGGCGATGCCCGTCGACAAACAACTGCCGGCAGTGCTGGCGAAACTCAAGGAACTCAATCCCAACTTCGACGGCCGCCAGCAACACCGGATCGAAGCCGGGCAAATCACGGAGTTATATGTCTCCACCGTCGGTGTGAAGGACATCAGGCCGTTGCGCGCGCTCCAAAAGCTCAAGCGGCTCTCGCTTTCACAGTGGACAGGCAACGGCGCGACCACGCGCGGCGTCGTGTCGGACCTCTCGCCGTTGCGCGGGATGGCGCTGACGATGCTGGCCTGCCACAGCACCGACGTGGGCGACCTCAGCCCGCTGCGGGGCATGCCGTTGACGGTGCTGAGCTGCGGCAGCACGCAGGTCAGCGACCTGTCGCCGCTCGCGGGGATGCCGCTGACCGTGCTGAGCGTGGACAACACACCCGTCGCCGACCTCGCGCCGCTGGCGGGCATGCCGCTGACGGTGCTTTGGTGCAACAAGACCAAGGTGACCAACCTCTCGCCGCTGAGCGGCATGCCGCTGAAGGAACTGCGCTGCGATTTCGACAAGGAGCGCGACTACGAGGTCCTTTTCAACATCCGGACGCTGACGAAGATCAACGACACGATGGCCGTGATGTTCTGGATGACGGCCGGCAAACCCAGCGGCGCCACCGGGAAACGCATCAAGAAGGCGCAATGACGTGACGCATGCCCGTCCGATCACAAAGCGGAGACGGGCATCAAGGCTCAGTGGAGGGATGCCCGCGAGTGTGTCATCACCCGCGACGAACTGCCGGGCTTCAAGAGAATCAGGTAAGGCGGAGTCCTTTGTGCTGGCCTAAACCGATGGATTTGCGGAACACTTCCGTCGAGACATTCATATCTAGCGGACCATGAAGACCGGCTGGGCTTTCAAGAGTTGCACTGATCAAGCGGCATTGTCGTTCCGGGCAGCCTGTGTCGCCATTGCCTTGGTCCTGTTCCCCCATCACACCTTTGCCCAGGCGAAGCCGGACCTGCTGACACCCGATGAGCGCGCGTGGCTGGTGGCGCACGGGCCGCTGCGTTACGCGCCCCAAGTCGCGGCACCGCCGTTCGGTTTCGTGAAGCCCGACGGACAGGTGGCAGGCATGACGGTTGATTTGCTGGCCGTGTTGGCCCGGCATCTCGGCGCGGAGATCAAGCCGGTTATCCAATCGCCGTGGCCAGCAGCGATGGCTGCGCTTGGCCGGGGCAAGATTGACTTCCTGCCGACGGTCGTGCGCACCGAGGAGCGCGAGCAGGTCTTCCAATTCATCGGGCCGTATCACGAGGCGCCCAACGTGCTCTTCGTCAACCGGGCCACGCCACAGTTCAAGACTCTCAAAGACCTGGCGGGCCGGCGGGTGGGCGTGACGCGCGAGTCCTCGATCCACCTCTGGCTGCGGGGCAAGCATCCGGGACTGGCTCTGCTGCCGGTGGAGAGCGCGCGGGAGGGGTTGTTGCTGCTGGCGCTGGGGCAGGTGGACGCGGTGGCGGCCAGCCTGCCCGTCGGCAGTTATTTCATCGCGGAGACTTCCTTGAACAATCTCCGCGTGCTGCCGGAGGTGTTGTTCGTCTCGCATCATCATCTGGCCGTCAACAAAGGAAATGACCGGCTGGCTTCAATCCTGCAAAAAGGGCTGGACAGCCTGACGACGCCGGAGCGCCAGGAGGTTCTGGCAAGATGGACCGGACCGGAACCCGCACCGTCGCCCTGGCAATTACCGGTGTGGATATGGCAGGCCGCGCTCGTGCTGATGGGGGGCTTGGTCGGCGTCATCGCCTGGAACCAGTCGTTGCGCCGGCATGTGGCGCAGCAAGAGAGGCTGATTCGCGAGAAAGTGAAAGAGGAGGCCGACCTGGAGCGGCGCTGCACCGAGTTGATCGAGAACGCCACCGACATGGTGTTCACGCGCGACTTTGAGGGCCACTACACCTCCATCAATCCCGCCGGCGAACGGATCCTCGGTTACTCGCGCGAAGAGCTTCTGAAGATGAACATCTCGCAGGTCGTGGTGCCCGAGCACATGGATCGCGTGCGACAGCAAGCAGCCACGCTCGCCACCCAGGAATCCTCCACTTACGAGATGCAGGTGCGCGCCAAGGACGGACGGCGCATCTGGCTCGAAGCCAGCCTGCGGGCGCTGCGCAAGGACGGGCGGCCGGCCGGATTGCAGGGCATCGCGAGGGACATCACCGAGCGCAAACGGGCGGAGGAAACGCTGCGGGAAAGCGAGGAGCGATACCAGATGTTGGCGGACCATTCCGACGATTTTGTGTCGCTCCATGACAGCAACAGCAACCGCCTCTACGTCAGCCCCTCCTACTATCGCGTGACCGGCTGGACGCCCGAGGAGATCTTCAGCACCGACTGGCGCACCCGGATGCACCCGGAAGATCTCGCCAAGGTCGAGCGGGCCTGGGCGGCAAACATGCGCGGCGAAGCCAACACCATCGAGCATCGCATCCGCTGCAAGGACGGCTCGTGGATCTGGGTCGAGTCCCGCCGCAAGCCCATCCTCGGCCCCGATCGCAAGGTCCGGCAAATCGTGCTCTGGGCGCGCGACGTCACGGAGCGCAAACAGGCCGAGGAAGCCCGCGCCCAACTGGAAGCCCAGCTTCGCCAGGCCCAGAAAATGGAGGCCGTCGGCCAACTGGCCGGCGGCGTCGCCCACGACTTCAACAACATCCTCACCGTGATCCTCGGCAACGCCCACCTTCTGGAGGGTGACTCCAGCCTCCCCTCCAAGGCGCGCGACAAGATCCGCCAACTCATCAAGTCGGGCGACCGGGCGGCCACCCTCACGCGGCAATTGCTGGCCTTCAGCCGCCGGCAGGTCATGCAGATGCGCCGCCTCGACCTCAACGACGCGCTCTCCAACGTCACCCAGATGCTGGGCCATCTCATCGGCGAACACATCCTGCTCCAATGCAACTACGGCCCCGCCCTGCCGCGAATCGAAGCCGACGCCGGCATGATGGAGCAGATCATCGTCAACCTCGCCGTCAACGCGCGCGACGCCATGCCCGCCGGCGGCCGGCTCATCATCAGCACCCAACTCGAAACAGTTTCGCCCGGGCAGGCGCAGAAGAACCCCGAGGCGCGCGCCGGCCAGTTCGTGACGCTGACCGTCACCGACACCGGCTGCGGCATGGACGAAGCCACCCGTTCCCACCTTTTCGAGCCATTCTTCACGACCAAGGAAGTCGGCAAAGGCACGGGCCTCGGCCTGGCGATGACCTACGGCATCATCAAGCAACACAACGGCTGGATCGAAGCCGCCAGCCAGGTCAACCAAGGCACCACCTTCAAGATATTCCTGCCCGCTTGCGCCGCCGGCGAACCGCCTGCCTCGACGTCACAGACCTCCTCCGGCCTCGATTCCTGTCGCGGTTCCGAGACCCTCCTGGTCGTCGAGGACGAAGAACCCGTGCGCCACTTCCTCCAAGCCTGTCTCGAAAGGCAAGGCTACCGCATCTTGACCGCCGCCAGCGGCGCCGACGCCTTGCGGGCATGGGAGTCCGCCGCTGGAAAGGTGGATCTGCTCCTGACCGACATCGTCATGCCCGGCGGCATGTCCGGCCGCGAACTGGCCGAAAAACTCTGCGCCACGCAACCGGGCCTCAAGGTCATCCTCAGCAGCGGCTACAGCCGGGAAATCTCCGCCGAGCTGGGTGATTTTCCCGCGTGGATCTGCCTCCCCAAACCCTACGACCCCGTCACCCTCGCGCAGACCGTCCGCCGCTGCCTCGACGCGCGCTGAGACCGCAACCCCGCGGCTACGGCGGATACACGCCGCGGAAACCCATGATGCTGCTTTCCTTCAACGGCAGGCTCGTCGCGCCGCTGACGGCGTCCACACCGTCGGGCACTTCCTTCCACGAACCGCCGCGCACCATGCGGAAGCCGTCGAGACCCACGTGGAACGTGGTCGCATACCAGTCGCTGGTCCACTCGGCGACGTTGCCGGCGAGGTCGCAGAGGCCGTAGGGGCTGTTGAACTTCGCGAAGCTGCCCACCGGCGCGGTGTAGGCGAATCCGTCCGCATCGCCGTCAAGGTTGCACCGCTGCGCGCCGCCCGCGTCGGGCGCTTCGTCGCCCCATGGGAACCGCCGCTCCGGTTTCGGGTTCGGCGTCTTCTTCGTCGCGTCGCCGTCGAGGAACAGGCCGCCGCGCAGCGCCTTCTCGAACTCCGCCTCGGTCGGCAGCCGCAGCCCGCACCACTCCAGGAACCCCACCGCGTCATACCAGGAGACGTAGGTGACCGGGAAGTTGGCGCGGCCCGGCAGCACGCGATAGCTGCCGTCGTCGGCGCGTTTGATGCCGCAACGGTTCTCGTCGCCCATCTTCTTTTTCCATCCGGCGGCGTCGGGGCCGGTTTCGGCGAGATAGTCGGCATACATGCCGGCGGTGGTCTCGCACTTCGCCATCCAGAACGCCGGCAGCACGCACGGGTCGGTGGCGGTCTTCGACGGGTCATGCCCCGCGCCGAGCACGGTCTTCATCCGGAACGCGCCGCCCGGCACGCGAACCACCGCGATGGCGCGGACGCGCAGCTCCACCTGCTTGATGTCCTTGATGCCCGCCACGGCGATGCCCCACCAATCGCTCTTCTTGTGGCCCTTCGAGTCCACCAGCCCGTGGCCGATCCCGCGCAAGAACCGCGGCGACACGAGATGCCATGCCTTCTCCGTCGCCTTGCGGTAACGGACGAACACATAGGCCGGCGTCTCGGGGGAGAGGCCGGGATCGTTGAGGTCGTATTCGAACAGGATGTGCGGCCCGGCGTCCTCCGACTCCACGAGCTGCGCGGTGACGTTGGTGACGGCGAGCCACTGCGCGCGGGCGGCGAGCGGGCAGGCGAGGACCAGCAACGACAAGAACACCCCGAGTCTTGTTTTCATCGTCAGCGTTTGGTCTGTGCGGGCTACACCTTGTCCGGCACGGCCCACGGCTCGCGATAGCTGGCGCGCTTGAGGAACTTGTTGGCCTCCGGCAAGCCGGGGAACGTCTCGGTCTTGCCGTCGAACTCCAGCGTCTTGTTGCCGACGCGGCCCGCGATGTTGGCCAGGTGGCAGACCAGCGACGAGTAATGCCCCTGCTCCGCGTCGGCGTTGGGCTTCTGCCGCGAGCGGATGCACTGGACGAAGTTCTCGATGTGCGGCGCGTCGCCGGGCCGGCCATAGGCGAACTCGGTGACGTCGTCGTTCTGGTCGAACACCTGCCAGCCGCCGCCGTGCCGGCCGAAGAACATGAAGCTCTTGGTGCCATACACCTCGACGCGCGTCGCGCAGAACGGCCAGTTCGGGAACAGGTCGCCGTCGCGGATGTTCTGCGCGATCTTTTTCATGTAAGGCGTCCACAGCGTCGCCTCGAACTGCAACGTGCAGCCGTCATACTCGAACGCCGCGAGCTGCGTGTCGGGCGTGTCGCGCCCGTCCTTCAGATGATAGATCGCGCAAGTGGCCTGCACCGACTTTGGCGCCGGGATGTCGCCCATCAGCATCCGCGCCAGGTCCATCTGGTGCACCGCGTCGCCGGCGATCGGGCCGCAACTGTATTCGTATTGGTTGAGCCAGCGCCGGCTGGGCGTGTAGGGCAGCTTCGCGGCCGGCCCGCACCACATGTCGTAATCGAACCCCTGCGGCACCGGCTGTTCGGCGACCGCCTTCGATGGCGAGTGCTGCATCATGTTGAACACGCGCACCAGATGCACGTCGCCGAGTTTGCCGGCCTTGATGCAATCCACCGCCTTCTGCACGTAGGGCGCGCTGCGGCTCTGCGTGCCCACCGTCACCACGCGCTTATACTTCCGCGCCGCCTCGACCAGCTTCCGGCCTTCCCAGATGTTGTAGGACATCGGTTTCTCGACATAGACGTCCTTGCCCGCCTGGCAGGCCATGATCGCGCCGAGGCAGTGCCAGTGGTCCGGCGTGGCGTTGACGATCGCGTCCACGCTCTTGTCCTCCAGCATCTTCCGGAAATCCTGCACCATCTTCGGCGCCTTGTCCTGGGCCTCCTCGACCACGTTGCGCGCGCGGGCAAACCGCCGCGTGTCCACGTCGCTGAGGTAGGCGATGACCACGTCCTTGCGCTTGGCGAACTGCTCCGTCAGGAACGTGCCGCGCCCGCCAAGGCCCATGACGCCGATGACGACCTTGTCGTTCGCCCCGCGGACATTGCGGGTGGCGAGGCCGGTCGCGGCGGCAGCGGCCGTGGTGGCGGCAACGGATTGTTTCACAAAAGTGCGGCGGGTGATTTCGTTCATGGCAGGCTCCGGTTGGTTGGCTCGTGGTTCGTTGAACACGTTCGCGGAAAGAACACCGCGCAGCCTATGTTGGGTGCGCGCCAAAGACAAGGAGGGAGTCGCGGCATCCTGGACGTCGCGGGGAATTCAAACTAGACACGGCGCGTGTTCCCGGTAAGATGCCGCGCTCTAAGGACATTGTGAAACCCACGATTCGATCTCTCACACGGTGCGCGGTTCTCGTTGCGGTGATGGCTTGTGCCGGCCAGTTCCGGGCGGCGGCAGCGGACGCGCAGGATTCCCCCGCAGAGCGACAGCGCCAGGCGATCGCCATCCTCAAATCCGACGCGCCGCCCGCCGACAAGGCGCTCGCGTGCAAGAAACTCGCCGTCTGCGGCACGACCGACGCCGTGCCGGCGCTCGCGCCGTTGCTGGCGGACGAGAAGCTCGCGTCGTGGGCGCGCATCGCGCTGCAGGCGATTCCCGGCCCCGCCGCCGACGATGCGCTGGGCGATGCGATGGGCAAATTGCAGGGCAAGCTGCTGATCGGCGTCATCAACTCCATCGGCGTGCGCCGCGCGAGCAAGCTGTTCGACAAGCTCGTGGAGAAGCTCAAGGACAGCGACCCGGACGTGGCGTCGGCTGCCGCGGTGGCGTTGGGCCGCATCGGCGGCGCGCCCGCGGTCAAGGCGCTGGAGCCGTTGCTGTCCCGCGCGCCAACCGGTGTTCGCCCGGCGGTCGCGGAGGGATGCATCCTGTGCGCGGAGCAATTCCTGGCCGAAGGAAAGCACGCCGACGCGGTGAAGGTGTATGACGCGGTCCGCAACGCGAAGGTTTCGAAACAGAAGACCGTCGAGGCGACCCGCGGCGCGATTCTCGCCCGGCGCGCGGAGGGCGTTCCGCTGCTGGTCGAGCAACTCAGGTCGTCCGACAAGGCGTTCTTCAACATCGGCCTGCGCACGGCCCGCGAGCTTCCCGGCCGCGAAGTGACGCAGGCGCTGCTGGCGGAGATGGAGCACGCCACGCCGCAGCGGCAATCGAATTTCCTGCTCGTGCTGGCCGACCGCGGCGATGCCGAGGCTTTGCCCGCCGCCCTCAAAGCGGCCAAGAGCGGCGCGCAGGCGCAGCGGCTCGTGGCCATCAGCGTGCTCGACCGCCTCAACAATCCCGCCGCCGTGCCAGTGCTGCTGGCGGTCGCGGCGGAGGATGATGCGAAGCTGGCGCAGGCGGCCAAGACGGCGCTGATGAAGCTGCCGGGCGCGGGCGTGGATGCGGCCATCGTGGCGACGCTGAAGGGGCCGGACGAGAACGGCCGCCGCGTCGCAGCCGAGTTGGTCGCGCTGCGCCGCGTGACGGGCGCGATGCCGGACCTGTTGAAGGCCGCCGAGGACTCCAACTCCGCCGTCGCCGTCGCGAGCTTCAAGGCGCTCGGCGAGCTGGCGGGAACCGATGAGATTCCGGCGTTGCTCAAGGTCCTGATGAAGACCCCGGAGACGACCGCCGCCGAGAACGCGCTCTCGGCCATCTCCGCGCGGTTGACGCGGCCCGTCACCGGCAACGTCGTCATCCAGAAGGCAGTCTATGGCGATCTGCCCGGCGGCCCGACGGCTGATGTCACCGCAAAGGTCGCGGAATTGGTGAAGACCTCCGCCTCCGTGACGGCCTCCAACAAAAACTTCGGCGACCCCGCTGGTGGCCGCGTCAAGAGACTGCGCGTGGAATACACCGTCAACGGCGCGCCGGGCAGCAAGACCGTCGGCGAAAACGAGACGGTCACGTTCACCGCCACCGCCGCTCCGCCGGCATTCGTGGACGCGCTTTGCGGAGCGATGGCGCAGGCGCCGGTGCCCGCCAAGCTTGCGTTGCTGGGTGTCCTGCGTTCCGCCGGCGGCCCGAAGGCGCTCGCCGCCGTGCGCGCCGCCTCCACGGACGCCAACACCGAGATCAAGGAGACCGCCCTGCGCACGCTGTGCGACTGGCAGACCGTGGACGCGATGCCCGATGTGATCCAGATCTCGAAGACCGCCACGGACCGGAAGTGGAAGATTCTCGCGTTGCGCGGCCAGCTCCGGCTCATCCCGCAGCAACCCATCGGTGCTGAGCAGAAACTTGCCCAGTTAAAAGACGCGATGGCGTTGATCGAGCGGCCCGAGGAAAAGCGTGTCGCGCTGGCGGCGCTCGGCGAGATCGCCACCGCCGATTCGCTGGCGATGGTCATGCCGTATCTGGACGATGCCGGGTTGAAGGAGGAAGCCAGCATCGCCGCCGTGGCGATCGCCCAGAAGATCGTCAACAGACATCCCCGCCAGGTTGCCGCCGCGATGCAAAAGGTTTCCACCTCCGATCTCCTGCTGGCCAAGCAAGCGAGGCAATTGCTACAGCAAAGCCGGAAAGCCGCGCCGAAGAAGTGATCGCATGAGAATCATCGCCGCACTGGCCGCATCGTGTCTTGTCGCCCTCGTCGCCGGAGCGGACGAGCAGCGGCTTTTCAACGGCAAGGACCTCGACGGTTGGGATGCCACGCCCGGCTGGTGGCACGTCGAGGACGGCGCGCTGACCGCGCAGAGCACGCCGGAGAAGCCGTGCAAGAAATGCAATTACCTCATCTGGAAAGGCGGCGAGCCGGCGGACTTTGAGTTGACGGCGGATTTCCGGCTAAGCGAGAAGGCCAATTCCGGCATCCAGATCCGCTCCGCGCGCCGGGGCGAATGGGACACGTTCGGCTACCAGGCGGACATGACGGGCAACGGCGGACTGGTGGGCTTCATCTATCATCACAAGGGCGGCCTGGTCGTGGCGCGCGGTGAGAAGGCCGTTTTTGCCGCCGACGGCAAGAAGGAGACGGAGAAGGTCGCTGACGCCGCGGAGTTGCTCAAGGTTTTCAAGAAGGAAGGCTGGAACACCTGCCGCATCGTCTGCCGCGGGCCGGAGATCACGTATTATGTGAACGGCGTGCTGATGAGCCGCGTGACGGACCATCGCGCCGGCATCGCCACGCCGAGCGGTGTCATCGGGTTGCAGATGCATCCCGGACCACCGATGAAGGTGCAGTTCAAAAACATCGTGTTGAAGACGCTGAAATAGGGGAACTGCGATGAAGAACATGCGAAACGAATCTGCTTTGCTGGGAGCGGCGGTTTTCCAACCGCCGCATCGGGCGCGCGGACAT
>JACRKA010000087.1 GCA_016219905.1 Verrucomicrobiota bacterium
GCGCGCTTCAGCGCGCGTTTGTTCTCACGCAAGCCGCACGCCACGCGCGCTGAAGCGCGCTACTACGAACCAAACCACTTCACTGGTAGCTTTACCGCTGGCACATTGCGCCGGTTCATCTATAGTTCCGCACGATGCGCAAACCCATCGCCACCAGTCTTCTCCTGGCCCTTGCGACCTGTCTCTGTGCATCCCCTGCCCTGTTCGCCGCCGACACGCCCGGCAACGGCGACCTCGCCGTCGCGCGCCAGCTCCAGAACGCGTTCGAGAAGGTCGCCGAGACCGTCAGCCCCGCTGTTGTCGTCATCACCGTCATGCAGCGCGCTGATTCCGACGACATGTCCGCCGAGGAGATGCTGGAGTATTTCTTCCGCGAGCACAAATGGCCCGAGCGTTCGCCGCGCAAGAAGCTGCCTGACAACCATCCGCCCGTCCTCGAACAGGCCGAAGGCTCCGGCCTCATCGTCCGCGCCGACGGCTACATCCTCACCAACGCCCACGTCATCGAAGGCGCCGAGAAGATCACCGTGCGCCTCAAGGACGACCGCAAGTTCACCGCCACCGTCGTCGGCAGCGACGACCGCACCGACCTCGCCGTCATCAAGATCAACGAGAAGAACCTGCCCGCGGCGCGGTTCGCCGACTCCGGCAAGGTCCGCGTCGGCCAATGGGCCATCGCCATCGGCGCGCCGTTCCAGCTCGACTACAGCTTCACCGTCGGCTTCGTCAGCGCCAAAGGCCGCTCCGGCCTCATGAGCCGCGGCAGCAGCGCCTACGAGGACTACATCCAGACCGACGCCTCCATCAACCCCGGCAACTCCGGCGGCCCGCTCGTCAACATCGAGAGCGAAGTCATCGGCATCAACACCCTCATCCGCGGCCTGCGCACCAACATCGGCTTTGCCATCCCCAGCACCATGGCCCGCGGCGTCGCCGACCAGCTCATCGCCAACAAGCGCGTCATCCGCCCCTGGCTCGGCGTCGAAATCGCATCCGTCTCCGATGCCGACGAACTCCGCGAATACCTCAAAGGCCCCAAGGAAGGCGTCCTCATCCGCAGCGTCGTCCCGGCCGGCCCTGCCGCCAAGTCCGACCTCCGCCAGTCCGACATCGTCACCGCCGTCGCCGGCCACACCGTCCGCAACACCAAGGAACTCCAGCAAGCCGTCCTCGGCACCCGCATCGGCGACAGCATCACCCTCGACGTTTTCCGCGACGGCAAGACCTTGAAGGTCGCCGTCAAGACCGCCGAGATGCCCGTTGAGAAGAAGATTGCCGCCGTCGAATCCAAAGACTCGCCCGCCGCCAGGGCCAGGACCTACGGCCTCACCGTCCACAAGCTCACGCCTGAAATCGCCGGCAGATTTGGCGCGACCCTGACCGAGGGCGTCGTCGTCGCGGCCGTCGAGGATAACTCCCCTGCCGATGCCAAAGGCCTCCAGCCCGGCGACGTCATCACCGAAGTGGACCACAAGACCGTCCGCACCGTGAAGGAATTCAACGCCGCCCTCGCCGCCGCCGACGCCAAACGCGGCGTCCTCCTCAACTACAACCGCCGCGGCAAAACCGGCTTCACCGTCCTCAAGGAAGAAGCCGAAGAGCCGAAGTAGTCGGCAGCGCGTGCTGAAGGCCCGCGAGTATGTCAGCCTGGGGCAAGCGAGTCTGCGCGCGCCCGCCCCAGGTATCGAAACCAAAACAAAAATGGCGCCCTGTAGGGGCGCCGGTAACAGCGATGTTCCTCGCGCACTTTCAGCGCGCGATGATTCTTGGGGATTGCCTCGCTTCCCAGGGCGTTGCTGGGCTGGCTTACTGGCGCACCTTCAGCGCGCCTCCTCAGTGCATCATCTCCTCCAGCGTCTTGCGGTCGGTGCCGAGCGTCAGACTTCGATGTTGTTTGCCGCCGGTTCAGCGCGGCACGCCGCAGCTAACGCGGAAGCCAAAATGAGTCTTGGCGGCAGAAGGTGACGCGGTGTTGCGCGTCGCGCACCGGGTGAAACCAATGAAGTTGTCAAATGATCCGCCTCGGCACACTCGAACAGCGGGGTTGCCTTTGTAGCATTCTTCATGGGCTTGTTCCGGATCAAAACCGTCGAGACACCATTCCCACATGTTGCCCAACATGTCCGCGAGACCGAAACGGTTTCGCCCCCGGGCGCCGAACTGATCCACTGGCGAGATAGAGCTGAAGCCGTCTTCTGCTCCGAGCCAGTTCACCCGCTTGTGGCCCTCTTCTACCTTGTCGCCCCACCAAAACTTCGCCTGACTTCCGGCGCGGCAAGCGCATTCCCATTCGGCCTCCGCGGGCAACCGGAAGATCATCGATACCGGCAGTCTGTTTGCCTTCTTCTCCGTCGCAGTCAGCCAACTGCAGAATGCCGCAGCATCGTTCCAACTCATACAGCACGCGGGATGATTCTCCTTAAGTTCGAACTCGATCTTTGGGTTGCGCCAAGTCTCCCCACCTTTTTTCTCTGCGTCACTGACGTAACTGGTGGCGTTCACAAACTTGCGCCACTGGCCCAATGTCACCTCTGTCCGCCCAAGCCAGAAACCATTAACAATTCTCGTCCGTCGCGGTTTCTCGCCTTCGCGTTTGGTGAGGCTTTCGGGACAGCCTTTGAACTGTGCCCACTTGCGCTCATCCGGCCAGCTACCCATCATGAACTCTCCCGATGGTATCCAGACTAGTTCCATGCCCGTGGTAGTGATCATGGATCGCTCTTGGGCGACGAGTGCCGGAGCGTTGACGAGCAACAGCGCGGCGGCGAGGGGGACGAGGCTGGGGCGAATCATAGATTTCCTCCGTTACGCGCGGCGAGTGTAGGGTGGAGGCGGAGCCGAATCAAGACCGGAATATTCATCCACGGATTACACGGATTTCACGGATAGTTTTTCAGCCACAAGAGGCACAAGGGAGCACAAGAGAACACGGCCGCAACCCCATAAGGTGGGGCGAGGCTCTGCCGAGCCTGCTTCGGGACTGAACTGTGAGGCGAATCAGAGGCTCGGCGAAGCCTCGCCCCACCGGGGAATCTTTGCGCCCGGAACTCTCGCGAGTTCCGCTACTGGAAGCGCCGCGGCTTCCACCGTCGGTTTTGCGTCCCCAAAGCCAGCTTCTTTCGCAAATCACGTGCAAAATGGAGGTTGGAATGCCCGCGCCGTCCGGATGCGCGCCCAAAACGGCGTTTTTGTCCCGCCGCAGGCCGGCGTGGCCATTTTGACGGCGTTTTTTGGGGCGCGCCGGCCTGCGGAAGCATTTTAACGGCGTTGTAACAGGCGCGCGGCGCTGCGCGGCCGTTTTAACGCCGTTAAAACAGGGCCGCAGCGCTGCGGCTTCATTTTGACGGCGTTTTGGTGACGCCGCAGGCCTGCGGGCGCAGTCTAACGCCGTCAAAACCGGGCCGCCGGCCTGCGGCTTGAGTTCTACGCGGTTTTGGAAGCGCCGCAGGACGATGGCTGGCTTCGCCAAGCCGACCAACCACCCCGCCCAGCCATCTATTACACAGCCACGCGGGCCACCGCCGGCGCTGGCTCAAATAAACTCGTTGAGGAGGTTCTCCAGATACTCCTGCCGGCCGCTGACGTTCGGCGCGGCGTCGCCTTTCTTGAGGATGCAGGCTTCGAGCTTCTTGAAGTCCATCCTGCCCTTCTCGATCTCGGCGCCGATGCCGCTGTCCCATGAGGCGTAGCGCTGCCGCACGAACTCGGCGAGGCGGCCGTCCTTGCGGATGGCCGACGCGATCTTCAGGCCGCGCGCGAAGGCATCCATGCCGCCGATGTGGGCATAGAACAAATCCACCGGCTCAAAACTCTCCCGGCGCACCTTGGCGTCGAAGTTCAGGCCGCCCGTGGTGAAGCCGCCCATCTTCAGGACGACGAGCATGATCTGCGTCGTGAGATAGATGTCGGTCGGGAACTGGTCGGTGTCCCAGCCCAGCATCGGGTCGCCGACGTTCGCGTCAACCGAACCGAGCGCGCCCGCGGCGGCCGCAGTCTCAAGGTCATGCTGCACGGTGTGGCCGGCCAGCGTCGCGTGGTTGGTCTCGATGTTGAGCTTGAAGTCGCCCAGCAGGCCGTATTCGCGCAGGAAGTTCAGGCACGCGGCGGCGTCGGAGTCGTATTGGTGCTTCGTCGGCTCCTTCGGCTTCGGCTCGATGTAGAACTGGCCCTTGAACCCGATCGCTTTCCTGTAGTCCACCGCCATGTGCAGCAGCGTCGCAAGATGGTCCAGCTCGCGCTTCATGTCGGTGTTCAGCAGCGTCGAGTAACCCTCGCGGCCGCCCCAGAAGA
>JACRKA010000091.1 GCA_016219905.1 Verrucomicrobiota bacterium
GCGACACTGCTGTCGCCGCAGTTGTCATTTTCGAAGATGCGGCGACAGGAGTGTCGCCGCTCCCAGTTGGCGTGCGCAAATCCGCCAGCAACGCCGCCGTCCGCCGCAGCACGATGTCGGCGGGATCACGGTCGCCCGGCAGGACAAGCGATTCCTGCCGGAACGTCTCCGGCGCGACCGCATCGAAGTGCGCGCGGTTGCCGAGGTCGCGCTGCAACGAGGCGAACTGCTCCTCCCATTCCTGCTCCAGCCCGACGCGCGACCATGTGCCGAGAAACTCATTCATGCCGCGCACCGCCAGCAACAGCGAACGCCGGAACGCGCGGACTTCACCGTAAAGCACGGGCAACTGCTCCATCGCCTTCGCGTCCTGCTTCGACACGCCGAGGATGATGTCGTTCCACTTCGGTTCAAGCTCGTCGAGTTGTTTTCGCAACGCATCGCCGCCGGCAAACCGCGAAGGCATCGCAGCGCTGAGAGCGCCTATGGCCGCACGCAGTTCGCGGACGCTGCCGACATGGGCAGCCGGTCCGGCGTCAGCACATTTCGCGGCGTGCTCTTTCAATTCCGTCCAACCCGGCTCTTCGCACAACGTCCCGCGACACAGCACATTGAGCGCTACAAACTCAATGTCGTTTCGCAAATCGCCCAGCCAGAGCTTGCGCGTGATGGTGACAATCTCCTCGAACCGGTTGACGCGGCCGTAAAGATCGAGCCAGCGTGGATCGCCGGGCAATGCTTTCTCCTTTTGCAGCTCTTCCAGATCCCAGTTCACATACTGGTTTGGCTCGCCGAGCCGCTTCGTTATCAGGCTGAAGAGCCAGCGTTCGAAGCTCACGTCGCGGGCGTGCAGAAACCAATCAAGATGGCGGTTGCGTGGCAAATCCCTCGCGAACCACGCGCATTGCGCCGGCCAGTCCTTCGCAATCCTGGCCCAGACGGCCCGCAGTGGTGTCCCGACAAGCTGGCTTTCCTTGGGCTTCGCCTCGTTGATCCACTCGCCGCAATTGGCGCGCGTGGCGATCATCGTCTCGGCCCACGTCGCTTTCCTGGCGTAAGCCTGCTTCACGTCGAGGCCGGCGGCCGGCGACGGCAGCGAGAATGCGACGGTCACCAAAAGGAGGGACAACGTCTGCACACGGAGGCGGGATGGACTTTTCATGGCTCGATTCTCGAAGCCGCAGCAATCACGGCACGGCCGCATTGTCCTCCCGGCCGGGCCACTTGCAAGTTGAATATCCGCCGCGGTCGTCCGCGCGGCTCAGGCGGCGGCGAGCCAGCCTTTGAGGACGCGCAGGTTCTGCTGGAGCATCTTCAGCATCGCCGCGCGGGTCTTCTCCTGGCCTTCAGGACACCACTTATACTCGATGTGCATCGAGAGCGGCGCGGTGAGGTTCATCTGCTTGAGCCGCTTGAAGTAATCCGTGTTCTTGAACTCGCCCTCGCCGAACGGCGTCAGCTCGCGCGGGCGCTTCACGTCCTTGACGTAGGCGACCTTGATATGCGGCTTGAGTTGGTCGAACCGCGCCCCCCAATCGTCGCCGTGGACGACCAGCGCGTGGCAGAGGTCGAACGCGACGCCGATCTGGTCGGGGTTGAAGTCCTTCACGATCTCATACATCTCGTGGAGGTCGCCGCCGACGTAGGTGCTCTTGCCGGACGGCGAGTGGTTCTGGATCACGCCGGTGAGGCCGAGTTCCTTGTTGAACGCCGCCAGCTCGCGCAACTGCGCCTTGATCTCCGGCAGCGGTGTCCCGGCGCCGCTCTTGTTCGTGCTGAAACCGAGCCGGTAGTAGCGGATGCCGAGCTTCTTCGCTGTGCGCAGGACGGTTTCCGCGTGCGGCGTGGTGACGCTGTTGATGCCGGTGGTGATCAACAGCATGTCCAGCTTGCGCTTGCGCAGCGCCTCGGCGTAGCGCGGCATCTCGTCGGCTGCGCGCTCCGGCTCGATCTCGCCCTTCGGTCGCACGGGGCAATCCACGCCGTCGAGGCCCGCCTCGGCGGTCAACTCGGCGGCCTGGTCGAAGTCGAGCTTCAGTTCCTGGTAAAGCTTGCTGAACACGGGGATCGGCGGCGGGAATTTCCCGCCGGAGGATGCGGCGGCCGAGTCGGGACGCCAAAGCGCGGCTGCGGCGCTGGCGAGCGCGGTGCGGGTGAGGAAGTCGCGGCGGGAAATGCAGGTCCAATTGTTCATGGTGAATCTAACTCCGGCGCTGGCATCTTGATTCTCTCCTTTCCCGCGCCCGGCTGCCCGGCGTGAATCAGGCGCGGGAACGAAAACTATCGCGAGCCCGCAAACTTCTTGAACTGCTTCTCGATCTCGTCCTTCGACGGCACGCGGTCGCTGAAGAGCACCTGGTAACGGAGGACCAGATGGCCGCCGTGCTTCACGGTGTGCGCGCCGTTCTTGGTCTTGTCGTTTTCGAAGTGGCCGGTGCCGAACGGGTTCGCGCCGCAGAGGCCGTAGCCGCGCGCGTGCCAGTAGGTCGGGTGGCGGAGATTCGACGGGTGATCGAAGAGTGTGACGCTCGCGGGCTTGCCCGCAACCGGGCCGGAGAAGCAGATCCACCGCGCTCGGCGTCCCCAGACGAACTCCGCGCCCTTGACGTCGGGCCGCGATGGCTCGCCGCGCTCGTAAACCTGGCCCTCGCTGTTCTCGATCCGGCCCTCGCCCTTGGCGTCGGTCTCGCCGCGAGTGTCGCGCTTGGCGTTCATCGAGCAGGCAAGGCGCACGGCGCAGAGGCCGCTCTCCTTGGTGTCGCCGAAGGTCACGTCGCCTTCGCTGGCGTGGAAGTCGAGCTTCAACTCGATCAACCGTCCCACATCAGTGGCGCTCACGGTGACGGTGCGGGTTTCTTCCATCAACTTTTTCTTCTCGACGTCAACCCAGTCCACCGAGCCGGCGAACGCGACGCAGTCGCCCTCGCCTTTCACGACCTTCACGCCGTGGGCGATCTGGTAGCCGTGTTTCGGCTTGCCGGTCTTCTTATCGGTCGTCTCGCTCCAGATGTCAGTGCCGTTGATGTCGCCGTGGGCGACCCAGAGGGACTTGTGATGGGGATGGTCCTGCTGATCACCGGGCTTGGGGTCCATCGGGTAGCCGCGCGTGAGGGCGCGGCCATCGGGCGCGTGGACAGGATAGAAATACGGCCGCACCCACTCCGCGCTGAAACGATAGGTCGTGAAAAGCTTGTCGCCGACCATCACGTCAACGCTGTCTTTTTTCGCGACCAGCCGGAGTTTGGCGCTCATGTGTAGGCCTTCTTGAGATACTCGATGCCCTCGCGGGCGATGGTTTCGGGGTCGGGGTCGTATTTGAAGACCTCGATGGAGATGTAGCCGTCGTAGCCGATCTCGCGCAGCGCGGCGGCAAACGGCCGGTGGTCCAGCCCGCTGGTGCCGGGGCCGCGCAGGTTCGGGTCGTTGGCGTGGTAGTGCACCACGCCGCGCGAGGCGCGGATGATGTCGGGGATCGGCGTGCCCTCGTCGCTCATGGCCTTCACGTCGAGGTGGAGCGCGAAGCGGGGGTCGCCGACGCGGCGGACCAGCTCTCGGCCCTGCGCGGCGGTGTTGATGAAGTTGGTTTCGGTGCGGGCCAGCGGTTCGATGGCGATGGTGATGCCGCGCACCTTGGCCCACGGCATGACCGACTTGAAAACGGCCACCGCCCGCTCCATGCCTTGTTCAAAGGTGACGCCCTCGGGCAGCGAGCGCTGCTTGGGCGATCCCCAGACCATGATCTTGCCGCCCACGTCGGCGCAAAAATCCATCAACGCCTCGGTGTAGCGCGCGGTGGATTCGCGGACGGCGGATTCGTTGGTGGTAAGGTGGAATCCCTCGGTCTGCGCCAAGAGCCAGTGGAGGCCGGTGATTTTCAGGCCGTGCGAGTCGGCGGTCTTGCGGATGGCGGCGCGTTCGGCGGGGGTGATGCGGCGGACGTCGCGGTTGAAGGTGAACGGGGCGAGTTCCAGCGCGTGGTAGCCGAGCCTGGCGGCGCAGCGGCACTGGTCTTCGAATTTCCACGGCGCCCACGGCACGCTGGCCGCCGGCGCGAAGGTTTCGTTGCAGAGGGCGTAGCGCATGGGCAAGAGGGCCGGCGGCGCGAGCGCCGCGACACGACGGCGCGGCTAAAGGTTTTCGTTGAGCAGCTTCTGGAACTCCTTCTTCGGGCGCGCGCCAACGACCTGCGCGAGGACCTGGCCGCCCTTGAAGAGGATCAACGCCGGGATGCTGGTGATGCGGTATTGCGCGGCCAGCTCGCCGGCCTCGTCCACGTTGCACTTGGCGATCCGGGCCTTGCCGGCGTATTCACCCGCCAGCTCATCGAGGATGGGCGCGATCATCTTGCACGGCCCGCACCATTCGGCCCAGAAATCCACCAGCACCGGCACGGACGAGTTCAGGACCTCGGCTTGGAAATTGGCCGCGTCGAGTTGGACGATGTTCGGGTTTGCCATAAGAGAAATGCCCTTCGCGTTTCGCGTCAGCGGGTGAAGCCCGGACAGCCGGCGCGCGCCGTCACTGCATGTTGCTGGTCTGCCAGAGCAGGAACGCCACGACGCCCGAAATCGCCATCACCAGCACGCCGAGCACCGCATCGAGCCAGGTCGGCCCGCCAGCGGCAGCCGCCACAGGAGCAGCGGCGGGCGGCGGCGCCAGGACGGACTTCGAAGGCTCGCCGGTGATTGCGGGCACCTGTTTCGACGCAGGCGCGGGCGTGGCCGGTGGCCGGGAAGGAATGTTTGCGGCCTCCAGCCGGACCGTCGGACGCGGCGCGCCCGCCTCGGTCTTTGCCTCGGGTCTTGCCGGCGGCGCCGAGACCGTCGAGGATGGCTGGGGCGGCGGCGTGGTCGCCACGGTCGAGGGCGGCTGCACCACGGGCTGCGCACGGATGGTCGGCGGCGGCACCAGCGGCATGGCCGGCTTGGTCGCGCCGGGCACCTTGCCCGTGGTCTTCTTCAAACGGGAAGTTTCCTTCTTCGGCGGCACGGGGATTGCCGCCACCGTTCCCGGGGGAGCTTTCCCAGCGGCCGTCGCGGCAGCGGTCGTCACCGCGCCCGCCGGGGGCGGCGTCTGCATCGGTCGCGGCGGCAACGTAATGCGGACGGTCTCTTTCTTGTCCGTTGGCTTGCTGGGACCACCAGCCGGTGGAGTTGGATCGGCCATAAAATTCTCCTGAAGTTCGCGCGGCAGTATAGCGGGCGACCCTTGCCTGTCAAACGGTTTCTCCCCTGAAAAACCGCGCCGCCACCCCGCCAACTCAGCCCACCGACAGCCACAGCCCCGTCAACTTGCAGGCCAGCGCCCCGTTGGTGAACCGGCCCCCCACGTTCTTCCGCGGCAGCCGGAACAAATCCGCCCCGCGCCCGCACACGCCCTCCACCGTCGTCAACGCGCACTCGAACCCCGCCGCGCGCAACTGCCCGACGTGCTCGTCGTTGAAATCCGTCGCCCGCCCGTTCGGATACGCGAAAAAACGAATCGGCCGCTGCAACCGCTCCTCCAGGATCGCCTTGTCGCGCTCGATCTCCTGCCGCGCCACCTCCGCCGGCACACGCGACAGGATCGGATGCGTGCACGTGTGGCCGCCGACCGTCACCAGCGGGTCGGCCGCCAGCTCCCGCAACTCGTCCCACGTGCACAACTCGAACTCCGTCCCCGTCGCCTGCGGCAACTCCACGCCCAGCGCCGCGCGCAGCTCCTCGATCCAGCGCAGCTTGTCCGGCTCCTTCAGCGTTTTCGCGTGCGCCACCAGCGCCGCGTAGTCCAGCGGCCAGCGCTGCCCGCGCACCACGACCTCCCGCACCGTCGCGCGCCGCAGTAGCGACTCGATCAGGTCCCACCACAACAGCCGGTCCGTCCCGATGAATCCGCTGACCGCGAACAGCGTCGCCGGCGCGCGATACTTCCGCAGCAGCGGCCAGAGGTCGCGGTAAAAACTCTTGTAGCCGTCATCGAACGTGATCACCACCCGCCGCCCCTCGTCGCGCCCGCGGCCCCGGATCCACTCCGCCGCCTCCGCCAGCGGCACCACACGGTAACGCGCCGTCAACCACCGCAAGTGCTGCTCGAAGTTCGGCGCCGCGACGCCGTGGTAGGTGAGGAGGGTGATGCGCGGGTCGTCCGCGAGCTGCCTCCGCCGCAAAGCGGTCGCGCCCGTCCTGTGCAGACACGCAGAGGCCGTTGAGCGGATGAGATCTTTGACGCGCGGGTTCAAGGCATTCGACTGGACGGCGACTTTTTACCACGAAACCCGCCCAGCGCCAACCGTTGACAGTGTTCAGTGGTGCGGTAGGCTCCATTGCGAAGAGTGAAAACCGGGTTCTACAAAGTCGAAGGCATGAGATGCGCCGGTTGCGCCGGCAACGTCGAGCGCGCCTTGCGCGCCGTGCCGGGCGTCGCCGAGGCCAGCGTCAACGCCGCCACCGGCAAGGCCATGTGCAAGTTCGACGAGCGCGCCACCAACTTCGACCAACTCGCCGCCGCCGTCAGCAAAGCCGGCTATAAATTGGACCGGCCCGCCATCGCGTCGCGCGCCGCCGTGCCGTGGTGGAAACAGCAATGGCCACAGGTCGCCGTCATCACGGCGCTGCTCATCGCGGGTTGGTGGTTGAACCTGAAACCGTTGTTGATCGCCGCGACCGTCCTCGGCGCGCTGCCCATTGTCTGGAAGGCGTTGAAGTCTCTCGCCCGCCGCGACATCAACGCCGAGGTGCTCGTGGCCACCGGCGTCATCGCCGCCGCCTCCATCGGCGAGTTCCTCGCGGCGGCCGAGGTCGCGCTCATCATGCGGCTCGGCGAGATGCTGGAGGGCTTCACCGTCGAGCGATGCCGGCGCTCCGTCGGCAGCCTGCTCGAACACGCGCCGCAAACCGCCCGCGTCCGGCGCGGCGCGGATGAAATCGAAATCCCCGCCGCCGACGCGCAAGTCGGCGACCTCTGTGTCGTGCGGCCCGGCGAGAAAATTCCCGTGGACGGCCTCGTCGAGAGTGGCCAAAGCTCCGTGAACCAGGCCGCCGTCACCGGCGAATCGGTGCCCGTGGACAAGGCCGCCGGCGACGAGGTCTTCAGCGGCACGCTCAACGTCTCCGGCGCGCTTATCGTCAAGGCCACGCGCGCCGCTGCCGACTCGACGCTGGCGCGGATCGCGGCGTTGGTCGAGGCGGCGCAACAGCGCGAGGCGCCCATCCAGCGGACGCTCGACCGCTGGGCGAAATGGATGGTGCCGCTGATGATCACGCTGTCGCTGCTGACGCTGGCGGTCACGCACGACGTGGCGCGCGCCATCACGGTGCTCATTGTCGCGTGCCCGTGCGCGCTGGTGCTGGCGACGCCGACGGCCATCGTCGCGGGCATCGCCCGCGCGGCGCGCGAAGGCATATTAATTAAAGGTGGCCAGTATCTCGAAGCTGCCGGACGGCTGAAGGTGGTCGTGTTCGACAAGACCGGCACGCTCACCCGCGGCGAGCCATCGGTGACGGATGTGAAGCGGTTCTGCGAGGAGCACGACGAAGCCGAGTTGATCGGACTGGCGGCGGTGGCGGAGAAGATGAGCCAGCATCCTCTTGGCCGCGCGGTGGTGGACCACGCCGACGCGATGCGGTTGGCGGTGCCCGACCCTGCGGCGTTCCAGGCGCACCACGGCGAGGGCGTGTCCGCTCAACACAACGGCCAGCGGATCCTCGTCGGCAAACGCTCGCTGTTGGAGCGGCACGACGTGGCGCTCGGGGCGGACCACGACGAACATCTCGGCGCGCACGAAGAGCACGGCCACACGACATTGATGGTGGCGCACGACGGCAAGGTCTGCGGGACGATCTGCGTCAGTGATGAGCCGCGGGGCCGCGCCGACGAGGCGGTGACCGAACTGCGACGGCTTGGCATCGAGAAGATTGTGATGCTCACCGGCGACAACCCGCGCGTGGCGCGCTCCATCGCGACGCGGGTCGGCATTGACCAGGTCGAGGCGGGCGTCATGCCGGAGCAGAAGGGCGCGCGGATCGAGTCGTTGCGCAACGCGCACGGCGCGGTGGCGATGGTGGGCGACGGCGTCAACGACGCCCCCGCGCTGGCCACCGCCGACGTGGGCGTGGCGATGGGCGTCAGCGGCACCGACGCGGCGCACGAGGCGGCGGACATCGCGCTGATGGCGGACGACCTAGGCAAGGTGGCGTTCGCGGTCGGGTTGAGCCGTCAGACGCTCAAGATCATCCGTCAGGGCCTCGTGTTCGCGCTGGTGTTCAACCTGACGATGATCACGTCGGCGATGGACGGCCTGATGAGCCTGGTCGGCGGCGCCATCGCGCACCAGATCAGCAGCATCGTCGTCATCCTCAACGCGATGCGGCTGCTGCGCTACGGAAAACCGCGATAGCGCTGCGTAGCGCCACTTTACTGCGCGGGAGGCCGGCGGCCTTCCGCACCGCCTTCGCGCGGCGGGGCCATCGGCGGGGCTTCCAACTCCGCCTTGCCTTCGAGCTTCATCGTCTTGATGTCGTATTTGAACAGCGTGTTGCCGCGCAGCACGAAGACGAAGTCGCTGTTGGCGGCAATTCCCCCGCCCATGCCGAGCGGCGGGCGGAAGTCGCCACCGCGGCGTTGCTGGCCTTCCCCGCGGCCTTCGGGCGGGCGCGGTTCGCGCGGCCGTTCAGTTTCCTGCGCGTAAAGCCAGCCGGCGGCGGCGAGGGCCGCGAGCGTGGCGCCGAATCCTGCGAATATGCGATTGCGTGTCATGGTTCTATCTCCGTTCGAGGTTCGGCGATAGAACGCGCGCGGACGGGGAATTATTGGAAGGATTGTGATTCGTAACCGGTGCGGCGCTTGCAAAACTCCGCTTCTGTGGTGGGGCGAGACTCCGTCGA